>NZ_JAHXYO010000011.1:0-187208 GCF_019969905.1 Rahnella sp. GSA61A | reverse complement strand
TCCCTGCAGGGTTTCCCAAATCCATTGGCCTGCGGCCTCAATTTTTCTTTGTCCGCTGCAGACCCAGCTGTCAGGTGGCGGGGTGAAAAATGCCAGCGCCTTTTCGAAATTGTCATCCATTGGTGATCGTCCCTGTTATTTCGTTAAAAGGCTGTCCGTTGCCGCATCAAGCGAGGTGTAGCGTTCCCAGTCCGGATCCGGTAAAGGGTTTCGTCGGCGGAGGTCGACAGGCGCTGAAAGTCACGGATAACGCCGTACACGACGCGTTCCGGCTGGAAAGGCGTGCCCATCGTGAAGCTGGCGAACTGGCGCAGCATCTGCGCGGCACCGATATCCGGTTCGGGGCAGGTGACGTCAACGGTGTAGGAAAAAGTCTCGCTGAGCTGTTCCTCGCCGCGAAAGTTCAGCACGTCCAGACGGTAAGGGCTGTTCCAGATATCAAGTGAGTAGCGGGAAAGTGTGTCCATTCCGGTCCCTGGTTGGCATGTGAAAAGCATCCTGCTTTTCGGGGTGTGAGGAAACTGTATTCACATGGTGAAATTGTGGGAATAGTTTAATGGAATTTACGTATTCACAAAGAGATATATGAAGGGAGATGAAGAAAAAAGGCGCAGTTGCCCGCGCCTTTACGATCACTTTTTACGGAATCAGATTACAACGCGACGTCTGCCACTTGTTTCTGCTCTTCGCCCTTTTTAGGAGCTGAAGAATTGTCCGCCGCCGGAGCCGGTTCCGCCGCTTTCGGTTGCGGGTTGTCGAGCATCAGAACGCGGCTGGTGTCGCCCAGTTCTTTCTCGGTTGCCGCCACGTTGCCGTTCAGTTCAGTGCCGTAAGAAGGGATGATTTCCTTCAGTTTGGCCTGCCACTCCGGTGTGGCGACTTTGTCTTTAAACACTTTTTCCATCAGGTGCAGCATGATCGGTGCCGCAGTGGATGCGCCCGGAGAAGCGCCCAGCAGCGCGGTAATGCTGCCGTCTTTCGAGCTGACCACTTCGGTGCCGAGACGCAGAACGCCGCCTTCTTTCTCATCTTTTTTGATGATCTGCACGCGCTGACCGGCTTCCCACAGACGCCAGTCTTCTTTCTTCGCATCCGGGAAGTATTCACGTAATGCATCGAAACGGTCGTCGTCGGAGAGCATCACCTGGCTGACCAGATATTTCACCAGATCAAAGTTGTCGATGCCCACGTGGGTCATCGGCATGATGTTGGAGAAATTCACGCTGCCGAACAGATCCCACAGGGAACCGTTTTTCAGGAATTTGCTGGAGAAGGTGGCGAACGGCCCGAACAGCAGAACCTGTTTGCCATCCAGAATACGGGTATCGAGGTGCGGAACGGACATCGGCGGTGAGCCGACAGACGCTTTCCCGTACACTTTCGCCAGATGACGTTTCACCACGTCCGGGTTTTCAGTCACCAGGAACTCGCCCCCCACCGGGAAGCCGCCGTAGTTATCCGCTTCAGGAATACCGGATTTTTGCAGCAGCGTCAGGGACGCACCGCCCGCACCGATAAACACGAATTTCGCTTTGATAACGCTTTCTTTGCCGTCATTTTTCAGGTCGGCAACGGTCACGTCCCAGGTGTTATCCGGGTTACGTTTAATGTCGCGCACTTCATGACCGAGGCTCAGGGAGAAGTTAGGCTTCTTCTGCAACGAGGCCACCAGCTGACGGGTGATTTCGCCGAAGTTTACGTCGGTACCAATCGGAATGCGGGTCGCAGCGATTTTCTGCGCCGGGTCACGCCCTTCCATCACCAGCGGGATCCACTGTTTGATTTGCGCCGGGTCTTCTGAATATTCCATGCCACGGAACAGCGTGCTTTGCTGCAATGCCGCAAAACGTTTACGCAGGAAATTGATGTTGTCATCACCCCACACAAAACTCATGTGCGGCGTGCTGTTGATGAAGGAACGCGGGTTGTGCAGCACGCCGTTCTCAACCTGATAGGTCCAGAACTGACGGGAAATCTGGAAGGATTCGTTGATTTCGACCGCTTTGGAGATATCGATACTGCCGTCGGCTTTTTCCGGTGTGTAGTTCATTTCTGCCAGCGCAGAGTGGCCGGTACCGGCGTTGTTCCAGCCGTTGGAGCTTTCCAGCGCTACGCCGTCCAGACGCTCAACCATGTCGATTGACCAGTCTGGCTCTAATTCCTGAAGGTATGTCCCCAGCGTCGCGCTCATAATGCCGCCGCCGATCAGTAACACATCAACGGGCTTTTCATCTTCTGCCAACGCTGACTGGCTGAAAGCAACCACGTTAAGGCAGAGGATCATGGCGAGTATCTTTCTCATGACGTCTGTTTCTCTGAATGTTTAGTTTTAGTTTTGCAGGTGAAAGCTATCCAGATTTCCTCTGGATAAACGAAATCAACAACCCGGCGGTGCGGTGGGAAATAAGCGATTATTTCCACAGAGTATGAAAGGACAATAATGGGGAGCAACGAAAACCGCGGCGAAGAACGACAAATCAACCACACAAATGTTACCGAATACTCATATTATCGAGATTTCGTAAACAATTTAACATTATCGTTACGTGCATTAAAAATAGTTTAATACTTTAAATAATTACATAAGTTAGTGACGTGACGAAATCATTCAGGCCAGATTCGCCTGTAAAGCCGCAGCATGCGCGGCCAGAGCCGGTGCCGGACTGTGGCCGATCAGCATGAAGTTGTAACCGGCATTGCGCCAGTAAACCACGTTCATTCCCCGGCGGATTTCTCGCTGCAATGCCGTATTGTCGCGGTGCTCGCTGCGCGTAATACACAGCGCCATCGGGCCGTACCGCGCGTCAAGATAGGTAATTTGCGCGATGTCATATTCGTCATAATGCAACATACGGGCATCTTTCAGATCCGCGCCCTGCACCGCCAGCGCCGCCGGGCTCAGTGCAATGCCTAAGGTGTTTTGCACCCGCGCGAGCTGGATTTTCTGCTGTCCGGCAGAATCATCCACATCCGCCAGCGTCTGCGCGGTATACAGCGACATGTAATCCGCCACGCGCGCACGCCAGTTATCGTCAGAAGCAAAAAGCGTGGAATAACGTCCACCCAGCAGCCCGACGGCCAGAAAACTTAACGACGCGGCGAGCAGTGCGCGACGGCTGAATCCGGACGAACCGGCAATCCGTGCATCAGGGATAGCATCGAGCGCAGCCTGTAATTTCCCGACCGGCGCTTCCTGCAACATCGCGCCAAAGGCGTCGTGGAACGGTAAATTGCTGCGTGACATCTGCGCCAGCCGCTGCGCCAGCACGTCGTCCTGCGCCAGTTGTGCATCAAATTTTGCACGCTGAGATTCGCTTAGCTGGTTATCGAGGTATGCCACCAGAACTTCATCGGCGTAAGGCGCAGCCGGGATTTCACGGGTCATTTTTTCTCTCCCTGCTGCGGTTGGGTGGCTGTACCGGTGTCTTTTGCCAGCGTCAGCCGGGCGGTCGCCAGACGGCTCATGATGGTACCGATGGGGACGGAAAGCGTCATTGCCGCCTCCTGATAGGTGAAACCTTCGACATACACCAGAAACACTGCGTTGCGCTGGGCTTCCGGCAGCCGGTTCACCCGCTGCATAACCTGCGTATGCCAGTGACGTTCCTCGAAAGACAGCGTATCGGCGGGCGCCTGCGTTTCATCAACATCAGCAAAACCCTGCCCCTGACGGACGTACTGCGCCCTGAGTTCGTTAACCCATATGGAGTGCAGGATAGAAAAGAGCCAGCGGTCCACACCGGTGCTGTCCTTAATCTGCGCGCAGCGTTCCAGCGCCCGCACGCAGGTGGATTGCACCAGATCGTCCGCCACATCATGCTTGCGCGACAGTACCATCGCGTAGCGCCACAGACGTGACAGGCACTGGCTCAGTTCAGAACGTAAGTCTGCCGGTGAGATTTATCGATTCTCCGTGATCAGGATTCCGGATGACCGTCGATGGCGGCGCTCAGGTCGCGGTATTCTTCGCAGCCGGTGCCGCACAAGCCTTTGATGGTCGCTAACTGGGCTTTGGCGAGATCAGGACGCCCTTTAATCATATAAGCCTCGCCGAGATATTCCCGGACTTTGGCGTACTTCGCGTCAATCGCAATCGACTTCTGATAATAGCTGATACCTTCGTCGGTGCGCCCGAGTTTACGGGTGGCATAGCCGCGATAGTTCCAGGCTTCTTTGGTGTTCTGATCTTTCAGCGTATTCAGCACCGTCAGCGCTTCCTGATAACGGCCGGTTTTCGCCAGATGATAAGCGTACTGCGTTTTATCCTGATCGGAAATCATGCTGCCTTTATCCACCATGCAGCTCTTAGTTTTGCTGTCGTAGATTTGCCCCTTCGGGCAGTCCGGCGTTTTTTTAGCGTCGGAATCATCACCCATCGCGTTAGCGGCGGCGCTGAAAAACAGCAGATTGCCCGCCAGACACACAACCGACAGCGCCTGTATTACCGTTTTTGTCTTCATAATGATGTCCTGTAGGGAATTAACTGATGACTTACGGGCGGCTTGTGCTGCCCGGTAACATGCGGCGCAAAATGCCGTCGCGGAGAACGTAATGGTGGAACAGTGCCGCCAGCGCATGTATACCCGCAATAATGATCAGCGCCCAGGCGACGTTGTTGTGCAACGAACCGAAAGTTCTGGTCATCACACTGTCGAAATTGAACACGTCAGGAATGGGGAATAAACCGAAGAAGTAGAACGGTTCGGCCTGCGACCAGCGGAATAAAAAGCCCAGAATGATTTGCGCGACCAGCAATAGATAGAGCGCCAGATGGGTCAGGTGCGCGGCGGCTTTCATCAGCGTCGGCATGGCGACCGGTTGCTGTTTACTGCGACCGGTGCTGACGGTAAACAAACGCCATAAAAGACGCCCGATAATAATCGCCGCCAGCAGGATCCCCACCGAGATATGCACCGATTGCAGCCCTTTGCGCAGCGGCGTGCCGCGCTCCAGCACTTCCCAGATATGCGCGCTGGCAAACAGGAAAATCACCGCCATCGCCGTCAGCCAGTGCAGCAAAATAGTCAGGCCGTCGTAACGGCTGCGAAGAACAGAAGATGAAGTTTGCATAAAAACCGTGCCCGTCAGTGTTCGATATAAAGGTAAACACCTGAGCAGCGATTTTTATTCGCCGTGAAGGGAAATAATTTTCTCCGGTGAGGTTTTAAATGAAAAAAATTGAGGAGAAAATAGGCATCAGAACGCGAAAAGATAGCCTATATATAAATCAGAGACGCGCAAACAGCGCCCTGCGCGCCCGGAATATCCCTTTTTGCGGGTCAAAATAGACGTTATTGCGCGATAAAGTTTTGCTCTGAGTGGCCGATAATCCGTATTGGGCGCCTTATACGTCAACGGCTGCGCCATAATTTTGCATTTATTTCTTATGAGGTGTGGCAGGTGAGCGAAGTATCGAAAGAGTCGTTTGCGAAGCGGAACACGCTGGCAATTTTGTCCGTTCTGCGAGACTTAAAGAAGAACCAGACCCTGGTCATGGTCAGCCATTCCCGCGGACAATTTATCAGTAAAATTCTGGACGTTGATGCTGACAACCATCAGTTCTTATTCGATCTGGGCAGTTCAGATTACGAGAACACTCTGGCCGCTGAAGCCGGCACACTGACGTTTGTTGCGGAACCGGCCGGTGCCAAGGTTGAGTTTTCCTGCAGCAGAGTCCGCCAGGTCAGCTATGAAGGTTTGCCGACATTTACCTGCGATCTTCCGCCCGTGTTGTATTTCATTCAGCGCCGTGAGTATTTCCGCGTGAGTGTACCGCGGATGTCGGATTTCCGTTGCAGCGGAATATTGCCTGATTCCTCTGAGTTTGCTTATCGCGTGCGTGATATCTCACTTGGCGGGCTGGGGCTGGAGATTGAAGGGGCTACACCGCCGGAAATCACCAGCGGGTCAATGCTGAAAGATTCGCTGATTCAGCTAGCGGAGCTGGGAACCTTTACATTAGATCTGCAGTATCTCGGCGCGATGGTGCGTAAATCGGTGAGCAATAAAGGCGAAACCGTGACGTCGCAGCGGCTGAGTTTTAAGTTTCCGAATTTATCACCCGCGCAGGAACGCGACCTGCAACGGGCGATTTTTGAGCTGGAAAAACAGCAGCATATGAAAGCGAAGCGTTTCCAGCACGATTAACGTTTAGATAAACATACCGCCTGAGGCCTCAACGCGCTGGGCGGTCATCCAGCCCGCTTCATCACTGAGCATCAGCGCCACCATATCACCGATATCATCCGGCAAACCGGCGCGGCCCAGCGCAGTATTGCTGGCAACCAGTCTGTTCACATCCGGATTATCGCGCACCATACCCCCACTGAAATCCGTTTCAATTGCGCCAGGAGCCAGCACGTTGGCGGTAATCCCGCGTGCGCCGAGTTCTTTCGCCTGATAGCGGGTCAGCACTTCGATGGCCCCTTTCATCATGGCGTAAGCCGATGAGCCCGGCAGAGCAAAACGCGCCAGCCCGCTGGAGATATTCAGGATGCGGCCACCGTCGGCCATCAGCGGCAACAGTTTTTGCGTCAGGAAGAACGGCCCTTTCAGATGGACATTCATCATCAGATCAAACTGTTCTTCGGTAGTATCGGCAAAAGACTGATGTAAACCTACCCCGGCATTGTTGATCAGAAAATCAAAAGTATCGCGCTGCCAGACCTGTTGCAGTTGCGCTTTTACCTGCACAACAAAGCCATCAAAACTGCCGGACTCACCGGTATTGAGCTGCAACGCAACGGCCTTTCCACCCTGTGCTTCGACAGAAATCACCACTTCCTGTGCCGCAGCGGCCTGATTGTGGTAAGTCAGAATCACGTCAACGCCCTTTTTTGCCAGCTTTTCAATGGCATTCTTACCTAAACCACGGCTTCCGCCGGTCACTATTGCGATTTTACGGTTCATATCTGACCTCATTGGCTTTTTGCACCTTCTGCATCGGATGAAACACAGCCTATTGGATTACCTGAGAGTGATAAATGAGCCATAATGATTTTCACTGTCTCATTCTCAACAACAATCAGGCAAATTGTGGATAAAATTCAATCAATGCAGGTGTTTGTGCGCGTCGCTGAACTGAGTAATTTTACCCGCGCGGCTGAAAGCCTGGGATTGCCCAAAGGCAGTGTGTCGCGGCTGGTGCAGCAACTGGAAACGCGGATGTCGGCACGTTTGCTGCACCGTTCAACGCGCCGCGTACAACTGACACAGGACGGACAGGTGTTTTATCAGCGCTGCAAAGAGTTGCTGGCCAGCATGGATGAACTGGAATCGATGTTTCAGTCGAATCCGGCCAGTGTCAGCGGACGTTTGCGGGTTGATATGACCACCGGTATGGCGACGCATCTGGTGTTACCGCGTCTGGCGGAGTTTCTTAACCGTTATCCGGCGCTGGAAATTGAACTGAGCTGCACCGATCACCGCGTGGATGTGGTGCGGGAAGGGTTTGACTGTGTGATCCGCTCCGGCACCCTTAAAGATTCCGGGCTGATTGCGCGTCCGCTGGGGCATCTCAGCATGGTTAACTGCGCCAGCCCCGGTTATCTGCGCCGCTACGGCACGCCGGATCACCCTGACCAGCTGGCACAACACGCCATGGTGCATTATGAACAAATCCTCGGCAGCCATACGTCGGCCTTTGAATATCTCGACGGCAAACAGGTGAAAACGGTCAAAAGCGGCGGCGCGGTGACGGTTAACAGCACCGAAACCTACGTCAGCGCCTGTATCAACGGCCTCGGCATCATTCAGGTTCCGCTGATTGGTGTGCGCGACGCGCTGGCGGGTGGTCAGTTGATCAGTATTTTGCCGCAGTTCCGTGCACCGCCAATGCCGGTGACGCTGGTTTATCCGCATCGTCTGAATCTGTCACGCCGCGTTAAAGTGTTTATGGACTGGCTGACCGATATCACCCAAACGTTCATTGCCTGAGCTTTCAGACGCCTCTGGCTTAGCCCTCACCGCTCAGGCGTCTATACTTAAGGCCGGATGAATTTTTAAGGACAACATGGATCAATGCCCATCATTTCAAAACAAGAACCGGCCACACAGGAAAAACCGACCCCGCTGATCAACATCAAAACCGGCAATCAGACGGTGGATAAAAACATCGGCAGATTTTCACGACTCGTGGAATACGTGCAGTCCTGGGGCTGGGTGGCACATTTGCTGCGTGCCACGGAACGCTTTAACGATCGCCTTGGCAGCCAGTTTGGCGCGGCCATCACCTATTTCTCCTTTCTGTCGCTGATCCCGATTCTGATGGTGTCCTTCGCTGCGGTCGGTTTTGTGCTGGCCTCAAATCCTGATTTGCTGGCAGAACTGATCAACCGAATCGTCAACAGCATCAGTGACCCGAATCTGGCGAATACGCTGAAAAGCACGGTAAATACTGCCATCCAGCAGCGTACTGCCGTGGGGTTATCCGGTTTGCTGATTGCGCTTTACTCCGGCGTGAGCTGGATGGGGAATTTGCGCGAGGCGATCCGTGCCCAGTCGCGCGATGTCTGGGAGCGTAATCCGCAGGATCAGGAGAAAATTTACCGCCGCTATATTCGCGATTTTATTTCCCTGACCGGGCTGGTGCTGGCGCTGATTATCACGCTGTCGCTGACGTCGATTGCCGGTGCCGCGCAAAAAACCATTGTCGATGCGCTGGGTCTGGGTGGCATTGACTGGCTCCGCCCGGTGATGACCAGTATCACGCTGGTGATTTCCATTGCCGCTAACTATTTGCTGTTCCTGTGGATTTTCTGGATGTTGCCGCGCCACAAACCACGCAAAAAAGCGCTGCTGCGCGGGACGTTACTGGCGGCGATGGGTTTTGAGGTGATTAAATTCGTGATGACCATGACACTGCCGAAGCTGGCGACCTCACCTTCCGGCGCAGCGTTTGGTTCAGTGATCGGCCTGATGGCTTTCTTCTATTTCTTCGCCCGCCTGACGTTGTTTGTCGCCGCGTGGATAGCGACGGCGAAATACAAAGATGACCCGCCGATGCCGGATCCGAAGCAAAAAGCCGCCAAAAACGCGAAAAATGCCACGGAAAACGACAGTGAATACACGCCGGACAACCTCATCGTGCCAGACGAAATGCATATATCCACAGTTAATGCTGAAGATGAAGTTAAAAAGCAGTGAATAATGCTAAGTCAGGCATGGCGCCGCCGTGAAAACCAGAATAACTGACTGAGAGCCGTACTTTTATTTTGCGGTTTTGCAGTCAGTTGCTCTGCCTTTTACCCATTCGCCAAACTTATGACTGGCGAAATCCTGCCCTGATAAAATAATCCCCCGATCCGGCTTTAAACGCCTTTTTTCGCGGCTTCCGCTGCGTTGAAATACCGCCGCGCTCTGCATAAGATGCCTTTTCGATATACATTTATTTACATTAGATCCCTCCCACTCATTACAAATAAGAAACACTTATGCAAGCCACTATCACTCCAGAATTAGAAGCTGACGCGCAATTGGTGAGTCAGAACTCCCGCAGCAAAGTCATCGTGGCATCGCTTATCGGTACGGCCATTGAATTCTTCGACTTTTATATCTATGCCACTGCTGCGGTGATTGTTTTCCCGCACATTTTCTTCCCGCAGGGTGACCCGACGGCGGCCACGCTACAGTCTCTCGCGACCTTTGCCATCGCCTTTGTCGCCAGGCCGATCGGTTCCGCGCTGTTCGGCCACTTCGGCGACCGCGTCGGACGTAAAGTCACGCTGGTGGCCTCTTTGCTGACGATGGGCGTGTCTACCGTGGTGATCGGCCTGCTGCCGACCTACGCAACCATTGGCGTTTTCGCACCGATGCTGCTGGCGCTGGCGCGTTTTGGTCAGGGTCTGGGCCTTGGCGGTGAATGGGGCGGCGCGGCGCTGCTCGCCACCGAGAACGCACCGGCGAAGAAACGCGCCCTGTACGGTTCTTTCCCGCAGCTTGGCGCACCGATTGGCTTCTTCTTCGCGAACGGCATGTTCCTGCTGCTGTCGTGGCTGCTGACCGACGAACAGTTTATTTCCTGGGGCTGGCGTGTGCCGTTCCTGCTTTCTGCGGTACTGGTGATCGTCGGTCTGTATGTGCGCGTTTCCCTGCACGAAACACCGGTATTTGCCAAAATTGCCAAAGCCGGTAAACAGGTGAAAGTGCCAATCGGCACGCTGTTCACTAAATATAAAAAGGCGACGATTCTCGGCACCTTTATCATGGTTGCGACTTACACGCTGTTCTACATCATGACCGTGTATTCACTGGGTTACGGCACTGCCGCAAAGCCGGTCGGGCTGGGCATTCCGCGCAATGAATTCCTGCTGATGCTGATGATCGGCGTGGTCGGTTTCGGCGTGATGGTGCCGGTTGCCGGTCAGCTGGCGGATAAGTTTGGCCGTCGCAAAACCATGATTTGTATTACGCTGCTGATGATCGTCTTCGCCCTGTGCTTCCCGACCATTCTGGGTGCCGGTTCACAGGCGCTGGTGATGGTATTCCTGCTGTGTGGTTTCATGGTGATGGGGCTGACTTTCGGTCCGATGGGTGCGCTGCTGCCGGAGCTGTTCCCGACAGAAGTTCGCTATACCGGCGCGTCCTTCTCCTATAATGTGTCTTCGATACTGGGCGCATCTGTCGCGCCGTACATCGCCACCTGGCTGGCAACCCATTACGGGTTGTTCTATGTGGGCGTTTATCTGGCTTCAATGGCAACGCTGACGCTGATCGCGCTGCTGCTGTCCAAAGAAACCGCCCATCAGTCATTGTAACTGACCCGGATACCGTGCCCGGTTTGCGCCCGGCACGGTGCCTTCTGCGAAGGTCTCTTATGCGCTTGCGTCGATTTATCCTGCCTGTTCTGATCCTGCTTATCCTTATTACTGCGGCCTTTTGGTATTTCTGGCCACACACCTCCAATCCCAACGCTCTGTGGAACATCATCAGCAAAAAATGCGTGCCGAATCAGCAAAGCACGGGCAAACCTGAGCCCTGCGCGCAGGTCGATGAACAACAGGGTTTTGTGGTGCTGAAAGATCTGAACGGCCCGCTGCAATATTTGCTGATGCCGACCGCGCGGATCACCGGTATGGAAAGCCCTGCGTTGCTGGAACCGTCAACGCCAAACTTTTTCAGCCAGGCATGGAATGCGCGGCATTTTATGGCGGATAAATACGGTAAACCGATTGATGACAGCAATGTCTCGCTGGCGATTAACTCGCAATACGGACGGTCGCAGAATCAGCTGCACATCCACATCTCCTGTCTTTTGCCACAGGTAAAAACCACGCTGAGCAAAGATGGCGGGCAGATGGGATATAACTGGCAGGAACTGCCGGATAAGCTGCTCGGACACACCTATCTGGCGCGTAAAGTGACGCAGGCTGAGCTGAATGAGAAAGGCGCTTTCCGGCTTCTGGCCGAAGGCGTACCTGAAGCCGATAAAAAGATGGGACATTTCGGCATGGCGATGGTCAGCCTGCCGGGCGGCGATTTCCTGCTGCTCGCCAGCGAGCGTGACTTACTCAAACTCAATAACGCCTCCACCGAAGAAATCCAGGACCACAAATGTGCGGTACTGGATCCGGTGCCTCAGCCTTAAAGCCCCCTTCCGGCCTTCCCCTTCGCAGGGGGAGGCGTTAATCCAACACGATTACTTCTGTTTCATCTGCTGCAAGATCGGGCCGCACTGGTTTTCTTCATTATCACTTGGAGAGATCAACGCCAGCAGCGCGGCAGCCGGGGCAACGACAGCGCCAAGCGCGACGGCTGCGGCACCGCGGGCAATCAGCGGCCCTGGTTTCACGCCGGCATCCGGATTTTTATAGGTGCCGCGAACATACAGCGGTGAACGTAAGGTCAGGATACGCACGCCCTTGCTTTCAGGGTTGATCGACAGATCCAGCCGTTCGGTTGCCATATTGGTATTGCCGGTAATGTTAATCACCGCATTCTCAGTATCGAACACAAACAGCCGTGGCGTGACCAGTCCGTTCTTCACATTGACGTTGGCGGCCGCGCAGTTGATCGCCACTTCATCATCGCCGAACAGTTTACTCACCACGTAATTACCGACATTCAGCCCTGCCAGTTCCATCAGGCCACGGCTGATCACGCCATCGTTAATAAGGATTTTCATATCACCGTTGCTGGTACCGAGCAGCGCTGCGACCGAATTCCCGGTGCCGGTCAGCGTGGCGTCACCGTTCAGGTCGCCCAGACTGCGCTCCATTGACTGTACGTTTGGCAGCAATTGCTTGAGCTTCAGTTTGCGGGCATGGATATCGGCGCGCGCCTGCATCGGCGATTTGTCACCTTCGAGGCGGATGGTGGAATTCAGATTACCGCCAGCCAGACCGAAACGCAGCGGGTCGAGCAGGATCTCGCCGTCGGTCAGTTTCAGGTGAGTACTCAAATCGCTCAGCGGCAGGGATTTACCATGCTCGATACGTTTGGCGCTGAATTTCACATCAGCGTCCATTACCCGCCAGCTTTTGGTATCGAATTTCTCCACCGGCAATACTTTGTCGGCAGGCTGCCGGGTAGTTTCACCACGTTTGGCTTTGTCCTGGTTAGAATCGGCACCAATCAGCGGAGCCAGATCAGCAAAGCGCAGCTGTTTTGAAACTACCTCACCGGTCAGTTTAGGTCGCGGTTTAACGGCCTGATAAGTCAGTGAGCCGTGAATATCGCTGTCGCCGATTTCACCGTTAAAGTTCTGAAAACGGTAAATTGCGCCGTCTTTATCATGCAACGTCGCCGATAAATGCCCGTCGGTGGAATACGGTGGCGTTTGCGGCAGCAGCACGCCGGTCAGGCCATACAAGTCAGACAGCGTCTGGCCGGAGAATTTCAGACGTAAATCCAGCCCCCCGAGATTCATCGGATCCTGCAATGTCCCCGCGACGGCCACCCGCGTATTCCCGGAACGGACATCTGCCTGTAACGGGAACAGCACATCCGGGTCTTTCAGCGCCAGCATGCCACCGATTTTGCCGCTGCCGGAAAGCGATTCACCGTTGTATTTGCCGTCAACTTTCCAGCCAAACACATAAGGCGGGGTTTTGGTTTTCGGTGCATCTTTCTTATCACCGACCACTTCCGTGAACGGCAGCGGTTTGCCCAGCGGATCAATCACGGCGCGGAAATCAGCTTTCAGTTTCGCGTCTTTATAGTCAATTTGCCCGCGATCAAACACGATATCATTGAGCGTGAATGACCAGGCAGACGGCGGCTGCGCCGGATCCTGCGTATCGCTGTTGGCGAGATTGAACGTCCAGTTATTTTTGCCATTATCCAGACGCAGCAATGAAGCATCAGGCTGTTTCAGCCAGATGCGCGGGATCAACACTTCTTTATGCAGTAAGGCGAGTGGCGCAATGCTGGCGTCAACGCGGGCGAGTTTCACCATCTGCGCGTCTTTTTCGCCGGTTTGCACATCGGAAGGGTTACCGAGCACGATATCTTCAGCATGAATATGCGGCCACGGCACCCACGCGCGCCACCCCGCTTCGTCTTTCTGACGCGACCAGTCCACGCCTAAATCACCGCGGATCGCGAATGCGCGGTTCAGTTCGGTGCTGACTTTTTGATTGATGGTCGGTTTGAGGCGGTTCCAGTCGAATGTCGCAATGAAAATCACGACAGCAATCAACGCAATGATAATCACACCCACAACCCAGGAAATCACTTTACCTGTGCGCGTCATAAATCTGTTCCTTTCAGACAGTTAACCAATCCTAAGTTTTAACCATAGTAGAATTCTCAACAGCTTGCAGGAAGGGGCATTCGTGAAGGGGGCATATCAGGCAGGAAGTCGGAAGGTAATGCTTTTTAAATCAGTGAAATGAAAATGCATCACACCACAACGAGTCACCAGCAACTTTGAGAGTTTGCCTCAGCAGGTCAGGCGTGATCCATTATCCTTTGAAATGTATGGGCAGATTATCCAGATTGTCGAAAATGGTGGGGCGCGCCAGATAATAGCCTTGTGCCGCCAGCGCATCAGAATTGCAGACCATCGCCCATTCAGAGGCCGTTTCAACGCCTTCAATAATCACGCCTTTGCTATAGCGATTCATCAGCGTCACCAGCGTGTAAAACAGCCGCGACCCCTCTTCACTCTGGCCAAGCAAAATAAACAGATCGCGGGCGATTTTGATGTATTCGTAATGCCAGGTGGTGAAGGAAGAGAAGTTAGCGATACCCTGACCAAAGTCATCGAGCCACAACCGGTCAGATTGCTCGATTTGCGACAGCGGGATACTCAGCGCATTTTCGGCGCTTTCAACCAGTTCAAAACGGACATACGGCATCGCGCTGATTTGCGCGCGCAGCGCCGAATCAGATTGCAGCATTTCCAGTACCTGACCATCTACGTTAATCGACGCCAGTAATTCGTTTTCAATGAACAGATGCTGCCAGCGCTGCAACAGGTCGAGCTGCTCCTGCACGATTTGCAAACGTTTGCCCACAGCGATCGCGACAAAATATTCTTCCGGCGAAATGAATTTGTGCGGGCTCGCAGGGTGAAAAATCCCTGTCAGCAATTCAATTCCCAACAGCTTTCCTGTGGTGCGATAAATAGGCTGAAAACGGTACACTCTCTGACACTGACGCCAGTAAGACTGTGCTTTTACGCGCTCTATGGCGGTAAAAGAAGGCGTAATCAGCCCTAACATCATCTTAGTTATCATATTTTTCTGCCGTCATGAATAAGAATCAGATTATCAGGGGGACATGCGGCAACATGTGTCGCGTGACTACAATGTGATTCATGTCAACAGCGTGTGTTCGCAGAACACTGTGTTTCATGGAGGCAAAGTAGCCCGGTTTCCTGGCTTTCTTTAGTAGAGTTATCTATCGGCGCTGCGCGGGGAAACTTTAATCACTCGATATAACCTTACAATCTGTGCGCCTAAATCAGCCAAAAAGCCGGGCTGGAAGTTCTTTTACACAGGCTCTACAGTGGAAGCACTGAATATTTTATTGACGCCTCATTCACAAGCCGGAGAAAAAAATGCCTTACGTTAATATCAAAATCACCCGCGAAGGCGCGACAGCTGAACAGAAGAAAGCGCTGATCGCCGGGGTGACACAATTACTGGTGGACACGCTGGGCAAAAATCCGGCGACGACCGTGGTCGTCATTGACGAGGTCGACACCGATAACTGGGGAGTGGGTGGCCGTCCGGTGACCGAACTGCGTCAGGAAAATAAGTAACTGCCTCAGGTGGAAGTGCTGACGCTTCCACTTTTCCCCTCGTTTTTTCTTCGTTTTTTTGCCTGCTGCCTACAAAAATAAAACCTTGTTTTAATTTATTTGACTGACCGCATTCTTATGAAGAGACTAGAGCGCAATAATGACGGTCTTTTCTTTCCTTTCGTTTTAATGCTTCAGACATAGGCCAGGTACCATGACCAGCAAAAACATTGCCGTTATCGGCGAATGCATGATCGAATTATCTCAGAAAGGCGATGCGCTCCACCGCGGTTTTGGTGGCGACACGCTGAACACGTCTGTTTATATCTCCCGCCAGGTTTCCCCTGATGCGCTGAACGTGCATTACGTCACCGCGCTCGGCAATGACAGTTTCAGCAATGAAATGTTGCAGGCCTGGCAGCAGGAAGGGGTTCACACGGATCTGACCCAGCGCCTTGAAAACAAGTTACCCGGTTTGTATGTGATTGAAACGGACAGCACCGGCGAGCGCACCTTCTATTACTGGCGCAATGATGCTGCCGCGCGCTACTGGCTCGACAGTCCGCAATCCGAAGAGATTTGCCGGAAACTGGCAGAATTCGATTATCTGTATCTGAGCGGTATCAGTCTGGCGATCCTCAGCGACGCAAGCCGTGACCGTCTGATGACCTTGCTGAAAGCCTGCCGTTCACGCGGTGGCAAAGTGATTTTCGATAACAATTACCGTCCGCGTCTGTGGGCCAGCAAAGAACAGACGCAGGCCGCATATAACGCCATGCTTTCCTGCACCGACATCGCCTTCCTAACCCTCGATGACGAAGATATGTTGTGGGGCCAGAAGCCGTACGACGACGTGATTGCGCGCACCCATGCGCTGGGGGTCAGCGAAGTGGTCGTCAAACGCGGAGCCGACAGTTGCATCGTCTCCAGCGCTGAAGGCGAGTTGCATGATGTCCCTGCGGTGAAATTGCCGAAAGAGAAAGTCATTGATACGACGGCAGCAGGAGATTCCTTCAGCGCCGGTTATCTGGCGGTGAGGCTCACCGGTGGCAGCGCGGTGGAAGCCGCAGTGCGTGGACATGAAACAGCGAGTACGGTTATCCAGCATCGCGGTGCGATCATTCCGATGGAGTTTATGCCGGGGCGGGCATAAGGGGAGTTTTTCTTTACTCCTCCCCCTGCGAAGGGGGAGGCTGGGAGGGGGTTTTAATGACTAACTCTTTGCTAAAGCACACTTAAACTTTTTGATTTAGACCTTAATACCCCACCCCAACCCTCCCCTTCGCAGGGGAGGGAGCCGACCGAATTCTTACTCAACGATCTACTTATTGCGCAGTCGTCGCCGATGCCGCCGGCACATCCCCCGCAGGGGCATCAACCACAGGCGCGGTTTCCACCGGTGCCATTATCTTGTCATAAACCGCCCGCAGCTCTGCGGCATTCACCTCAGGTTCCCCTTTTGGCTGCGCCACTAATAACGCAGGAGCGCGGGAAAGCTGTTGCTTCAGTTCCTGATTCAGCACCGGCAGGGTCAGCGTGGAAAGGAACTGCTGACGCAATTGCTGATACTGTTCTGGGGCGATATCTACCACACCGTTTTGCTGGGAACGCAAACGCTGGCTCATCAGCACATCGGTATCGGTGCGGGCGTAAGTCGCGAACAGTTTGCTCAGCTGATCGTTTTTCTGCGCAATCAGTGCGTCAAATTCAGCCTGAGAAATGCCTTTATCGCGAACAGCCAGGAGTTCTTCTGACAGACGTTTAAACAGCTCCGTCAGCTTAGCCTGCGGTGCTTCAATGCGGATTGCACACTGCGCGCGCTGATATTGCACATTACAGTCGAAACCCAGCCCCGGGCCAGGTGCCGGGGTGTCTTTTTTGGTTTCAAACGCACTTTTCAGTTGTTGCTGCAAATGCCAGAACAACGCTTCGCGGGCTAGATCACTGCGCCAGTATGCGGCAAGTGCCTGTGAATCCTGAATGGGCTGCCAGGCGTTATCCCACATTAATGAGACACGATCCTGAGTCAGATTTTCATCCATGACGGTCATGGATTTTGTCGTCACTTCAGACAGCGTGGGCAACGTCTGCGGCGTCTGGCGGCTGCCTTTGAGTGACGAGAACGTGCGATTGATTTGTTCACTCAGGCCACGACTGTCGACATTACCGACGACAAATAACGTCATCGCATCAGGCGTATACCACTGATGATAAAATTTGATTAATGCCTCGATATTGACAGGTTTGGTGGGTAAATGGTTTGGATTGTGACCAACCAGCGTCGAACCGGCCATCCGCGCACGCCACCAGGCATCCTGCGTATTTTGAGGCAGAGAACCTACCGGATCCTGAGATTCCTGACGGGCTGCACTCACCAGCGCCGGGGTGACAGACACTTTGCCCGCCGTATTTGCCAGCCAGTTCAGAGCATCTTTCAGAAGCTCAGGACGGTTATTGGGCAGGCTCAGGTTGTACATCGTGAAATCATAAGAACTGACCGCTGGCGGCAATGGCCGCTGCGGATTGATACTTTGCTGCCACAGAGACTGGAGCTGAGCCGTGCTGAAGCCTTCGCTGTGCATCAGCGCAAGGCGGGGAAGGAAATGGGCATAGCCCGTTTGCTGGGCTGATTCCGCCAGCGAGCCGGTGCGAACCACCAGGCGTAATTCAATGCGATCGCTCGGGCGTTGCGGCGTGGTCAGCAACTGCCAGGTAAATCCATTGTCCAGTTTCCCCTGCTGCCAGGCCGGATCTGGTTGTAATGCTTCAGCTTGCACATGACTTGCGGCTGCTGCCAGCAGCAATCCACCAATGAGTAAACGGATTTTGGTGCCCTGCATGTGAACCCCTACGTAATGACAATCCAATTTTCAATATGCTGTCCTGCCGGTGTCGGTCGACTGGCCCACAGGAATTGAATGCGTAAGTTTAAGGACGGAAAATACAGCCCTTCGTTAGACCGCGCATTTTTCGCAATGTCACGCAGCCCGCAAAAATATTATGGGAACGAACGCCAGATGAGGCATTTGAGGGACATATTATGAAGATAATCCACCGGTTGCATCAAGTAACCGGTGGATATTAGGTGGGTTTGGGGCTAAATAAATGCGTTTTTAGAAACCTTTCTCAATATTTTCATCCATTCAGCCACCATTTTTCAGAAATTTCAGGCGGACTTTTCGGCTTCTGTCAGACCCTTCTGGCCGTTTAAGGTCGCTTTTAACTGCCCTTCGTCCAGCTGATCACACCATTTTGCGACCACGATGGTGGCGACGCCGTTACCGACCAGATTGGTCAGCGCACGCGCTTCGGACATGAAACGGTCAATGCCCAGAATCAGTGCCAGTCCTGCAACCGGTAAATGGCCCACAGCAGACAACGTTGCCGCCAGCACGATGAATCCGCTGCCCGTTACGCCTGCCGCCCCTTTTGAAGACAACAGCAGCACCACAATCAGGGTGATCTGATGCCAGATATCCATATGGGTATTGGTCGCCTGCGCGATGAAGACTGCTGCCATCGTCAGATAAATCGAGGTGCCGTCCAGATTGAAGGAATAGCCGGTCGGAATGACCAGCCCGACCACCGATTTCTTACAACCCAGACGCTCCATTTTATCCAGCATGCGCGGCAGCGCTGATTCAGAAGATGACGTGCCCAGCACGATCAGCAGCTCTTCTTTAATGTAATTCACAAACTTGAAGATGCTGAAACCGGTGAAGCGCGCGATAAGCCCGAGCACCACCACCACGAACAAAATACAGGTCAGGTAGAAGCACAGGATCAGTTGTCCCAGTTGCACCAGCGAACCGACGCCGTATTTGCCGATGGTAAACGCCATGGCCCCAAATGCGCCAATCGGTGCGAGGCGCATGATCATATTGATGATGCCGAAAATGACCTGAGAGAAGCTTTCGATCACATTGAAAATCAGCTGGCCTTTGTGGCCCAGACGATGCAACGCAAAGCCAAACAACACAGCAAATAGCAGCACTTGAAGAATGTTCCCGCTGGCGAATGCCCCAATCACGCTGGAGGGGATCACGTCCAGAAGGAACGGAATGATGCCCTGGCTTTGCGCCTGCTCGGCGTAAACCGCTACCGCTTTGGCATCCAGCGCGGCAGGATCCACGTTCATCCCGGCTCCCGGCTGTACAATATTGACGATCACCAGCCCGATGATCAGCGCCAGTGTACTGACAATTTCAAAGTACAGCAGCGCAATCGCACCGGTGCGGCCGACCGCTTTCATGCTTTCCATACCCGCAATACCGGTGACGACAGTACAGAAGATCACCGGCGCGATGATCATCTTGATTAATTTAACAAAACCATCACCAAGTGGTTTCATTTGAGCGCCAATCTCAGGGTAGAAATGCCCCAGAAGAACACCGACGGTAATAGCCAAAAGCACCTGAAAATACAGGCTTCTGAAGAGTGATTTTTTCATGAATACCCATCCTGAAGTGATTGCGCCGACTTCTATTTTTTGTAAGGTCAAAGGTAATGAGTGGCAGCAGGTAAATAACATAAGCACAACATGATGGAAATATTTCGTTTCCCTCCGCAATCACGAGTCATGAAAAACCGGAGCGGAAAGGATTCAGCAGGAAGTAATGTAAGTAAAAAAAGCGTCAGGAGGGGGAAATGCCGGACAAGAAGAGGTTTTCCTGTCCGTGGTACTGGTCAGGAAGGCTGGCAGAATTTCCGTTCGAAGTCAGTTTTGGAAAGCGGCGCGGAAAATAAATAGCCTTGTCCGAGCTGAATATTTTCCTTAAGCAGCCACTGACGTTGTTCCTCAGTTTCTACGCCTTCGGCTACCAGCTGAATATTCATGGCGCGACCAATCGAGGCCACAATATTCACCATCACTTCATCCTGCGGCAGCACGCTGACGAAGCTGCGGTCAATTTTGATGACATCAATAGGTAATGTGCGCAGCCGGTTGAGGTATTCCAGCCCGGAGTAACCCAGACCAAAATCATCAAGCTCGATGGAAACACCCACGGCGCGAAGTTCGCTGAGCAACAGCAGCGCGCGATCGAGATCATCAATGCGGGCCGTTTCCGTGATTTCCAGCACCAGTTGTCCCGGATTAATTTTGTAACGGCTCAGCAGGCTGCGCAGTTCCGGCAGGAAGTTACGCTGCTGTACCTGCGCGCCGGAGAGATTGACTGACAGCGGCAGGGGAATGCCTCGTTGCTGCCAGTCCGCCAGGATCTGACAGCCCAGCTCAAGAATTTTGTAACCCAGCTGACTCATGACGCCGATTTCTTCGGCCAGCACAATAAAATCGCTTTCCAGGCCGTAACTTCCATCGGCCATTTTACGACGCAGCAGGGCTTCCGCCCCGACCACCGTGTCGGTTGCCATATTCACCTGCGGCTGGATAAACAGCGTGAAATCATTCTGTTCCATCGCATGCAGGATTTCGTTTTCCTGCAGTAAGCGTTTCTGAATTTTTTCGGTCAGTTCCGGCTCGAAGAACAGGATTTGGTTTTTCCCCTGCTGATAGGCCGAGACTCTGGCCGCACGACCATTCACCATCAGTTGCTGCGCACTCACCGGGAATTCGCCGGTGTATTGCACGATGCCGATGCTGCCGGTCGGATGCAGAGACATATTGCCAGCATGACTTTCCTGCGGCGCATTGATGCGCTCCATGATTTGCCGCGCCAGACGCATCGCCATAAAGGGCCGCGGAATATCCGCCGCCAGCAGAGCAAATTCGTTATAACTCAGGCGCGCCAGCAGGCAGTTCTCAGGCAACACATTCATGATGGAAGAGATCAGCGGGCAATCCACATGGCCATCATCGCGCAGGCTTTCAATGCCGATTAACAGCAGGTGGAAACTTTTTTGCGGTTCAGCGCAATGCAGGCGGTGTTCCAGATGCTGCATAAACTGTTCTTCATTATTTAGCATGGTTTGAGAAGGCAGCAGTGCTTCACGGGCAGTGCATTGCGGCTTCTCCCGCTGTTGCTGATTGCGGTTGTAGCTGCGCACCAGCATGCCGATCTCATCGTCTTCGTGGCGTTGCGGCAGGGTCAACTGATGGCCTGGCACCTCGCTTTCCGGCAGGGATTCCAGATCGCTGGCAATCGCGCGAAGCGGTTTCACGATCAAACGGTTGATAACCCAGCTCACGGAAATGGTCAGGATCAGCGCCAGCAACAGATATGTCGTCAGCATGGTCGAGAGCGCGCTGATGATGAACTGATACATGCGGTAGGAATCAGCCTGAAGGACCAGATAAGCCAGGGGTTTGGGGGCTTTAGGGCTGGCAGCCGCAGAATAGAGAGGTACGGAGATTGTCACCGGCAGATTGAAACCGCGGGTCACCCATTGCGGCACCGGGCGGCCTGGTGGGAAATGCGTATGCAGTGCGGCGATCTGATTGGGTAACACGACGTCGGCACGGCTCAGAATGCCCACCGGTTGCAGCGTATTCAGAATGTCCTGCGTTTCTTCCAGATCAACATCCAGCACGGCTTGCGAGAGCGGAACCCGAACAGAATGCGCAATATTCTCAAGTTGCTGGGCGTAATCGTCCCTCCGTTGCTGTACAAAGTGGAACAGCTGGATGACGATAAAAATACAAATGGTGATGGCCGCAATGCTCGACACGGCCGCCATCTGTTTAATCGTTAATGAACGCCTGACCCGCAACTTAATTCTCCATCAACCACCGACATGATTTTCCGCGCCCATCCGGGCAGAAACGGTACTTGTGCGCAGTATACCTTATAACGTGTTATTTCGAGGTTAAAGACGAAGTTTTGGCTATAAAAAACAACATGTTTGCCGGTACACACCTACAATGAATATTCTTTATGTTGTTCAACTTAGAGAAAACATACATTACTCAGGTTAATCGAATAATTCACAGCATAAGAACATCCTGAGCCCGGCGCACCTGATGAATATTATGTGCTATTCATCACATAAAAAACCAAACATTATACTAATTTAACAAAAACGCATCGCAAAACAACATCAAAAACCTTCTCCGCCAGCCAGTTATGCCCGTGTTGTTTTTTATGCGGGTTAATCCTATTTTTTGTAAAAACTGCTCTATGCTGTAAAAGAACTGATATATTAAGACGAGTCCTATTCCCACATAAAACTTTAAAAATATTCATCTTTTTACACTCTTTGTTAACGGCCAATCACAGTCGTTTTGACGTCCAGAAAACACCGAAATATATAATCCTATCGGGCGGGATTTATGAATAAATATGATGACATTAAACGTTTTATGGATAAGACGAAGTTGGAAAATCTTGATTATAAAGAGCTTAATGAAAAATCAACGGGAGAATCCATAACAGGTTCAATGAATCAGTGGACGTTGATTAAACAAGTCTCAGCCAGCGAAGAGCCTGCCGGTCCACTTGATAACGGGCGTACCACGCAGCCAACGCCACAATCCATTTCTGCGGACGAGTTTTCGCTTTCTGCTTCTCAGTCTGTCAATGAGCAGCAGAAACCGCATGCTTCTGCCGCACAGCCTGTTATGCACACACCAGCCACGCCGATGTCTTCGGAGGTTACTCCTCCGCCAGCCGGTTTTGGTCTGCTTGATGCCCTGCGCGAAACGCTGCCGTCCGCACCCGTTCAGCCAGCCCCCGTGTCCGTGCAGCCCGCGCAACATCAGCCTGTTCACACAGCACCGACATTGCACACCCAGTCAGTCATTCCTGACAGCGGCTCAGGTTTACTCGATTCATTGCGTAAAGCAATGCCCGAAGCGCCTTCAAAGCCTGCACCTGCGCCGGTTCAGACGCCTCAGCCAGAACAACACTCCGCCGCGCCGGTTTACCACCAGCCGCCGGTACAAAATCCAGCGCCAGTGGTGCCCGCATCCCCGGCGTCTGCTGAGGTTAACCAGCGCTTTAAACAAATGTTTAAACAGCGAGCGCCGCAGCCTGCCAGCGCTTATTTACATCGCGACACACCGCTTCAACCCCTGTTAGAGATGATTGCCTCATGCCGTTAGTTTGCGTTTGTTCACCGAAAGGTGGGGTAGGAAAAACCACGGTGGCCTCCAACCTGGCCTATTCGCTTGCCCGCAGTGGCAGTAAAGTGCTGGTCATCGATTTTGATGTGCAGAACGCCCTTCGCCTTCATTTCGGTGTACCTATTGCCGATACCCGCGGTTTTGTCGCCGGTTCGGGTAATGAATCCGACTGGAGCCAGTTCATCCTGAAAGCGGGTTCCAATACGTTTGTCTTACCTTATGGCGAAGTGACGGAAGATCAGCGGCTGGAATTCGAACATCAGCTTGCCAGCGATCCGCATTTTTTACAGCGCGGATTAAATACCGTCCTGAATTATCCGGGATTAATTATTATCGCGGATTTCCCTCCCGGCCCGAGTCCGGCATTAAAAGCCGTTCAGGCCATTGCTGATTTACATGTGGTGGTGATGCTGGCCGACACCGCATCATTATCTTTATTACCCTTAATGGAAAAAAACAAATTAATTGGCACCCCTTTGAATAACAAGTTGGGTGAATATTATGTTGTTAACCAAAGTGACACCCGCCGGACATTAAGCCGCGACGTCACCCAATTTTTCGAACAGCGTTTAAATGAAAGATTATTAGGCACAATCCACAGGGATGAATGTGTGCCAGAGGCCAATGCCTCGCAGCGCTCTATTATTGATTTCAGTCCGGTATCGGCTTCGGCATTTGATATTGAACTGATCAGCAAAAAAGTCGCCGCCATTTTAGGGATTAAAGTCGGTGATGGTGAATTACACGCCGCGCCTAAATCTGGCAGTTATTAGCTATCACTGTTAACAGCGACCCCAAAAGCGATGAATAAATTCCTGTTTTCTCTCCTTGTACTTCTGCTGCTGCCGGTGGCAGCAGTCATCATCATTACCCCGATGGACAGCCAGAAGCAGTACATTTTTGGCCTGATCAGCATCGGTCTGTTATTCCTGCTTGGCATCAGTAAAAGCCGACGGATTAGCGTGGTGATGGTCATCATGTCCGTCATGATGTCGACGCGTTATATTTACTGGCGTGCGACGGAAACGCTGCATTTTAATTCAACAATAGAAGCTATTTTAGGGATCGGCTTATTCCTTGCCGAACTGTATGTCTGGCTAATTTTGTTGCTGGGCTATCTGCAAACCACCTGGCCATTAAAACGCACCATCGAACCTTTGCCGGATGACACCACGCTGTGGCCAACCGTCGATGTGTATATTCCGTCTTATAACGAAAGTCTCGACGTAGTACGTGACACCGTGCTGGCGGCGCAGTGCATCGATTATCCGAAAGATAAAATCAAAATTTATGTTCTGGATGACGGTAAACGGGACGAATTTGCGGTGTTCTCCGCTGACGCCGGCGTGGGATATATCACCCGTAACGACAACTCCCATGCCAAAGCCGGCAACCTGAACCATGCAATGAAACTCACCAAAGGCGAGCTGATTTGCGTATTCGACTGTGACCACGTGGCCACCCGCGCGTTCCTGCAGGCGACGGTCGGCAGCTTCCTGAAAGACCCGCGTCTGGCGCTGATCCAGACACCGCACTACTTCTATTCACCTGACCCGTTTGAACGTAACTTGTCTGCGGGCCGCACCATGCCCAACGAAGGTGCCCTGTTCTACGGCCCGGTTCAGCAAGGTAACGACAACTGGAATGCGACGTTCTTCTGCGGCTCCTGTGCGGTTATCCGCCGTGTGGCTCTGGAAGAAGTGGGGGGTTTTGCGGTTGAAACGGTTACCGAAGATGCACACTCCGCGCTGAAAATGCAGCGTCGTGGCTGGAATACCGCGTTTCTGGATATCCCGCTGGCCGCCGGTCTGGCGACCGAACGTCTGGGTCTGCACGTCATTCAGCGTACCCGCTGGGCGCGCGGTATGACGCAGATTTTCCGGGTGGATAATCCGCTGCTCGGCCGCGGTCTGAAATGGCAGCAACGCCTGTGTTACCTGAACGCCATGCTGCACTTCCAGTTTGGTCTGCCGCGTGTGGTGTTCCTGACCGCACCGCTGGCGTTCCTGCTGTTCAACCTGAACATTATTTCCTCGTCCGCCAGCCTGATTTTTGCTTACGCGCTGCCGCACCTGGTGATGTCGCTGTACATCAACTCCCGCATGAACGGGCGTTTCCGCTACACCTTCTGGGGTGAGATTTACGAGACCGTGATGGCCTTCCACCTGATCCTGCCCACGCTGGTGACGATGTTCGCACCAAAACGCGGCAAGTTTAACGTGACGGATAAAGGCGGTTTGCTGGACGTCGGGTTCTTCGACTTCAACATCGTCAAACCTCACCTGATTGTCGCCATCCTGATGATTATCGGCATCGGTTACGGCATCGTGCGCGCCATCTTCCACAATTACTTTGCCATCGACCCAAATGTTATTGCGCTGAATATCGCGTGGGGCAGTTTCAGCGTGCTGATTTTGCTGGCAGCGATTGCAGTAGCGAAAGAAACCCGTCAGGTACGTAAAACTATCCGTATCGATGTGGCCATCCCGGCGATTATTCATTACGCCAATGGTATTTCACTGCGCACCACCACTATCGATATGTCGATGGGCGGTGTGCAACTGGTGACGCCGGACGTGCGCTATCTGGATGAAGAAATTGAAGAAGTAGAAATTCAGTTGTCTTCCGGCGCGGAAAGTTTCCCGGTGACGCAAATCAGCGGAGACAAAGAGCGGTTGCGTCTGCAATTTGAAAACCTGCCGTTATCGAAACGCCGCGAGCTGGTTCGCGTGGTCTTATGCCGTGCTGATGCCTGGATTGGCGAAGAATACCCGCCGGATAACCCGTTCAGATCGCTGGTAAGCATCATCCGTTGCGTGTTCGAGTTGTTCTATAACACGTGGAAGGAACGCCGTGCTAAAAATAAACCCGCTGACGCCACCAGCAAGAGTGAAGCAGCATGAACCGACCTTATAACCTCATGAGTAAGCGCCGTTTATTGGCTGCACGGGGCGCATCCCTGTTCAGAAAAATCACCACCGGTTTGTTGCTGACGTTCAGCAGTCTGCCGTTGTCACAGGCGGAAGACGCGCCGGCACCAGCCGTTGATCCGGCAACCAGCCTGCCAGCCGCGCCGTCATGGCTACCGCCGGTCATGCCGATGCCGGGTGAAACGGCGCCAGCTGGTGACACAACGCCAGCCCCGGCCGCAGATGCACCACAGACGGATACCACGCCGGTGAATAACAGCCCGGCGATGCCTGATGTAACTGCCGATCCTTCCGCTGCCCCTGCGCCGGTAATGCCGCTGGTTCAGCCGGTGACCAGCAACGTCACCGTTGCCGAAATGGGCCAGCCAAACGGGCTGACGCTCAGCGGCGGCCAGTTGCAGTCCGGTATCATTTTCACCCTGCCTGCCGATGAAGTAGTGACCAACGCGCACCTGTCGCTGGCACTGAAAATTTCTCCGGCGCTGATTGCCCGCGATACCACACTCGAACTGATGCTCAACGGCCAGCCGCTGGGTAACCTGCCGCTGAATCAGAGCAGCAACGGCGGCGATGTTTACGATCTCGATATTCCGGCAGCCATGGTAGTATCCAACAACAACCTGAGCTTCCGCGTGCATGACAGCAACACCATGACCTGCGAGAAAGATCAGTCGGATAAATATTGGGTCACTATTTTGCCCACCACCAGCATCGGGCTGGAAGGTCAGCAACTGAATATTGGCCGTAATCTGGGTAACTTCCCGCGTCCGTTCTTTGATGGCCTGCAGATGCAGGAGTCCAAAATCACCATGGGCTTCTCTGCTGCCATGAAACCGGGCGATATCAGCGCTGCGGCGATGGTCTCGTCTTATCTCGGCATGTTGTCCGATTATCGCAGCGTCGATTTCCCGGTCATCCTGAATGATTTGCCGGATCAGAATGGCATTCTGTTCGGCAAGCCGGGGGATAAAATCGGTTCACTGACGTTGCCGGCGAGCAACGGCGCATCGATTCAGATTATCGATAACCCGATCAATCCGGTTTACAAGCTGCTGCTGGTACTCGGTAATGACGATAACCAACTGCGTCAGGCTGCGTATCGCCTGATCAGTGGCGGGATGCCGAACAACACCGACCATCTGGATGTGGCCCAGCAAACCATTCCGTCCAGCAAACCGTATGACGCGCCGCGCTGGATTGACACCTCACGGCCGGTGACGCTGGGTGAACTGGCGGGTAAAGATCAAGATTCGCTGATTTCAAACGGCATTTATCACGACGGCATTCAGGTCGCCTTCCGCGCTGCGCCAGATCTGTTCATGTGGGACGGACACAATATTCCGGTGCGCATTGATTACCGTTTCCCCACCGAAAACTGGATTGATGAAGACAGTTCAAGACTCAACGTCTCCATCAACAGCAACTTCCTGCGCAGCCTGACCGTCAACAAAGTGGGTCTGGTGGAAAATATCTGGCGTCGCCTGGGCGGTGACAGCCGTCAGGAACGCTACACGCTGCAACTCGCGCCCTACCTGATTTACGGCGACAACCAGTTGCAATTCTATTTCGACATCAAGCCGAAAAAAGATGCGCCGTGCAGCATTCTGACCAGCGACAATATTAAGAGCCGTATCGATCCAAAATCTTTCATCGATCTGAGCGGAAGCTACCACTTCGCCCAGTTGCCGAACCTGTCGTATTTCGTCGGCGCGTCTTATCCGTACTCCAAACTGGCTGATTTCTCCGACACCCTGATGCTGTTGCCGCAAACGCCGACGGCGGATGAAATCCACACCCTGCTGAACCTGGCCTCACGCGCCGGTAAAGCCACAGGCATGCCGGTGAATCATGTGCAGGTGGCCTTCGGCCTGAACGGTGATGAACAAAATAACCCGCTGTTTGACCGCGATATTCTGGCCGTCACCACGCTGGGCGACACGCCATTCAACCAGCAGTTACTTGCGGACTCTCCTTTCAGCATCAACGGTGGCTCAATGGGCGTAAAAACGCCGACCGAAATGCAGCGCGTTGTCGCCTGGCTGACCGGTGACTGGTACCGCCAGCCGGTCGATGCAGACCGTTATCTGTCCTCAACCGGCGCATGGCGTGGCTTCGTCAGCTACCGTTCGCGCTGGTCTGCCGACCATGTGGTCGTGCTGGCAACCGGTACAGACGATCAACAGTTGCTGAAAATCCATAACGATTTGAAATCACCCAAAATCAACGCCAACGTGCGCGGCGATCTGGCGATTATTACCGATGAAAATGGCATCCGCAGCTTCTCAGTGGGTCAGCAATTCCCGACCGGGCAAATGCCGTGGTACATGATGGTGCTCTGGTATGCCAGCAAACACATCGTGATCCTGTCGTTGATTGCGACCCTGCTTTCGCTGGTGGTTGGCCTGAGCCTGTTCGTTGTCCTGCGTCGTCACGCGGCCAAACGTCTGGGTCAGAAATGAAAAGCATCGGCTTTAAAACAAAAACAATGAAGATCGCCCCGATTTCGGGCGGCGACTCTCTGGCGATTACCGGAGCTGGAAAATGAAGAAACATAAACTGTCCCTGGCGGTGATCAGGGCTATTTATCTGGTAGGGATCGCCGGAGTAGCGAGTTTTAGTGCCACCACCTTTGCAGCGGATACCACCAATCCTGCCATGAAGGCGTTGTTTGATCAGGCCGCTTACTGGCATGAACGCGCCCATGACGACCTGGCGAAAGACGCCTTACAGAAAGTGCTGCTGGTTGAGCCAGACAATGCGCAAGCGCTGTACCTGATGTCGCTGTATTCCATGCAAAGTGGCGATAAAACCGCAGCCAGTCAGTGGCGCGAAAAACTGGCCGCTGCCTCGCCGGACGATCCGCGTCTGACATCGCTCAACAGCGCCAAAGCTATGCAGTCAATCCCGCCGGCTCAGCTGGCTTCTGCCCGCCAGATGGCCGCGCAGGGCAACGTCAGCGGTGCGCTTTCGGCGTACCGCACGATCTTTAACGGCAACCAGCCACTCGACAGCCTGGCGACCGAATACTATCTGACGATGGCGGGCGACAAGTCGCTCCAGCCGCAGGCCATTGCCGGGTTACAACAGCGTGTCGCCTCGCGTCCTGACGACACACAGGCGCGCCTTGGTCTGGGTAAGGTGCTGACGTATCAGGAATCCACCCGCCGCGACGGTATAAAATTACTGAGCACGATGGCCGGTTCCAGCACCGAAGCCGACCGCTCATTACGTCAGGCATTATTGTGGATGACGCCGCAGGAAGCTGACCGTGATTTTTATCAGGGCTATCAGGCGCGTCACCCGAACGACACCGGCGTGATGACTTACTTCCAGAAAAACATCGGCGGCGCGGCGAAAGGTCAGGGCTTCACGGCACTGAACAGCGGCGACGTCAACAGCGCGAAAGCTAAGTTTGAAAGCGTACTGGCCGATAACCCGAATGACGCCGATGCACTGGCCGGTCTCGGTTATATCGCGCAGCGCAGCGGTAACTTTGAGCAGGCGTCACAGTATCTGAGCAAAGCTGCCGCACAGGGCGGCCCGAACAGCGCCCAGTTGAGCAATCAGGCACAGGATTCCGCGTTTTACGCCCAACTGGCGAAAGCCAAAGACGCCGCCGGCTCCGGCAGTTACGACGCCGCACTGGCTGCCGTCACTCCGCTGACGCAGGTCGGTGGTGAGAAAGGTCAGTCAGCCAGCCTGTTGCGTGCGGATATTCTGCGCCGCAAAGGCGATCTGGCCGGGGCTGAGCAACAATACAGCGCGCTGGGCGATAATGCCGATGCCCGCGCCGGGTTGTATTACGTGCTGCGTCAGCAGAACAAAACCGCCGAAGCCAGTCAGGTGCTGAAAACGCTGCCAGCCGGGATTCAGGCCAAAATGAACCCGCCGACCGTGGCGGATGTTATCGAGCCAATGCGCCGTCAGGCCGCCCAGGCCGTAGCGAACAACGATCCGCAGCGCGCACTGAATATTCTTCAGCAGGCACGGGAACGTCAGCCGTCAAATGTCTGGGTGAAACTGGATATGGCGCGCATCCTGCAATCGCAGGGGCAAACCGCGCAGGCACAGTCAATCATGGCGCCGTCTGCGCGTCCGGGTGCCTCTTCTGCCGATCTGTACGCCGCGGCCCTGTTCGCGTCAGAAACCAAAAACTGGTCAACCGCCAACGCCCTGCTCTCGCGTATTCCGCGCAGCAGTCAGAATCAGGGGATGCGTGAACTGGCGCAGCGCGCCAACTTCAATGCGCAAATGGCCGATGCCGAAAGCTATCTGCAACAGGGCAATGCCGCCGCTGCGTCTAACACCTTGCGTGCGCTGGCACAGAATCCACCAGCCGCGCCTGCGGATGTCGGCGCGCTGGCGAAAAACCTGGCGGCGGCCGGTCAGCTTCCGCTGGCGGTGCAACTGGTTCGCCAGAATATGCGTCAGGGCGTCACCGGCAATGCCGGGGATTACGCCGATCAGGTCAGCGTGCTGAATCAGGCCGGTCTGAGCAATGAGGCGCAAGCCTTCCTGCAAAATCCACAAATCCAGTCCGGCACGTCACCGACAGCGCTGGCGAGCCTGCGTAACGGTTTCGTGATCACCCAGGCTGACCAGTTGCGCGAACAGGGTCAGTACGCAGCGGCCTACGACAAACTGGTCGTCGCGTTGCAGGCTGATCCGCAAAACCGCGACCTGATGCTGGCGATGGCGCGCCTGTATCAGTCCGGAAAACTCAATAAGCAAGCCGGTCAGGTCTATAACTACCTGATGAGCAACGACACACCGACACAGGATGCACGCGTCGGTGCGATTAACGTTGCGCTGGGCGAAGGCGATAACCAGCGTGCTAAAACGCTGATGGAAGGCCTGCGCGGACCGCGTACGCCGGACCGTCTGTTACTCGAAGCGCGCGTCGCCGAAGCACAGGGCGATCATCAGCAGGCGCTGGCGTTACTGCGTTCTGCGAAGGGCAAGATGATCGGGCTGGAAGGCACAGACAGTCAGGCGCAGGTGGCCGGATTGCAGATCAGCGACAACCCGTTCATCAACCGCTCAACACGCACCTCCGCCTCACGACCGGCGACACAATCTTCTTACGGTGCCGTATTGCCGTGGCAGGTATCAGATCAGGTTTCCACGCCGGGAAATATTCCGGCGGCAACGACCGAACCGACAGCGGTCACACAGCGTAATGCCACGGAAAAACAGATCGACGACATGCTCGACGAGTTGCAGGGCAAGACCGCGACCTGGGCGCAGGGTGATATGTCGATCCGTGGCCGTGACGGCGAAAGCGGTCTCAGCCAGCTGACCGAAGCTAAAGCACCGATGACCTTTGCCTTCGTGCCGTTTGATACGTCCCGTCTGAGTATTGGCGTCACGCCGGTTTCTCTCAGCGCAGGCAGCCCGTCCGGTACCGGCAATTCCCGCTTCGGTCAGGGCGCACTGGCTGCAGCACAGTCGGCGCAGAAAGATGTGGCTGCCGCAGCCGCAGCGGCCGGTCTGGATATCGCCAGCTACAGCACCTTTGCGAAATTGCAGGCGGCTGCAGCGGCGAATTCCAGCACCAACTGTACGTCAGCTAACGCAACCTCCGATCAATGCGTGGCCTACAACACCATTACGGGTACGGATCCAACGACTTATGCGGCGCCAGCCGCAGGCAATCAAAGCGCAACCGGCGTAGAAGTGAACGCTGCGCTGACCGGTGACAGCTATAAAGCCGATATCGGCAGTACGCCGCTCGGGCAGGATCTGAACTCGCTGGTCGGTGGCGTGCAATGGGCACCGAAACTGACTGACTTCACAACCCTGCGCGTGACAGCTGAGCGTCGTGCTGTCACTGACAGTATTCTGTCCTACGTCGGCACCAAAGATAATTACAGCGGCAAGGAATGGGGTCAGGTCACTAAAAACGGCGGCAGCGTCAATCTGTCGTACGACGATGGCGACGCTGGTTTTTACGCCGAAGCGGGTTATTACAGCTATCTGGGTAACAACGTGAAGAGCAACAAATCGGTGAACGCCAATGCCGGTCTGTATGTACGTCCGTTCCGTTATGACGATCGTGAACTGAAAACCGGCATCAACGTCGGTTACATGGATTTCGACAAAAACCTCAGCTATTACAGCTTCGGTCAGGGCGGTTACTTCAGCCCGCAAAACTATGTCAGCGTCTCCTTCCCGGTGGAATACACCCAGAAATATGACGACTGGGATCTGAAACTGTCCGGCGCGGTGGGCTATCAGTCTTATTCGCAGGATAAGAGCGCCTACTTCCCGAATAACCCGGACCTGCAGAAACAACTGGAAGATCTGGTGGCTGAGGGCTACGGCACAGAAGCTTATTACAGCGGTAAAACGCAAAATGGCATCGGCTGGAATGCGGGCGTCGGCGGCAACTATCATCTGAACAAAAGCATGCAGATTGGCGGACAGGTTGGCTACGATACTTTCGGCGATTACAACGAAAGCAAAGCGCAGGTCTACTTCCGTTATCTGATGGGCCAAAATTAATCGCGGTGAAATAAAACCATGCAAGAACATAACTATACTCAGGTCGCGCAGGAATATTACCGCCAGCGCCACACCACACCCGGCTGGCAAAGCCTGGTACAGGTGCTATTTTCAGGTATTCTGGCGTCCGCCGATGACGAAGATGGCCGCCGCTTTCTGACCCTGATGGGCAATAACCTGGCACGCCAGCATCCGCTTCCCGCCTCTGCGACCCTTGGCGAACTGGAAGACAATATCAATCATATTCTCAGCCGTTTTGACTGGGGTGTCGTGAAGCTGGAAGCGACTTCGCAACAACTGGCGCTGGTGCACATTGCCTGGCCGGCATCACCGCAAGGGCAGGATGATGCGTTGTGGCCTATTGCGCTCATCGCCCTGTTTGAAGGACTGTATGCTGAGTGGTTGTTATCACAAGGCGGGCAACCCTATGTTCCGCTGCGCTGGCAGGAAAGCACACCGGAAGGCGCATTCGTTTTCCGTTATCAAAATGGTTTGTAAGGAATCTCTATGTCGTTATTTCGGCGCTACAGCCTGGTGCTGTGGTTCGGCCTTATTTTCGCGTTTTTCAGTTCCGCTGTAATGGCTCAGGATGCTGGCTGGTCTGCGTATAAAAGTCGCTTTCTGATGCCAGATGGACGAATCATTGATACCGCCAATAAAAACGTCAGTCACACCGAAGGTCAGGGTTTCAGTATGCTGCTCGCGGTGTTCAATGACGATCAGGCGACGTTCGACAAGCTGTGGCAGTGGGCAAATACGACGCTCTATCGCAAAGATATCGGCCTGTATTCATGGCGGTATGACCCGAACAGCACTCCGCATGTGGCAGATATCAACAACGCCTCTGATGGCGATACGCTGATGGCCTGGGCGCTGTTGCTGGCGGGTGATAAGTGGAACGACAGCCGTTACACCAAAGCCTCTGAAAAATTGCAGACGGCGCTGATCAAATACAATGTGATTGATTACGCCGGTTACAAAGTGATGCTGCCGGGCGTGAAGGGTTTCAATCAGACCAGCAACGTGACCGTCAATCCGTCCTATTTCATCTTCCCTGCCTGGCAGGCATTTTATGCGCACAGCCATTTGAAAGTCTGGAAAGATCTGGATGAAAGCAGCACCGCGATGCTCAGTAAAATGGCGTTTGGCGATTTCCGCTTACCGACGGACTGGGTGGATATGCAGGCCGATGGCACCCTGAAACCGGCCAGCCGCTGGCCAACGCGTTTCAGTTACGATGCCGTGCGTATCCCGCTGTATCTCGGCTGGGCGCATCCCGGCAGCCCGCAACTGGCACCGTTTATTCTGTGGTGGCAAAAATCCCCACGCGACGCCACACCCGCCTGGATTGATGTCATGACCGGCACCAAAGCGGGCTACAACATGTCACCGGGATTATTAGCCGTGCGCGATTTCACCATGGCCAACGCTGGCGCCATCAGCCCGAACCTGGCACCGAAAGACGATTACTACTCTTCCACCCTGCAACTGCTGAGCTGGTGGGCAAGTCATAAAGGATAAGCGTACTCTGAAATAGTAAGGCCAGTCAGTGGATGCTGACTGGCCTTTTTTGTTGTAATCGATTGCATATATACAATCGATTAATTCTAAAATGATTGTATATATACAATTGATTTATCCAAATTTGATTGTATATTTAATATTGAAAATCAATAAATCTATTGTAAATATGCAATTAAAAGGTTTCTCTATGTGGGATAAAGAATTAAAGATCAAACAGGTAGACAACCTTCTCAATGAAATGAAACCTCGACGCAAAGCCAAGCGCCCAAAAAAAGGATGGATACAACTTCTCAGAAGCGCGCTGGGTATGAGCACCCGCTCCCTTGCCGAACGATGTGGTTTAAGTCAGTCGCGCATCTCGCTGATAGAAAAAGGTGAAATTGAAGGGTCGCTAACGCTGAATACACTGGAAAAAATCGCTGAGGGCTTGGATTGTGAGCTTGTATACTTTTTGCAGCCAAAGCAAGGGCGAACGCTGCAAGAACTAAGAGAGCAGCAGGCCGGGAAAAAAGCGAAATTCCTTAATCAGTACACTGAAATTCATATGTCACTGGAACAGCAATCCACATCATCAGCGTTCCAAGAATCGACACAAGACAAGCTTAAAAGCGACCTATTACAAAAATGGCCTCGGGATTTCTGGGATGAAAAATGAGCGAAACCATCAATAATGGCCTTCCTGAAGGGGCAACGGAACTTAGCCCTGACGATCTGGCCGGTTTAATTCCCGACTACATCTTTACCCGGGAAGACCTGAATCAATTTGAAAAAACGAACATACAGCAGGCATTAGCGCATCTCAGCCGTCAGAAGCTGATTTACACAGAGATCTTAACTGTCGATTTCTGTCTTCGATTACACCGCAACATGTTCAATAAAACGTGGGAATGGGCGGGGCAACTCAGACGCAGAGAAGTAAACATCGGGAATACGCCGCCTTATATGATCTCAATGCGTGTCAGAGATACTCTCGATAATGCAATTTTCTGGATTGAAAACGAAACTTACCCACCCGATGAAATCTGCCTGAGACTTCACAGAGACATTGTATGGATCCACCCTTTTCCCAATGGGAATGGAAGGCATTCCCGGATATTTTGCGACGTGCTTCGTCGCGCGCTTGGAAGGGGGTTCTTTCCCTGGGGGATATCAGCAGGCGAACTCGTTTCACCAGATGCACATCGCGCTGAATACATTCTCGCTCTGAGAGAAGCCGACAATGGCGATTATAGGCGCCTTATCAGATTTGCTTCTGACTAAATATTACCCAGAAAAAAGCCCGCTTTCGCGGGCTTCGTTATAACGGCGGGGGATTACTGATTTACGGCGACCGTCTGCGTCGTACCGGTTTCATCCTGATCGACAGCGAAGCAGGCGACGAGCTGATCGCCGTACTGTTTCAGCTGCGGCTGGAACTGCTTGCAGGTGCCGAACGCACGGCGGCAGCGGGCGTTGAACGCGCAACCGGCTGGCGGATTCAGCGGGCTTGGCAGCTCGCCGGTCAGTTTGATGCGTTCACGGCGTTCGTCCGGGTTCAGACGCGGCGTCGCGGACAACAGCGCCTGCGTGTATGGATGGCGCGGATTGCTAAAGATGGCGTCTTTCGGCCCCTTCTCCACGCAGCGTCCCAGATACATCACCATCACTTCGTCAGCGATGTGTTCCACGACGGACAAGTCGTGGGAGATGAAGACGTACGACAGCCCTAAATCCTGCTGCAAATCCATCATCAGGTTCAGTACCTGCGCACGCACGGAAACGTCGAGCGCGGAGACCGGTTCATCGGCGATCACCACATCCGGATCCAGCATCAGACCGCGGGCGATAGCAATACGCTGACGCTGACCGCCGGAAAACATGTGCGGATAGCGGTCGTAATGCTCAGTTTTCAGGCCGACTTTCGCCATCATCGCCAGGGCTTTTTCGCGACGTTCTTCGCGGCTAAGTTTGGTGTTGATCAGCAAGGGCTCTTCGAGGATCTGCCCGACTTTCTTGCGCGGGTTGAGCGATCCGTAAGGATTCTGGAACACGATTTGGATCTTCTGACGGCGCAGCTTTTCCGCCGTCGCATCCGGTTTCAGCAAATCCTGCCCGCGGTAATACAGCTCACCGCCGGTCGGCACTTCAATCATGGTCAGCAGGCGGCCCAGCGTGGATTTTCCACAGCCAGATTCCCCCACCACCGCCAGCGTTTTACCGCGTTCGAGGGTGAAAGAAACGCCGTCGAGCGCCTTCACGGTACGTTCCTGGCCGAAGATGCCCTTCTTCACCGGGTAATGTTTTTTCAGGTCAATCGCATGCAACAGCGGCTGCGGTTGGGTGTTATCAGGACTCATAAGTAGGTCTCCCGGCATCATCCAGCGGATAATGGCACTTCGACTGACGCCCGTTCGCGAGGTCACGCAGCGCAGGTTCTTCTTTACGGCAAAGATCGGTTGCATACGGGCAACGCGGATTCAGCAGACAGCCGTTAGGACGGTCATATTTACCCGGCACCACACCCGGCAAAGATTGCAGACGCGCTTTATCTGCGGCGAATTCCGGCAGTGAGCGCAGCAGCGCCTGCGTATACGGATGGCGTGGCGCACGGAAGATTTCCGTGGCTTTTGCCGATTCCACTACCTGTCCGGCATACATCACAATAATGTGCTGCGCGGCTTCGGCCACCAGTGCCAGGTCATGGGTGATCAGCATCAGCGCCATGTTTTCGCGTTGTTGCAGATCGAGCAGCAGTTCAATAATCTGCGCCTGAATGGTCACGTCGAGCGCGGTGGTTGGCTCATCGGCGATCAGTAATTTCGGGCGACAGGCAATCGCCATTGCGATCATCACGCGCTGACTCATCCCGCCGGAAAGCTGATGCGGATAGACATCGAGACGCGAAGCCGGATCCGGAATACCGACCAGATTCAGCAAATCGATGGTGCGCTGACGACGGGTCTTTTTGTTGCCGCCCTGATGCACCTTGATGGCTTCCATAATCTGGAAACCGACGGTGTAACACGGGTTCAGGCTGGTCATCGGATCCTGGAAAATCATCGCGACTTCGGCACCGACAATCTGGCGGCGTTCTTTTTCGCTGATGCCCTGCAGATTACGGCCACCAAACTCGAGTTTTTCAGCCATCACTTTACCGGGGAAGTCGATCAGCCCCATCAGCGCCAGTGAACTGACTGATTTACCGGAGCCGGATTCACCGACAATCCCGACCACTTCGCCCTGTTTCACGCTGTAACTGATACGGTCTACGGCGCGGAACGGCGTCCCTTCGTCACCAAAGTGAACGGAGAGTTTATCCACGGTCAGCAACGTTTTGCCGACCTGAACATCATTCGTTAATGTTGTTTCCATCTCCAACCCCTTACTGCTTAAGTTTAGGGTCGAGGGCATCACGCAGGCCATCACCCATCAGGTTAAATGCCAGCACCGTCAGCAGAATGATCACACCGGGGAAGGTCACGACCCACCAGGCACTTTGAGCAAACTGTAAGACGTCCGACAGCATGGTGCCCCACTCCGGCGTTGGCGGCTGTGCGCCCATACCGAGGAAGCCCAACGCTGCCATATCAAGGATGGCGTTGGAGAAGCCGAGCGATGCCTGAACGATCAGCGGCGCTAAGCAGTTAGGTAAAATATTGATGAACATCTGACGGGCAGAACCGGCACCGGCCACGCGCGACGCGGTGACGTAATCGCGGTTCACTTCCACCAGCACCGCAGCGCGGGTTAAGCGGACATAGTGCGGTAAGGCCACGAAGGTCAGCGCCAGCGAGGCGTTCACGATGGACGGACCAAAAATTGCCACCAGCACCAGTGCCAGCAACAGGCTTGGCAGGGCCAGCATGATATCGACCACACGCATGATGATGGCGTCAACCACACCGCCGTAGTAACCGGCAAACAGACCGAACACCACGCCGAGGATCAGCGACAGTACGACGACCAGGCAACCGACCAGCAGCGATAAACGCGCGCCGTACATCAGACGCGACAGAATATCGCGGCCGACGTCGTCGGTGCCCAGCAGGAATTTCCAGCTCCCGCCTTCCATCCAGACCGGCGGGCGCAACAGCGCGTCACGGAACTGTTCGGCAGGCAGATGTGGTGCAATCACGTTCGCACCAATCGCAATGACCAGCATGATAATGATGTAAGCCAGGCCGACAACGGCCCCTTTGTTACGCTTGAAGTAATGCCAGAATTCGCGCAAAGGCGGCATCGGCACTGGCGCAGCCGTCACTAACTCGTTAGCGACCGGCTCAGTGGTTTGAGACATTGTGCGCCCCTTATTTCTTGTGGCGAATACGCGGGTTGACCACGCCGTAGAGCACATCTACCAGCAGGTTAACCACGATGATCAGAGTAGCGACCAGCAACACCCCGCCCTGCACGACCGGATAGTCGCGGCGCTGGAGTGCGTCGATCAGCCACCGGCCGAGTCCCGGCCAGGAGAAGATGGTTTCCGTCAGAATAGCGCCGCCGAGCAGCGTACCAACCTGCAAACCAATGATGGTCACCACCGGCAACAGCGCATTGCGCAGCGCGTGGATGACAATCACCCGCATACGGCTGACGCCTTTGGCGCGCGCGGTACGGATGTAGTCTTCGCCCAGCACTTCCAGCATGGAAGAACGGGTCATACGCACAATCACCGCCAGCGGAATGGTGCCCAGTACGATGGCCGGTAAAATCATGTGCATCACGGCATCCACGAAATCACCCGGTTCGCCCCAGAACAGCGTGTCGATCAGCATAAAGCCGGTCAGCGGCAGGCTGTCATCCAGGAAGACGGTATCGCTTATTCGCCCCGATACGGGCGTCAGATTGAGCTGCACCGAGACCAGCATCACCAGCATGATCCCCCACCAGAATATCGGCATCGAATAGCCGGTCAGCGAGATCCCCACAGCCGTGTGGTCGAATATCGATCCCCGTTTTACCGCCGCCAGCACACCCACCGGAATACCGACAATGATCGCGAAGATCATCGCGCAGATGCCCAGTTCCAGTGTCGCTTTGAAGCGCGGTACGAATTCCTGCCAGACAGGGGTGCGGCTTTTTAAGGACGTGCCCAGGTCGCCATGCAGCACACCGTTCACGTAGTGGAAATATTGTTGGTAAAGAGGCTTGTCGAGCCCCATATCTGCCATCAGCTGGGCGTGACGTTCGGGGGAAACACCGCGTTCGCCTGCCATGATGGTGACCGGGTCGCCTGGTATCATGTGTACGAAGGCAAAAGTCAGCAAAGTAATGCCGATAAACGTTGGGATAACTAACCCCAGACGTCGGAGTATGAACTGCAACATATCCCGTACTCTCTGTATAAAATGCCCGGCGAACCGTAGCTCGCCGGGCTTATTGATAGCTCACAAAACTTTATATCGCTGAACTAAAAGACGTAGTGAGCGCTCAGCGAGCAAGGCGGAGGAGCAGAGCAATTGAGACATACCATTAGGTAGGCGAAAATTGCGAGCACCGCACAACGCAGCTCCCTGTGCGCTCAGTAGTCAATTACTCCATTGAGACGTTTTCGAAGTGGTGTTTGCCGAGCGGATCGACGACATACCCTTTGACTTCTTTGCGAACAGGTTCGTATACGGTGGAGTGAGCGATGATCAGCGCAGGTGCCTGGTCATGCATCACAACCTGAGCCTGCTGATACAGCGCGGCACGTTTGGCGTGATCAGATTCAGCACGGGCTGGCTGGATCAAATCTTCAAACGGCTTGTAGCACCAGCGGGAGTAGTTGGAACCGTCTTTCGCCGCTGCACAGCTGAACAGGGTGGCGAAGAAGTTATCCGGATCCCCATTGTCGCCGGTCCAGCCCATCATCACAGACTGGTGCTCACCGTTTTTCGCACGCTTGAGGTATTCGCCCCACTCGTAAGTCACGATGTTGGCTTTCACGCCAATTTTTGCCCAGTCAGCCTGGATCATTTCAGCCATACGGCGTGCGTTCGGGTTGTACGGACGCTGTACCGGCATCGCCCACAGGTCGATAGCGAAACCGTCTGCGTGACCGGCTTCTTTCAGCAGCTCTTTGGCTTTCTCAGGATTGTATTCGTAATCCACAACGTCTTTGTTGTAGCCCCACATGGTTGGTGGGATCAGGTTTTTAGCCGGCTGGCCAGCACCCTGATAAACCGCATCGATGATGGCTTTTTTGTTCACAGCCATGGTCAGTGCCTGACGCACTTTCACTTCATCCAGTGGTTTCTTCTCAACGTTGAAGGACAGATAACCTACGTTCAGGCCAGGCTGTTGCATCAGGTTGATGGATTTATCTTTCTTCATTGCCGCGATGTCAGCCGGGTTCGGGTATGGCATCACCTGGCATTCGTTTTTCTGCAGTTTCGCGTAACGCACGGAAGCGTCAGGCGTGATGGAGAAGACTAAACGGTCGATCTGCGGCTTGGTGCCCCAGTAGCCCGGGAAGGCTTTGTAGAGAATGCGTGAATCTTTCTGGTATTGCAGAAGCTGGAACGGACCGGTACCGATCGGATCCAGGTCGACTTTCTCAGGGGTTTTCGCTTTCAGCATGTTGTCAGCGTATTCCGCAGACAGGATAGAAGCGAAGTCCATCGCGAGGTCAGCCAGGAACGGAGACTCCGGGCGGTTCAGCACGAACTGCACGGTGTTGTCGTCCACTTTCACGATCTTGTTGATCAGATCGCCCATGCCCATACCTTCGAAGTATTCGTAGCTGCCGCCGGAAACGCCGTGGTAAGGGTTATTTTTGTCCAGCTGACGTTCGAAGGAATACACGACGTCGTCCGCGTTGAAATCACGGGTCGGTTTGAATTCCTTGTTGTCCTGCCACTTCACGCCTTTGCGCAGATGGAAAGTGTAGGTTTTGCCATCAGCAGACACGTCCCACTTCTCAGCCAGACCCGGCTGGATTTCAGTGGTCCCGATCTTGAATTCAACCAGACGGTTGTAGATAGGCACGGAGCTTGCGTCATACGTGGTGCCAGAGGTGAACAACTGAGGGTTGAAGCCTTCAGGTGAACCTTCAGAGCAATACACTAACGTTTTTGCCTGGACACTGGCCGCAACGGTCAGCGCAATCAGGCCCATACTGAATTTCAGTAGCCCCGACTTACCTAAAGAGATTGTCATCGCTTCTGCTCCATCGATTAATGGTGATGTGGATGTGTGTGTTGTGTATACAGCTCACGTCACCCTTTATTTTTATTTGCGGGTGACTGTGTTTGCTCGTGTGCTGCAATAAGTCCAACCAGAGCATGGTGAACTGCCATTTTTTTCCTTCGATCTGTAAAGCTGTCTTTACAAAATCTTACCGGAAATAATCACTGGTCTTCCTTGGGGCTATCAATTTGGCAACTCCTTTCCTTGACGTCAATATAACCATCAGGCATTTACACAGACTGTGAGTTACAACAAACAAACATAAAAAAACATTTTGTTAACCAAATCAGGATGAATGTTCAGTTTGCGCAGTGAATAACCAGACAATCCCCTTTGTAAAAGAATATTCCTGGGGGTTTCGCCCATTTTAAATCCCTAAAAATTTCTGGCTAAATGATGAATATATGAACGGTTATTTTTGAGATAGGGGTGGAAACCAGCGGAAAATGCTGACAAGTGCAGCAAACGGCGTCGAGTCATCAGCGAAAGCGTTTGCACTGGCACCCGCAAAATACCCCAAAATAGCGCAATTGCACGCTGGTGGTGCAGGTGATTTAGCGTACTGATGTTGTCTGTTTTTCCGGCACAAGCCGGGTTGCGGGCGGACATGGATTGAAACCAATATGTTAAGCAGTTTTTAAACTCTGGCGCATTTATTGCTTGTTATTACGGGCTTATTACCCGCCAGAGGTTTTCTGATGGAACTGAAGTGGTTTGAAGATTTTCTCAGTGTGTCTCAGTGCTATAGCTTTACGCGAGCCGCCAGTGAAAGAAACATCACCCAGTCCGCGCTGAGCCGACGAATTAAGCAACTGGAAGAATGGCTTGGCGTGCCGCTTTTTGACCGAAAAACCTACCCGATACGCCTGACGCCGGAAGGCCAGGACTTCCTGCATACTGCGGCAGATCTGGTGTTTTCCATGACACAACTGCGCAGCGACCTGCGTGAGCGCCATGCGCAGAAGCACGCCATCGTGCATTTTGCCGCGCTCAATACGCTCTCCCTGACCTTTTTCCCCGACTGGATCAACCAGATCGACCCGTCGCATCAGTACGGCTACATTCGTTTGTGCGATCAGCAGCCGTCATTCAGCGGCAATATTTCCCTGCTGCTGGATGGCGAAACGGATTTTCTGCTGACCTACGCCCATGATTCCGTTCCGCTGATGAAACAGCTCGAACGCTTTCCCTATATCGAACTGGGAAAAGAGAATGCGCTGGCCGTCTGTGCACCAGACGATGACGGCAAGCCCCTGTTCCCGCTAAGCCCCTTTGGCGGCACCCGCGTCCAGCTTCCTTATCTCAGTTACGGCAATCGCTCCTTTTTTGCCCACGCGCTGAGTGCCCTGTTTGCGTCGCGCCCGCTGCCGCTGAAGCCGGTGTATGAAAATCCGATGTGCAGCGGCCTGAAAGCGATGACCATTTCCGGCTGCGGCGTGTCGTGGTTGCCCACCAGCCTGATCTGCGAGGAACTGGCGAACGGCTCGCTTATCCGCGCCGGAGAACGAAGCTGGGATATTCAGGCCAGCATCCGTCTTTACCGGCTGGAAAAATTTCGTACACCACAGGCTGAACGGCTGTGGAATAAAGCCAGCCAGTTGCACCAGACCCGCGCCGTCGCCTGACCGGTTCCGGCGATAAAAATGTTCCCTTTCCACGCCAGGCTCCCGCGTGAGGCTCCCCGCAACCTGTAATTTCTCCTTTCTATTCAGAGAGTCACGCTGACTATTCTGTTTTCGCATATCTCAAAATATCTATGCGGTTTTGGAATGGGTCAGCTGAAAGACTCATTGGATCTTTGCCTTTTCTGCACACATTCTGAACAGGTTCCTCCGACACACTGACCTCATAAAACCGTAGCCACTGGCACAAGGAGTCTCCGTTGAATAACGCATCTGCGCAGAATAAAGAAACCGTCTGGAGCCTGGTCGACGCCAAAAAAGCCCTGTTCACCGCCCTGAGCGATCGCGTCTGGGGCATGCCTGAAATTTGCTATACCGAATACCGTTCCGTTGCCGAACACACGGCGATGCTGAAAGAGCAGGGTTTTCGCGTCACTGAAAATGTCGCCGATATTCCGACGGCCGTGATGGGCGAAGCCGGTGAAGGCGGTCCGATCATTGCGATTCTCGGCGAATACGATGCGCTGCCGGGGCTGAGTCAGGTGGCCGGGATTGCCCGTCCTGAGCCGCTGCCGGGCAACGGTCAGGGGCATGGCTGCGGGCACAATCTGCTGGGTTCTGCCGCCATGCTGGCAGCTACGGTGCTGAAAGACTGGCTGGCACAAACCGGCACGCCGGGGCGCGTGCGCTATTACGGCTGTCCGGCGGAAGAAGGTGGCGCCGCCAAATCCTTTATGGCGCGCGCCGGGGCGTTTGACGGCGTGGACGTCGCCATCACCTGGCACCCGAATGCCTTTACTGAAGTTGCCCGCGCCGAATCGCTGGCCAATACCCGCATGGATTTCGTCTTCCACGGCCGCTCCTCGCACGCCGCCGCCTCGCCGCATCTTGGACGCAGTGCGCTGGACGCCGTTGAACTGATGAACGTCGGCGTTAACTACCTGCGCGAACACGTACCGCAGGATTCCCGCATTCACTATGCGATGCTCGATTCCGGCGGCATCGCGCCGAACGTGGTGCAGGCGCGTGCCGCCGTGCGTTATGCCATCCGTTCACGCGACGTACATGCCATGTTTGAACTCAACGAGCGCGTGAAAAAAGTCGCACAGGGCGCGGCGCTGATGACCGAAACCACCGTCGATATCAGCATCATGAGCGCCGTGGCCAACCTGCTGGGCAACCGCCCGCTGGAAGAAGCCATGCAGCGTAACTTCGAACTGCTCGGTCCGCTGGAATTCGACGCGGCTGACAAAGCCTTTGCCGCTGAAATTCAGGCCACGCTCAGCCCGCAGGATTTGCAAAGCGCCTACCGCCGCATCGGCCTCAAAAAACCGCAGGACGCCTCACCGTTATGCGAATTCATTGTCCCGCTGGAAACCTCCGGCGAACTGATGCTGGGTTCAACGGACGTCGGTGATATCAGCTGGAAAATGCCGACCGTGCAGGCGCATGTCCCGACTTACGCCATCGGGACACCGGGCCATTCGTGGCAGCTCACTGCGCAGGGGAAAATGCCTGCCGCGCATAAAGGGCTGGCTTACGTCGCCAAAATCATGGCCGCCACCGCCATCGACACCCTGACCGACAGCGCACTGATGGCAGCCGCCAAACAGGCGCATCAGGAACTGACCGCTGAAACCCCTTATGTGTGCCCGATCCCGCCGGAAGTCAAACCACCGGTTCAGCCACGTCCTGAATAAAAGTTTGAAGCACCCTCTCTGATGACAGGGAGTGGGTCTGCTCCTCCCCCTGCGAAGGGGGAGGCCGGGAGGGGGTTTAGCAGGCAACTCCGGTGATGCCATTAATACCCCACCCCAACCCTCCCCTTCGCAGGGGAGGGAGCCGATCGAGTCTTTGCTCCTCCCCCTGCGAAGGGGGAGGCCGGGAGGGGGTTTAGCAGGCAACTCCGGCGACGCCATTAATACCCCACCCCAACCCTCCCCTTCGCAGGGGAGGGAGTTGACCGAATACGCCTTCTCTTTCTGCGAAAGGGGCTGACAGAGATTCACTATTTTACGCTCGTTTTTTTTAATCAAAGGAACCCGATTTATGCTCAACACCAGAACAAAAATCCTCGCCACAATGATTGGTCTCACATGGGGAAGTACGGCTGCACAGGCCGCGACGCCTGCGGATTCGCTGGTGATGGCATGGAATATTGACGCAATCAGCACCTTTGACCCGGCGCAGATTGGCGAAGTGGTCACTAATGAAATCATCAAAAACACCTGCGACACGCTGGTGGATTTCGATCCGAAAGACGAATCCCGCGTTATTCCGCGCCTGGCAAAAAGCTGGGATATCGCGCCTGATCGCAAACAAATCACCTTCCATCTCAATACCGGCATGACGTTCCCGTCCGGCAATAAAGCCACAGCGAAAGACGTCGCCTGGTCGTTGCAGCGCGTGGTGCTGCTCGGTTTCGGCAATTCCGCCACCCTGACTGAATATGGCTTTACCAAAGATAACGTCAAAGAACGCATTACCGCGCCCGACGACGACACGCTGGTGATGAAATTCGACCAGCCGTACCCGACCAATCTGGTCTTACAGGCTATCGCCGCCAATAACGTGTCGACCACGCTGGATCAGGCGCTGGTGGAGAAAAATGCCGTTGGCGACGACATGGGCAACAAATACCTGACCACGCACACCGCCTGCGTCGGTGCCTATCAGCTGATGCGCTGGAATGCCGGTGAAGGCGTGGTGTTGCAGGCGAATAAAGATTACTGGGGCGAGAAACCGAAACTGCAACGCATCCTGATCCGCCACGTTGCGGAAACCGGCACGCAGCGCCTGTTGCTGACACAGGGGGATGTGGATATCGCCCGTGACCTGGCGCCGGACGATTTACGTGATCTGGACAAAGGCGGTCAGGTGAAGGTGGAGAAAGTCCTCAAGCCGCAATTGTTCTTCTGGACCTTTAACAGCGAAGACCCGATTTTCAAAAACCCGAAAGTGCGCCTCGCGATGCGTTATCTGATTGATTATCAGGGGCTGGCTTCCACCGTGATGCCGTATCTCGGTGTGCCGCGCGCCAGTTTCGCCCAGCTCGGCGCCTTTGGTGCGCTGGATAAAGATGCCGGACAGCCGTTCAAACTGGATCTGGCGAAAGCCAAACAGTTGCTGACCGAAGCCGGTTATCCCGACGGTTTCTCCGCCAAACTGATCATCGGCACCCTGCCGCACTCGGCGCCTATCGCCCAGAGCACGCAGGAAAATGCCTCGAAAATCGGCGTAAAACTCTCCATCGAAAGCATGGCCAATGCCCAGTTATTCAGCCGCGTGCGCGGGCGTGAATTCCAGAGCGCCATGATGGCATGGCAGACCTCGGTGCCGGATGCGCACGGTAACGCCTCGCGTCTGGTCTACAACCCGGACAACAGCAAAGAAGCCAAGAAAACCCAGTATCCGAGCTGGCGTGCTTCGTATTTCGATCCGGCGATGAATAAAAAAGTCACCGAAGCGCTGCTCGAACCCGATGAGCAAAAACGTATTGCCCTCTATCACACCTTGCAGGAAGAGCAGATGCAGCAAGGCCCGATGGCGATCATGTTCCAGATGTACAACACCGCCGGGCTGACCAGACAGGTCAAAGACTGGACGTGGAACGGCTTCCGCGTTTATTACGCACTGGCATCCAAATAAGCCTTCCATAAAAAACCAAGGAGCGCCCGATGTCGCACCTCGATCCGACCACAGCAGGCATAGCGCCTGCTGAACCTCTCTGGCTGCGGCTGCGCGAAAGCGCCGCCCGGCTGAGTAAATTGCTGGTTTCCGTGTTCTGCACGTTACTGGGGCTGGCGGCGCTGACCTTTTTTATCGGGCGCTTGCTGCCGATTGACCCGGTGGTATCAGTGCTCGGCGATAACGCCAGTCAGGAAGCCTATCAGAAGATGTATCACCTGCTCGGGCTGGACAAACCGCTGTGGGAACAGTTTCTGATCTACCTGAAAAACGTCGCGATGCTGGATTTCGGTAACGCACTGACCACCGGCAATCCGGTCACCACCGACATTGCCCGCGTGTTTCCGGCCACGCTGGAACTGGCGACGCTGGCGGCACTGATCGCCACCTGTCTGGGCATTCCGGCAGGCGTGTTATCGGCAATGTACCGCAATACCTGGTTTGATCACTGCATCCGCTTTATCGGCCTGCTCGGCCATTCTGCGCCGAATTTCTGGCTGGGTCTGATGGGGCTGGTATTGTTTTACGCCGGACTCGGCTGGATCGGCGGGCCGGGGCGTATCGACTTTATGTATGAATTCGACGTGCAGAAAGTCACCGGATTTTATCTCATCGACACCGCACTGACCGGAAACTGGGAGGCGTTTCGCAACGTTTTCAGCCACCTGATTTTACCGGCATCGATTCTTGGCCTCAGCGGGCTGTCGTACATCAGCCGCATGACCCGCAGCTTTATGATTGAACAACTCGGACAGGAATATGTGATCACCGCCCGGGTGAAAGGGTTGTCATGGGCACGCAGTGTGTGGATCCACGCCTTTCGTAATGTGGCGGTGCAGGTGGTGACGGTCGTCGCGCTGTCTTACGCCTTTTTACTCGAAGGCGCGGTGCTGACCGAAACGGTATTCGCCTGGCCGGGTTTTGGCCGCTATCTCACCAACGCCATGCTGGCGGGCGACATGAACGCCGTGGTGGGTTGCTCGTTACTGATCGGCGTGATTTTTGTGGCACTGAACCTTATCTGCGACCTGCTTTACCGCATCTTTGATCCGCGAACCCGTCAGGAGCAATCATGACCGACTCCGCTAAACCTCATCTCACTGCCCGTCCGGCGTTTTCCCTGCGGGCGTGGCTCGATGCCCCGGTTCCGGCCACACCGTGGCAGGCGCGTGTGCAGCAAAGCCTGAATCAGTGGCGGCGCTTTCGCCGTAATACTTCGGCGCTGTTCGGGCTGATCGTCATCCTGTTTATCGTCACAGTGGCGATTTTCGCGCCGTGGCTGGCGACACACGATATTTACGCGCAAAACCTGCAACTGCGTCTGGCGCCGGTGAGCCGCGAATACTGGCTGGGGACCGACGAACTCGGGCGCGATATTTACAGCCGCCTGATTTATGGCGCGCGTATCACGCTCTACATCACCGGCCTGACGGCGCTGATTGTCGGCCCGCTCGGATTACTGGTCGGCACGCTGGCGGGCACCGTTGGCGGCTGGACGGACACCATTCTGATGCGCATCGTCGATATCTTTCTGGCGTTCCCGAGTCTGATTCTGGCGCTGGGTTTTGTCGCCGCACTCGGCCCGGGTATCGAGAATGCGATTATCGCGATTTCACTTTCCGCCTGGCCGCCGATTGCCCGTCTGGCTCGCGCCGAAGCTTTGTCTATCCGCAAAATGGATTACGTCGCCGCCGTGCGTTTGCAGGGTGCATCGCAGATGCGCATCATCCTGCGCCACATCATTCCGATGTGTCTGCCTTCGGTGGTGGTGCGCCTGACGCTGAATATGGCGGGGATTATCCTGACCGCCTCCGGCCTCGGATTTCTCGGCCTCGGGGCACAGGCACCCAGTCCGGAATGGGGCGCGATGCTCTCTTCCGGCCGCCAGTTCATGATGACTCACTGGACGATTGCCGCCATTCCCGGCCTGTCGATTCTTTTCACCAGCCTGGCGTTCAACCTGTTCGGTGACGGCCTGCGCGACGTACTGGATCTGCGCCATGACTGAAACATTGCTTGATGTGCAAAACCTGAACATTACGTTCAAAGGCCACCGGCAGGAAAACCACGCAGTGCGCGGTATCTCCTTCTCAGTTGGCCGTGAAAAAGTGGCGATTGTCGGCGAATCCGGTTCCGGTAAATCGCTCACCGGCCGTTCACTGCTGAAACTGACGCCGCAGGGTGCCAGCGTCAGCGCCGACCGCATGCAGTTTGGCGATATCGACCTGCTCAGTACCGGCGAGCGCCAGATGCGCAAAATCCGCGGCAAACGGATTTCGATGATTATGCAGGACCCGAAATTCTCGCTGAATCCGCTGATGCGCGTCGGTCATCAGATTAATGAGGCATACCGCATTCACTTTCATGTCAGTGAAAAAGAAGCCCGCGTGAAAGCACTGGCGATGCTGGAAGCGGTGAATATCCGCGACCCGGAACGGGTGTTTGACCTGTATCCGCACGAGATTTCCGGCGGCATGGGGCAGCGCATCATGATCGCCATGATGCTGATCCCTGAACCCGATTTGATTATCGCCGACGAGCCCACGTCGGCGCTGGACGTCACGGTGCGTCAGCAGGTGCTGAGCGTACTGGACGCGTTGCTGGCACGGCGCAAAACCGGCCTGCTGTTTATTACTCACGATCTCGGGCTGGTGTCGAGTTTCTGCGACCGCGCACTGGTGATGTACGCCGGACGTATTCTCGAAGAAATTTCGGCAGATCAGCTGCATAACGCCAGACATCCTTACACCCGCGCCCTGCTCGCCAGTCAGCCGGATTTACAGCATCCGGTGGACATGCTCGCTATTCCTGCACGCGACCCGGCGTGGCTGACCGGCCCGGTATACCGCTACGGAGAAGCCTGCTGATGACCACTTTCATGAATCCCACGCCGCCGCTGACCGCTGACCGGATGCTCGAAACCGTCGATCTGAGCATCGCTTTCGGCAAAGGCACTCACAGCAAAACCGTGGTCGATAGCGTCACAATGCACATCGCCAGAGGCGAAAGTTACGGGCTGATTGGCGAGTCAGGCTGCGGAAAATCGACCATTCTGCGCACGCTGACCGGCCAGAACACCCATTACAGCGGCGCGATTTTGTATCAGAACCGCGAACAACATCCGGTGCGCAATAAAGACTATTACCGGCAGGTACAAATGGTGTTTCAGGATCCGTATGCCTCGCTGCATCCGCGCAAAATGGTCTACCACACGCTGCTGGAACCGCTGGTGATCCACGGCATGGACCGGCGGGAGGCACGCATCAGCGACGTGCTGAATGCGCTTGGCCTGAGCGATGCCTTTCGTTACCGCTATCCGCATCAGCTTTCGGGCGGTCAGCGCCAGCGTGTGGCACTGGCACGGGCGCTGATCATTGAACCGCAGGTGCTGCTGCTTGATGAACCTACATCCGCACTGGATGTGTCAGTGCAGGCGGAAATCCTCAATCTGCTGAAAAAACTGCGCCGCGAACGCAACCTGACCTATCTGATGGTGACGCATGATCTGGCGGTGGTCGCGCACCTGTGCGACCGCGTCGCCATCATGCATCAGGGAAAACTGCTGGAAGAACTGACCGCCGCCGAAATCCGCAGCGGCGCGGCCCGCGAGCCTTATACCCAACAATTTCTTGCTGCCAGCCGCCACTGAAGCCGTTGAAGGAAACATCATGAATGTGATTGAAGCCATTGCCCGCTGGTGTTGCAGCCAGCCTGATTTCAGCACCACCGCGCGCCGCAAAGCCCGGGAAGCGATCACCGATACGCTGGCCTGCCTGTACGCCGGACAGGATGATTTCTCCAGTCGTGCCGTGCGTGCCGCCAGCGAAAGCTATTTTACCCCGCAAGCCCGTTGCCGTTTAGCCGGTGGCGGACGCGCACCTGCGGCCATCGCCGCGATGGTCAACGGCACGGCCGCGCACGCCATCGATTATGACGACAACTTCGCGCCGGGCATGAGCCATGCGTCTGCGGTGCTGGTTCCGGCGCTGCTGGCGGTCGCTGATGATATCCATGCCAGTGGCGAACAACTGGTGAAAGCCTATCTGATCGGTTTGCAGGCGCAGGCGTTTGTCGGTTCCGGCGTCGCGCCTTCGCATTACACTGCGGGCTGGCACGGCACCTCGACCGTCGGCTGCATCGGCAGTGCGGCAGGTGTCGCCTGGCTGATGGGATTAGATCAGGCAGGTATCGCCAAAGCGTTAAGCAATGCCGTCAGTTTTGCCTCCGGCACCAAAGGTCAGTTCGGCACGCCGATCAAACCGCTGCACGCAGGATGGGCTGCCCGTAATGCAGTTGACGCGGCGAATTTTGCCCGGCAACACATGCAGGGACGCATTGATATTCTGGACGCGCCGCAGGGCTTTCTGGAAATGTTTGGCGGCCTGACGCCGCCGGGCTGGAATATTCCGGCTATTTTGGGCACCCATCTTCACGTCATAGAAACCACCGGCGTGATGCCCAAACGTCACCCGTGCTGCGGCTCGACGCACATGATTATCGACGCCCTGGACGACCTGCGTGCGCAGCATGATTTCAGTGATGATGACGTGCTGACCGTTGATACGCTGGTTGGCATCGCCAATCTGCGCAATCTGGCGTATCCGCTGCCGGTCAATGAAATGCAGGCGCGCTTTTCGATGCAATACTGCGTCGATACCTGGCTGCGCAACGGCTCGCTGAGCGTCGCTGATTTCACGCCAGCGCGGGTCGCAGAACTCACTGAACCGGCACGTCTGGCGCGCATATCCCTGCGCTGCTATACGCCGGAACAGGAAGCAGAAACACCGCCGGGCGATCGCCTGACACATGAAGTAACGCTTACCCTGCGCGATGGCCGCACGTTACAGGCAGCCCGCAAACTGGCGAAAGGCAGCAACAGCGAGCCGTTCAGTGACGCCGACAGACTGCGAAAATTCACTGATTGTTGCACCACGATGAGCAACGCCAGCGACCTTTTTCGTCAGCTCAACCGGCTTGAGGAGCAGGAGGATTTAGGTTTTTTAGCCCCGTTGTTGGGTGAATCTTTGCGGGACGGTGCGCAGGGTTGATTGCAGGAAAAACGGCGTGCCGGACATTTTTACGTGATGCCTCGCAGGGATGAAAATCCGGCGAAAATGCCCCTTTCTTACGTGTGAGGCAACGCCTATTCTCGCGGCTCAGGGAACTCAAGAAAGGCGATCTCAGTTACCTGAGGGTGCATAAATTTCCGCTGGAAAAGCAGCAGGCTTTGCTGGGTTATTGCTGGCGTGAAGAGAAAATTGAACTGTATCTTCTGAGCCTGGATTCGCATGAGAATTTCTATCAGGATCATAAAAATCACCGCAAAGGCGATGTGAAGATGATGAAGTAAAAAGCAATGCATTTGCATTGGCAATGCAAATGCATTACGCTGACAAAATTGCTCAAATAAGCATCATTATGGAGTCTCATTATGTCAGCCTCGGCACTATGGGGAATAAAATTCGAAGCCGAATCCAAAGTCACCCGCCGCTTCCAGACCACCATTCCGGCCACTATCCGTAAGGCATTAAATCTCACCGAAAATGATCGGATCCAGTACAAGATTTTGCCAGACGGGCAGGTGGTTATTTCGAGGCAACTCGAAGAAGCGGAAGACCCTGTTATCAGTGCCTTTCTCGGTTTTGTGGCAAAAGATATGCTCAATAACCCGGAAAATATGCAGCCGGTAACATTATCCCTGCATGAAAAAATCAATGTACTGACCGCCGGGATGGCTATCGATCTTGAGAGCCCGCTTTCTGACGATGACGAGTAAAGGATTATGCACAATCAGGCCATGGAGATTAACGGATGGACCCTTCTCGCTCATCCTCTGATCCTGCAACAAATACAGGCACTCACTGATCAGGTTGTTTTACTGCGCCGCAAAGATCCGGCGGGCTATAAAAGTAAGAACGCCACCAAACGGCTGGCTGCGATCAATAAGCTGATGTTTGACGTTATCCCGCAGGATCCGGCGCGTGTTGAATTCCGTCAGGGCGATACGTTAGGCGGGGAATTCTCACACTGGTTCAGGGCAAAATTCTTCCAGCAGTACCGTTTGTTTTTCCGCTACAACCTGAAAAGCCGGATCATTATTTACGCCTGGGTGAATGATGATAAAGAATTACGCGCCTACGAAAGCAAAACAGACGCATACCGGATGTTTCGCAAGATGTTGAAAAGCGGTGAACCGCCAGACAACTGGCAGGCACTTTGCGAGGCGTCAGGGAAGGTAGCGGCGGAAGAATTACCTTAGTCTCCCTCATACACGCCACAAAGCAAAAAGCCCGCAACCAGAAGGCCGCGGGCTTTTTACAGACGAAAAAAAACCTGCTTTAAAAAGCAGGTTTTTCAAATGTGGTCGGCGAGAGAGGATGACGCGCATCTTCGATGCTTGCCCTGCGGGCCGTTGCTAAAGCAACGTGGTCTCGCTTCGCTCGGCTCAAACCTCCTTCGGAGGTTCTCATCCTCTTTTACTACAGACGAAAAAAAACCTGCTTTAAAAGCAGGTTTTTCAAATGTGGTCGGCGAGAGAGGATGACACGCATCTTCGATGCTTGCCCTGCGGGCCGTTGCTAAAGCAACGTGGTCTCGCTTCGCTCGGCTCAAACCTCCTTCGGAGGTTCTCATCCTCTTTTACTACAGACGAAAAAAAACCTGCTTTAAAAGCAGGTTTTTCAAATGTGGTCGGCGAGAGAGGATTCGAACCTCCGACCCACTGGTCCCAAACCAGTTGCGCTACCAAGCTGCGCTACTCGCCGAATGGGGCGCATCTTACTGCGACCCCCTCAGAGCGTCAACGGCTTTTTATAACATCCGAACTGACTGCCCATAAATTATCCGATACGCCGCCAAAATAACCTACAGCTTCTGTTCTGTCTGCGGTTTTGCACACCAGTTATTCGCCGGATTAATACCACCGTCCGGCGACGTATAACCCAGACAGCCTAAAATCGAATCGAATAACTCAACGTGACGTTTCTTCGCACCGACCCGCTGCTGCGCCTGCAACTGCTCAAACGCCAGCTTGTGGTCCGGTTGTTCGAGGAAACTGTCAGAAGCCCACACCATCATCGGCACGCGGAACTGCTCCGGTGGTGCCATCTCGCGCGGCGTACCGTGCAGATGCGAGTTCTCATCGATAGATTCGCCGTGATCGGAAGCGTAAAACACCAGCGCTTTCTTATCACGCAGTTGATCAATTACGCTGTCAATAAAGGTATCGGTGTACAACACGCTGTTATCGAAGGCATTAATCAGTTCCGCTTTGGTGCAAGTGTTGCTCTTACATTCCGGGGTATAGCGGGCGTAACTGCGCGGATAACGCTGGGAATACAGATAGTGCGAGCCTTTGGTATGCAGGATCACCAGATGCTTGCCTTTCGGATGTGTTTTCAGTGATTGCTCTAACTCATTGACCAGCAACATGTCATCGACCGGCTTGCCATCGTTGCGTTTTTCCGAGGCGATAATTTCACGGAAGGAGAAATTATTGGTGTCAGCATTATTGTAGAACCACAGCTCGCTTTGCATCGCGAACAGCTCTGAGGTGAAGCCCAGTGATTTCATCACCGCAAAAATATTCTGTTCTTTCAGCGTACGCTGCGGATTATCCGCCGTACCGCCTTCACGCACGAACATACAACGCAGTGACAACTTGGTGGCCGTATCGCAGGATGTCCCGCGAAACGCCACCAGGTTCTTCTCTTTGGACAGGCGCGGTGTGGTATCCCGCTCGTAGCCCAAAATCCCCATATGATCCCAGCGGGTGGTTTCACCGATGATAAACACCACGTAGGTATCGTCGATGTCAGCAGGTGCAACGTAAGTGAAGTTCTTCGCCGGATCAAAGTAATTACCGGCATCCTGACTTTCATCCACCTGCGTATAGGCATACAAACCCAGTGCAGCCAGCCAGTTAGACGGCAGATAGGAGTGCGCGACAACACCGCCGTAGCTTGGCAAATCGACGTTAGTTTTCTTCTCATTCACACTCTGCGCGTGATCCAGAGAACGCAGCGGCAACCACACCAGCAATGCCGCCGCCAGCAGCACCGCTAAAGGCAGCACACGCTGCCCCGGCGTTTTCATTTGTTCGATCAATGTCAGACGCAGATTATTTTTCCAGATGAGGAACAGCGGTACCGCGCTGACCAGCGCCATCCAGATAAACAGGTGATAACCAACGATCTCTTTGCTCAGATCGATATCGGTGGTCATCACCGACACCACGATGCCGTAGCCGATCACCACGTTGAACATCACCATGTAATAACTGGCGGCAACGGAAATCAGCACCAGCAAACTGGCGATAATGCGGAAGAACAGCCGCCCGCCCAGCGAGAGCAAGCGCAGAACAAAGAAGGTAAATAAGACGATGGCACAGACTTCGGTGACGGCCTGAACCAGTTCAGCCGACGTGAAATGATTGACCAATGCAGCAAAGCGGCGCTGGAACACAGAGACATTCAGAAAAATGCCAATGTAAATCGCTAACAATAAAGAGATATTTTGCTGCGATAGAGTCTTCACTCTATTCATGAAAAGTGACTTTCCTAACGTATTTTGAAAGATTTGGAATCATTGTGACATGTTTATGGCGGACTGGTTCACAGATTATGCTGAGAATGCGGTTTTATGCAGCTTTCTGGATTATTCCGCATGCGCAGCGACGTCGTATTTTCTTTCCGAATATTTTCTGTTGGTCTGTGGATACGCGCTGGCAATGCAAAAAGGAGGCCGAAGCCTCCTGAGATTTTTTGCTTTTATACATCACAACATTCCCCTGGTGAAGGCGTTGTGTATCAGAACATTATTTAACGTTCAGCGTGACGTCGATATTGCCACGGGTCGCGTTGGAGTACGGGCAAACCTGATGCGCTTTCGCCACCAGTGCTTCGGCTTCGCTGCGCTCAAAGCCCGGCAGGGTAATATCCAGCTGTACTTCGATGCCATAGCCGCCCGGGATAGCACCAATGCCTACCGCACCTTCGATTTTAGCGTCAGCAGGGATCTTAATTTTTTCCTGCGCGGCCACGGCTTTCAGTGCGCCGAGGAAACACGCGGAATAACCGGCGGCAAACAGTTGCTCAGGGTTGGTACCGCCACCCATGCCGCCCATCTCTTTTGGTACGCCCAGTTTGACGTCAAGAACGCCGTCATCGGAAGTCGCACGGCCATCACGGCCACCGGTAGCGGATGCATGAGCACGATACACAACTTTTTCAATAGACATATTTCGTTCCTTATCTGTGATAAATACTTATTAGCTTCAAACGATTTAATCGCACACTACTTAATTAACTTTACCTGACGACCCGCAGAAGCACCTTCGGACTCGTCTGGTTAACACTCTTAAGACAATCAGCGCTACGCTTTATCCTGAAGTTTAGCCCGTAATACTTCGAGCTGCTGTTTCAGCGCCACGAGTTCGCCGATATCACATTCCGTCGCACACACAATGGCTTCGGGAATGTCCTGTGCTTTTTCACGTAGCGCCTTACCCGCATCAGTCAGGGAAATAATCACCTGGCGTTCATCTGCTTTGGCGCGCTGACGCACCAGTAAACCTGCCGCTTCAAGACGCTTTAACAGCGGCGTTAAGGTCGCCGAATCCAGAAACAGTTTTTCGCCGATTTCAGACACCGTGACTTCATCACGTTGCCACAGCACCAGCATCACCAGATATTGCGGATAAGTGAGCCCGAGTTCCCCGAGTAACTTACGGTAAACTTTATGCAGTGCCAGATTCGCAGAGTAAAGCGCGAAACACATCTGTTGATCCAGATGCAGCATGCGGTGTTGTGTTGGGTCGCTGTCTGTTTTCATGTTCATGCCGCCAATATATATAGTGCACGATATTATCGCAAGCTATTTCCGTGAATTTAATCAGCAGAAATCAGAAACCTTCAATTCGCTGCAACATATACGGATAAAACGGATTGGATGAAACCCGCATCAGTTGATCCATGCTCACTACCAGCGCGCCATTTTCTCCACGGGCAGCCAGTGTTCCCAGCCGGATGCCAAACTGCGCCGGACCTTGCGGATTGCGCCCGTACAGCGAATCGTCCGTCGGAAAAGGCAGCGAAACATGCGACAGCGAATAGAATTCCGACGGATAATTCAGGCCGAGTGGCGTAACTGACGTGCTGTTTTGCCCCGCCGCAGTGGTTTTCGCGACAGCGGCGGCATCGTCCGGCGAGGCATTGGTGATAACCGTCGTCTGATAAGCGCGCGGGGGCGCAGGCAACAGGCGCTCTGCTGCTGTTTCAGAGGAAGGACGCAGCAGCGGGCCGACATAGGCACTGCGGTTGATATCAAACAGAACCAGCTGGCTGCCATTGGCGGGAAGCTGATTAAACAACGCCGTCACCACGGCGCGGGAACTGACGGTGGAGTCAACAACCGACTGAAACGCCAGCAACGGTGGCAACTGCGCCAGCTTGCCGGATTGCGCATCCTTGCTGATCTGCTGCTGCAAAACATGGGTGAGCAGATAGGACTGACGGGCGGCTTTCACCGGAAAAGAATTGTATTTAAACGGATTAAATTCCGGCATCAGGTTCAGCCAGGCGGTTTTGGCAAAGGCCGGGAAAATTGCCGGCCAGCCCGCATATCCGGCAAAGCGCGCAAAACTGGTCACGCCAATCATCGGGGAAATCAGCACCACACGCGAAGGTTTCGCCAGCGCAGGGTCATCAAGGGAATCCAGCGTGTATTTCATCGCCAGCGCCCCGCCGTTGGAGAAACCCACCAGTTGCAGCGGTACATCTGTCCCGGCTGCGCGACGCGCCTCACGTACCGCCAGCCGCGTTGCCGCCAGCCACTGTTCCCAGTCCACCCGCGTCAGGCCGCCGGGCACGGTGCCGTGACCGGGCAGGCGGATACCGACAACCACAAATCCGCGGCGACGATAATCCTGCGCAATATGCCGCAGGCTGTAAGGGGAATCGGTCAGACCGTGTAACAGCACCACTGCACCGGCTGGCTTACCGTCGGGCATCAGCTCATAAGAGCGGTTCCAGTCCTGTGCAAAATGCTCGGGATAAATCGGGCTGCGATCGTAATAGCGGTTAAGCGGAATACGATCTTCTCTGTCGAGTTTGTCCGTCACCTGCTGCTTCACTTCAACAAACGCCTGCTGCTCCGCGCGCAGATACGCCAGCCAGTCGCTCTTATCCAGTTGCTCCGTACTCAGTTCGTCCGGCACCAGTTTGTGCCACGGTTCAAGCGGCGGCCCTTGTAAGGCGTCATAAGTACGCACAGCCAAAAGCGTGATAATCACCAGAACCAGCGCCAGTAACAGCTTTTTCAGGCGTTCAGAGAGATGACGAAGTTGCATTAAATAGGGGTTTCCTCTGGCCAATGCTGAGCGCTATGCACCAGCCTGATGATTTGAATTTCGGTGTCAGTCACGCGATATACCATCCTGAAATGCTTACGGATAATACATTCTCTGGTTCCGGTAACGCGTCCTGCTGCATACATGTCGGGACTTAGTAAAATGCGCTCTGCTGCGGCATCAAAATCATCATCCAGCTCAATAGCGGCATGAGGATTCTCACCCGCGACATAACTGAATATATGCTCGCGATCATCCTGCGCGTGTGGTTTCCATACCAGCATTTTGGTCATTCGTTACTTTTCCTGTTCCTTAAGTAACGCGGCTTTCCGGGCTGCAAACTCAGCCTTCACTTGTTCGTGAGGAATGACGGGGCGCGGATCATCCAGTGATTCCTGAACCCGTTTCCTGAACCACAGATCATAGGTGGCTTCATCCATCGCGGCAGCTTCATGCGCCCTTTTTAGCGCTGCCGACCGGTCGGGGCGAGTTCCTTTACCGCTCCCTACAGGATCATAGTCGGTAATATCCACTTCGAACTGGTTTATGCCCATGTCTTTTAAATAAGCCGCCAGCGTGTCGAAGCGCTTGAAAACCCGCACTTTACCGCTACGTTGTGCGATAAGGGTCCGCTGATGTTCGCCGTATCTGATCATTATTATCCACCCTCCCTGTTGTGCGACCACGCTGAGCTGGCTGACCGCGCCAGCTTCTGTCAGACAAATTAATGTTGAATGGTCGATAGTTTCTTTAGACATATCCCTGCCAGCCTTTCTGCAAATAATAATAAATCATCGGTTCATACAACTATATACCGATACCTCTACTGAGCCAGATTTATCTTTTTGATGCGAGCCATCGCGCAAATTTTCGCCCCATTTTTGTTCAGTTGCATTCCGTCCGTGGTGCAACAAATATACAGACCGGTCATACAACAAAACATAAACCCAACAATATCAATAGATAATGATGTGGCACAGGCTTTGCTTAGATGAATTCAATCTTGTATACCAGATGGGATTCACAATATGGCTTCAGCTTCAGAAACAGTCGCATCACCTTTTCGCGGTTTTACCCTGCGGGAATGGCAGCAGCATTACCGCAGTGCGCCCGACAGCCTGCGCACTACGCTTTCCCTGGTGTTGGGGAGCCTGAGTGACACAGACAATGCCTGGATTTATCTCGCCACGGCAGAACAGCTTGAAGCACAAATCACCCGTCTTGAAACCCTGCGCGATCAGGCTGAAGGCTCCCTGAGCGCCCTGCCGCTGTTTGGCGTGCCGTTCGCCGTCAAAGACAATATGGATATCGCTGGCTGGCCGACCACGGCGGCCTGCCCTGCGTTTGCTTATACCGCAGAAGCGGATGCCACCGTCATCGCCAATCTGAAAGCCAAAGGCGCGGTGGTGATTGGCAAAACTAATCTCGATCAGTTCGCCACCGGCCTGGTCGGCACCCGCTCGCCGTACGGCGCGGTGCGCAATACGTTCAATCCTGATTACGTCAGTGGCGGCTCCAGCTCGGGTTCGGCTTCCGTTCTGGCCCGCGGTCTGGTGGCGTTTTCGCTGGGCACCGACACCGCCGGTTCCGGTCGCGTTCCGGCGGGCTTTAACAATGTTGTCGGGCTGAAACCGACCAAAGGCTGGCTGTCGAATACCGGTGTGGTTCCGGCCTGTCGCCTCAACGATGCCGTCTCGATTTTCGCCCTGACCGTCGCCGATGCCCAAACCGTGGCCCATGCAGCAGGCGGATATGACGCCGCCGATGCCTATTCGCGTAAAAACCCGCATACCGCGCCGGTGGCTTTTTCCGCACAACCGCGCATCGCCATGCCTGACCGTCTGGAATTTTTTGGGGACGATCTGGCACAGGCCGCTTTCAGTGAGGCGCTGGATCGACTGCGCCACCATGGCGTCACGCTGGAAACGATTGATTTCACGCCGTTCCGCGAACTGGCTGAGCAGTTGTATTACGGCGCGTGGGTGGCGGAACGCACCGTGGCGGTCGGCGAAATTTTTGAAGAAAGCCCGGAAGCGATGGATCCGGTCGTACGCGGGATTGTCGCCAATGGCCTGAACTACACCGCCTGCGATGCCTGGCGCGCCGAATATTTACGGGCGGAGCTGGCGCGCAAAATTAATCTGGCACTGGAAGGGTTTGACGCGCTGGTAGTGCCGACGTCGCCGACCATCCGCACCCAGGAAGAGCTGGTTCGGGAACCGGTGCTCTACAACTCACAGTTCGGTATTTATACCAACTTCACTAATCTGGCGGATTTGTCGGCGCTGGCGCTGCCTTGCAGCCTGCGCGCCGACGGCCTGCCCGCCGGGATCACGCTGATCGCTCCGGCCTGGCATGACGACGCACTGGCCAGTTTTGGGCGTCAGTGGCAGCGCAGCCTGAGCCTGCCGCTTGGCGCGACCGGGCTTACGATGAAACCTGAAGAATTCATGACATCCGCGCCGGTCAGTGCCGCCAGCGTGCGCGTTGCCGTGGTCGGCGCTCATCTGACCGGCATGCCGCTGAATTTCCAGCTCACCAGCCGCCACGCGGTACGCGTCGAACAAACCACCACTGCTGCCACCTACAAACTCTTCGCCCTCGCCAACACTAAACCGCCGAAGCCGGGGCTGGTGCGGGCTGAGAGCGGCAGCGCAATTATCGTCGAATTGTGGGATATCCCGCTGGCGCGCTTTGGGGAATTCGTCGCTGAAATCCCGGCACCGCTGGGGATCGGTTCTCTCGAACTGGCCGATGGCCGCATCGTGAAAGGCTTTATCTGCGAGCCATGGGCGACTGGCGGAGCCACGGATATCACCGCGTTTGGCGGCTGGAGAAGTTACATCCAGAGTCTGAATTCATCACCGGTAAAAAGCTGAGGAACGCACATGTTTACCACCGTTTTAATTGCTAACCGTGGCGAAATCGCCTGCCGTGCGATCCGCACGCTGAAACGTCTGGGCGTCACCAGCGTCGCGGTATATTCCGACGCTGACCGCAATGCCCCGCACGTCACACAGGCGGATATCGCCATCGCGCTGGGCGGCGAAAAGGCCAGCGAAAGCTACCTGATGATCGACAAAATTCTGGCCGCCGCAAAAGAAACCGGCGCGCAGGCAATTTATCCGGGGTACGGCTTTTTATCCGAAAGCGCAGAGTTCGCCGATGCCTGCGAAGCAGCGGGCATTGCGTTTATCGGCCCGACCGCCGGACAAATCCGCGAGTTTGGCCTCAAGCACCGCGCCCGCGAATTAGCCGGTGCCGCGAATGTGCCGATGACGCCGGGCACCGGTTTGCTCGACAGCATTGATGACGCGGTGAAAGCTGCCGCAGAAATTGGTTATCCCATCATGCTGAAAAGCACCGCAGGCGGCGGGGGCATTGGTCTGACGCGCTGTGATAACGAAGAGGCATTGCGTGCCGCATGGGACAGCGTGAAACGTCTCGGCGAGCAGTTTTTCCGTGATGCCGGTGTGTTTCTGGAACGCTTTGTCGATCGCGCCCGCCACGTTGAAGTGCAGATTTTTGGCGACGGCAAAGGTCGCGTGGTGGCCCTCGGCGAGCGTGACTGTTCGTTGCAACGCCGCAATCAGAAAGTGGTGGAAGAAACCCCTGCGCCGGATCTGCCGCAGACCAGCCGCGAAGCATTGCATCGCGCCGCCGTGCAGCTCGGCGAATCGGTGAACTACCGCAGCGCCGGTACGGTTGAATTTATCTATGACGCCGCGCGCGACGAATTTTATTTTCTCGAAGTAAACACCCGTTTGCAGGTTGAGCATCCGGTCACCGAAATGGTCACCGGTCTGGACTTGATCGAATGCATGCTGAACGTCGCCGCCGGTGAATCGACGGACTGGCCAGCAATGGAAAAAGCCCCGCAGGGCGCATCGATGGAAGTGCGTATTTACGCAGAAGATCCGCTGAAGAATTTCCAGCCAAGCCCCGGCGTGCTGACCGAAGTGTTTTTCCCCGAAGACGTCCGCGTCGATGGCTGGGTCTCTACCGGCAGTGAAGTGTCGGCGTTTTACGACCCGATGATCGCCAAGCTGATTGTGCATGGCACCGACCGGCAGGACGCACTGGCGAAAATGTCCGTCGCACTGGCCGCCACCCGCCTGCACGGTATCGCTACCAACATTGATTATCTGCGTCAGGTCGTCGCCACGCCGGTGTTTCGCGACGCCAAAATGTGGACGCGCATGCTCGACAGTTTTGACTACTCGCCCAACGCCATCGAAGTGATCGCGCCCGGCACTTACAGCAGTGTGCAGGATTATCCGGGACGTCTCGGTTACTGGGATATCGGCGTACCGCCGTCCGGCCCGATGGACGATTTTGCCTTCCGTCTCGCCAACCGCATTGTCGGCAATCATCCGGATGCCGCCGGTCTGGAATTCACGTTGCAGGGACCCACACTGCGTTTCCATTGCGACGCCGTTATCGCACTGACCGGCGCACGCTGCCCGGCAACGCTTGATGACGAAGCTGTTTCTTACTGGCAGCCGGTGGATGTGAAAGCCGGTCAGACACTGACACTTGGCCGCGCCACACAGGGTTGCCGCACCTATCTCGCCGTGCGTAACGGTTTCGACGTGCCGGTGTATCTCGGCAGCCGGTCGACCTTTGCACTCGGGCAGTTTGGCGGGCACGCCGGTCGCACGTTACGCGTCGCCGATATGCTGACTGTTTCACAGCCGGAACTCGCGGCCTGCACCACGCCCGCGCCGGTCGGTTTACCGCAGGCAGCCGAAAATATCGTGCCGCCTTACGGCGACATCTGGAATATCGGCGTGCTTTACGGGCCGCACGGTGCGCCGGATTTCTTCACCAAAGACGCCATCGACACGTTCTTCGCCGCAGAATGGCAGGTGCACTACAACTCCAACCGTCTCGGCGTGCGGCTGGTCGGTCCGAAACCGCAATGGGCGCGGCAGGACGGCGGCGAAGCCGGTCTGCATCCGTCGAACGTGCATGACTGCGAATACGCCATCGGCGCGATTAATTTCACCGGCGATTTCCCGGTGATTCTGACCCGCGACGGGCCAAGCCTCGGCGGTTTCGTCTGCCCGGTAACCATCGCCAAAGCCGAACTGTGGAAAGTCGGACAGGTGAAACCGGGCGATAAAATCCGTTTCCATCCGATCAGTTTTGAACAGGCGCAGGCGCTGGAACGGGCGCAACAAGGCACGCTCGATTCGCTGATGCCAGTCAACGCGATGGCGCTGCCGGTGCCATCCCTGCTGCCGGACACCACCGCATCCGCCACCATTCTTGCGGCATTACCGGCCACGGCAGAACGCCCTTCGGTGGAATACCGTCAGGCGGGCGACGGCTACGTGCTGATTGAGTACGGCGATAACGTGCTGGATCTGGCGGTACGCATGCGCATTTATCTGCTGATGAACGCCATCAAAGCCGCCGGTCAGCAGGGCATTGAGGAACTGTCACCGGGCGTGCGTTCGCTGCAAATCCGCTACGACAGCCGTGTGCTGCATCAGACGGCGCTGCTGCAACATTTACTGACGCTGGAAAACAGCCTGGCCGATGTCAGCCAGCTCAAAATCCCGACCCGTATCGTGCACATGCCGATGGCGTTTGAAGATTCCGCCACGCTCGGCGCGGTCGAACGCTATCAGCAAACCGTGCGCGCAGAAGCACCGTGGCTGCCCAATAACGTCGATTTCATCCAGCGCACCAACGGGCTGGCGAGCCGTGAAGATGTGAAAAACATCATTTTTGACGCCAGCTATCTGATCCTCGGGCTGGGGGATGTGTATCTCGGCGCACCGTGCGCGGTGCCGGTCGATCCGCGCCATCGCCTGCTGAGCTCCAAATACAACCCGGCGCGCACGTTTACCGCCGAAGGCACGGTCGGTATCGGCGGCATGTACATGTGCATTTATGGCATGGATTCGCCGGGCGGCTATCAGCTGGTCGGGCGCACGCTGCCGATCTGGAACAAGTTCCTGAAAAATGAGCAGTTTAAAAACGGCGAGCCGTGGCTACTGCACTTCTTCGATCAGGTGCGGTTCTATGAAGTCACCGAAGCCGAGCTGGACATTCAGCGCGAAGCCTTCCGCGAAGGACGGGCGCAAATCCGCATCGAAGAGACGGAATTTGATTTTGCGCACTATACGCAATTTCTCGCCGACAACGCCGCCGACATTGCTGATTTCCGCACCCGGCAAACCGACGCTTTTACCCGCGAAGTGGCGCACTGGCATGAGGCTGAAAGCGCCGCGGTGGAAGCAGCAGCCAATGCCGTGCAGTTAGAGGAAGACGACGCGGATCAGGACGGCCATTTAGTCAGCGCTGACCTTAACGGCAACGTCTGGAAAATCCTGGTACAGCCGGGCCAGCAGGTCGAAGAAGGCCAGCCGCTGATCGTCGTCGAAGCCATGAAAATGGAACTGTCGGTGAACGCGCCGTGCGCCGGTACCGTCCTGAAAATCAGTTGCCAGCAAGGCCGTCCGGTCGGGCCAGGTGATGCGTTGTTGTGGCTGGACACAGCCGTTTAAAACTATCGGGAACAACAGGGAATATTTCATGCAACTCACGGGACCTAAATCTTCACGCAGTAAAAGCCGCCCGGAAGGGCTGGCGGAACGCATTTATCAGCAGCTGAAAGACGACATTTTCAGCTTCCGCCTGCTGCCCGGTGACCGGTTCAGCGAAAACGACATCGCTGACCGCATGGAAGTCAGCCGCACACCGGTCCGTCAGGCGCTGTTCTGGCTGGAACATGAAGGCTATGTCGAAGTGTTTTTCCGCAGTGGCTGGCAGGTTCGCCCGTTCGATTTCGACTTTTTCGAGCAGTTGTACGATCTGCGTATCGTGCTGGAACTGGAAGCGGTGAAACGTCTGTGTGCGTTGCCGCCAGCCGCTCAGCCCTTACAACTGGCTGAACTGAAAGCGTTCTGGATCGATCAGCCGCAACTGCAAGATGGTCAGGTGGTCTCGCGTTATGACGAGGAGTTTCACATGACGCTGGTGGCCGCGGCGGGTAATGCCGAAATGGCGCGAATCCACCGCGAGCTGACGGAGAAAATCCGCATCATCCGGCGGCTGGATTTCACCAAAGGTGAGCGGGTTAACGCCACCTATAAAGAACACGCGAGCATTTTGCTCGCCATCATCCAACAACAAACCGAGGAGGCACAGCGCCAGTTACACGATCATATTGCCGTCAGTAAGGCCGAGGTACGCAAAATTACTCTGCACATGTTGCACCGGGCCAGGGCGGAGAGTGACGAGGGCAACCCGTCATGACTTTTTTAAATGTTTTTTCGACTTTCTACATACCAGCGTTCTCTTAACTTTTCTTCAGAGGGTACATCTATGCAACGTCGACGTTTTATTAAAGCCTTTGCTCTTTCCGCTACCGTAGTCAGCATGGGCTTAGCCTGGAGCGCGCAGGCAGCCGAGACCATCAAAGTCGGTATTATGCATTCGCTTTCCGGCACCATGGCCATTTCAGAAACTCCGCTGAAAGACATCGCGCTGATGACCATTGACGACATCAACGCCAAAGGTGGCGTGCTCGGCAAAAAGCTCGAGCCGGTGGTGGTCGATCCGGCCTCCAACTGGCCGCTGTTCGCTGAGAAAGCCCGCCAGTTGCTGACGCAGGATAAAGTCGCGGTGGTGTTTGGTTGCTGGACGTCGGTGTCGCGTAAATCTGTGCTGCCGGTGTTTGAAGAACTGAACGGCCTGCTGTTCTATCCGGTGCAGTACGAAGGCGAAGAAATGTCGCCAAACGTGTTCTACACCGGTGCCGCGCCTAACCAACAGGCGATCCCGGCGGTGGAATACCTGATGAGTGAAGACGGCGGTGCGGCCAAACGCTTCTTCCTGCTCGGCACCGATTATGTCTATCCGCGTACCACCAACAAAATTCTGCGCGCCTTCCTGCATTCCAAAGGCGTGAAAGACAGCGACATCGAAGAAGTCTATACGCCGTTCGGTTACAGCGATTATCAGACCATCGTTTCCAACATTAAGAAATTCTCCGCTGGCGGCAAAACTGCGGTGATCTCCACCATCAACGGCGATTCCAACGTGCCGTTCTACAAAGAGCTGGCGAATCAGGGCGTGAAAGCGACGGATGTGCCGGTGGTGGCGTTCTCGGTCGGTGAAGAAGAACTGCGCGGTATCGACACCAAACCGCTGGTCGGTGACCTTGCGGCGTGGAACTACTTCCAGTCGGTTGATAACCCGACCAACAAGAAATTCGTGGCTGAATGGAAGGCTTATGCGAAGGCGCACAAACTGCCAAACTCCGATAACGCGGTGACCAACGACCCGATGGAGGCGACCTATGTCGGCATCCATATGTGGGCGCAGGCGGTGGAAAAAGCCGGTACGACGGATGTGGATAAAGTCCGCGCCGCGATGGCCGGACAGACCTTCGCGGCGCCGTCCGGCTTCACGCTGACCATGGATAAAACCAATCATCACCTGCACAAACCGGTAATGATCGGCGAAATCGAATCCAACGGTCAGTTCAACGTGGTCTGGCAGACCGACAAACCAATCCGCGCCCAGCCGTGGAGCCCGTACATCGCGGGTAACGATAAAAAGCCAGATACCCCGGTAAAAACGACTAACTGATTGCTTTAGCTCCTTCTTGCGAAGGGGAGGGCTGGGGTGGGGTATTAATGGCAACTGTGTTGTTTGCAAAACCCCCTCCCCGCCTCCCCCTTCGCAGGGGGAGGAGCAAACCAGCATCAACTTTATGCGGCGAGAACATTATGAGAATCCTCATCCGATCACTGCTTTTCCTGCTTTGTTGCCTTCCGTTGCTGGCAGAGGCGGGTGCGGCGAATGACTTTGCTGCCGCCAGCCGCAGCCAGCAGGCCACGTTATTACAGCAATGGGCGGCAGACCCGCAGCCGGAAAGGCTGCCACTGCTCGAGGCACTGAAGCAGGAAAACGTCGTCATCGACGAAGCAAAACATGCGTTTGCGCAAAATGGCGATCAACTGACGCCGCTGGAAGGCGACGTTAAACCGCAGGGTGACACCAAAAAAGTCTGGCTGAACAACCGCCTGCGTATTCTGATTGCCAATGCGCTTTCCGCACACCGTCTGGTGAGCACCGACAGCGCGGTCCGTTTACAGGCCGCCAAAGCCTTACAGCGCGAAGCGCAGGCCGATCAGTTGCCGCTGCTGACCCGTCGTCTTGAACGGGAAAAAGACAGCACCGTTCACGACGCCCTTTCCATCGCGCTGGCAAATTTACAACTGGCTGATGCCAGTCCGCAGGTGCGCCTGAAAGCCGTTGAACTGCTCGGCACGTCGGGCGATCCGGATACTCAGGGCCGCCTGCAAAGCCTGACGGATCCGAAAACCGAGCCTGATGCCACGGTGCGTAATGCCGCGCTCGCCAGCCTGAAAGCGGTGCAGCATCGCCTGATGATTGGCGATTTACTGGGTCAGGCGTTTACCGGCTTATCGCTCGGCTCGATTCTGCTGCTGGCCGCACTCGGACTGGCGATCACATACGGTTTGCTGGGTGTGATTAACATGGCACACGGCGAGATGTTAATGCTCGGCTCTTACTCGACTTACATGGTGCAGTCGCTGTTTCAGCACTATGCCCCTGGCCTGCTGGCGCTGTATCCGCTGGTGGCACTGCCGGTGGCCTTTTTCATTACGGCGGGGATTGGCATGGCACTGGAGCGCACGGTCATCCGCCATTTATACGGTCGTCCGCTGGAAACGCTGCTGGCGACCTGGGGCATCAGCCTGATCCTTATTCAGGGCGTACGTATGCTGTTTGGTGCGCAGAACGTCGAAGTGGCGAATCCCGGCTGGCTCTCCGGCGGTATTCAGTTGCTGCCGAATCTGGTGCTGCCGTACAACCGCATCGCGGTGATCATCTTCGTGTTGCTGGTGCTCGGCCTGACCTGGCTGCTGCTCAATAAAACCCGGCTGGGCATGAACGTACGCGCCGTCACCCAGAACCGCGCCATGGCGGCCTGCTGTGGGGTGCCCACCGGGCGCGTCGATATGCTGGCGTTCGGCCTCGGTTCCGGCATTGCCGGTTTAGGTGGCGTGGCATTATCGCAGCTCAGTAACGTCGGCCCGGAACTCGGTCAGGGCTACATCATCGACTCCTTCCTGGTGGTGGTACTTGGCGGTGTCGGACAACTGGCGGGCACCGTGGTGGCGGCCTTTGGTCTGGGCATCGTGAACAAAATTCTTGAGCCGGAAATCGGCGCAGTACTGGGGAAAATCCTGATCCTCGCGCTGATTATCCTGTTTATTCAGAAACGTCCTCAGGGACTCTTCGCCTTCAAAGGCAGGGTGATTGACTGATGAGCCAGCCTCTGACGATTACCGGCGTACAAAAAGCGCCTAAGATTGCGATTTCGGTGGGCACGCTGGTGCTCATCTTCCTGATTGTGATGCCGTTTCTGGCGCTGTTGCCCGCCGGTAATCCGCTGGCGATCTCCACGTACACGCTGACGCTGATCGGCAAGATCCTCTGTTATGCGATCGTGGCGATCGCGCTCGATCTGGTCTGGGGTTATGCCGGTTTGCTGTCGCTCGGCCACGGGCTGTTTTTCGCCCTCGGCGGTTATGCGATGGGCATGTATTTAATGCGGCAGGCCGCAGGCAGCGGATTGCCGGATTTTATGTCGTTTCTGTCGTGGACCGAGTTGCCGTGGTTCTGGGCAGGTACGCAGCATTTCGCCTGGGCGCTGTGCCTGATTGTGCTGGTGCCCGGCGCGCTGGCGTTTGTGTTCGGCTATTTCGCCTTCCGCTCTAAAATCAAAGGCGTGTACTTTTCGATCATGACGCAGGCGCTGACGTACGCCGGTATGTTGCTGTTTTTCCGCAATGAAACCGGTTTTGGCGGCAATAACGGTTTCACCGGTTTTACCACCCTGCTCGGCTTTCCGGTCACCGCCACCGGCACCCGCGTGGGATTATTTTTAGCCACGGTTCTGGTGCTGGTCGCCAGTCTGGCGCTGGGCTTTGCGCTGGCGAGAAGTAAATATGGCCGCGTGCTGACGGCAGTGCGTGACGCTGAGAACCGGCTGATTTTCTGCGGTTACGATCCGAAAGGTTTCAAGCTGTTCGTCTGGACGATTTCCGCCATGCTGTGCGGTCTGGCGGGTGCGCTGTACGTGCCGCAGGTCGGGATTATCAACCCGGGTGAAATGTCGCCGACCAACTCTATCGAAGCCGCCATCTGGGTGGCACTCGGCGGACGCGGCACGCTGATCGGCCCGGTTATTGGCGCAGGCATCGTGAATGGCGCGAAAAGCTGGTTCACCGTCGCCATTCCCGAATACTGGCAATTTGTGCTCGGCGGCATGTTTATTCTGGTGACACTGTTCCTGCCGCAAGGCGTGATTGGCCTGCTGCGCAAGAGGAAATCCTGATGACCATGACCGAAGACCTGTTTACCCAACCGCAGCGGGCGGACCGGCACCGCGAACAAACTGACCCGATTTTGCAACTGGAAAACATCAACGTCAGCTTTGACGGGTTTAAGGCGCTGACCAATTTGTCGCTGAACATCGGCGTCGGCGAATTACGCTGCGTGATCGGCCCGAACGGCGCGGGGAAAACCACGCTGATGGACGTGATCACCGGCAAAACCCGACCGCAAAGTGGCCGTGTTTTTTACGACCAGCGTACCGATCTGACGAAACTGGATCCGGTGCAAATTGCGCAGTCAGGCATCGGGCGGAAATTCCAGAAACCGACGGTATTTGAAGCGCTGACGGTATTCGAAAATCTGGAAATCGCGCAGAAAACCAATAAATCGGTATGGGCGTGTCTGCGCGCAAAAATGAACAGCGAGCAGCGTGACCGTATCGATGAAATGCTTGGCACGCTGCGCCTCGCCGCTGAGCGCCACCGACCGGCGGGCCTGCTTTCGCACGGTCAGAAACAGTTTCTGGAAATCGGTATGTTGCTGGTGCAGGAACCGCATCTGTTACTGCTCGATGAACCGGCGGCAGGCATGACCGATGCCGAAACCGAATACACCGCAGAACTGTTCAAACAACTGGCTGGCAGGCATTCGCTGATGGTGGTCGAGCACGATATGGGGTTTGTGGAAACCATCGCTGACCACGTCACCGTACTGCATCAGGGTCAGGTACTGGCTGAAGGCTCGCTGCGTGAAGTGCAGGCCAACGAGCAGGTTATCGACGTGTATTTAGGGCGCTGAGGAGTCGCATTATGTTGCAGGTAAATGAACTGAATCAGTTTTACGGCGGCAGCCACATTCTGCGCGGCCTGTCTTTTGAGGCAAAAATCGGCGAAGTGACGTGCCTGCTCGGGCGTAATGGCGTCGGAAAAACCACGCTGCTCAAATGCCTGATGGGGCTGATACCGGCGAAATCCGGCACCATCACCTGGCAGGATCAGGTGATCAATTCCCGAAAACCGCACCAGCGTGTACAGGCGGGCATTGCCTATGTCCCGCAGGGACGCGAAATTTTTCCGCGTCTGACCGTGGAAGAAAATCTGCTGATGGGGCTGTCGCGTTTTTCCGGCAGCAATGCTAAACAGGTGCCGGATGAAATCTACCATCTGTTCCCGATCTTGCTGGAAATGAAGCATCGCCGCGGCGGTGATTTGTCCGGCGGCCAGCAGCAACAACTGGCGATTGGCCGTGCGCTGGCCTGCAAACCGAATCTCCTGATCCTCGACGAACCGACCGAAGGCATTCAGCCGTCGGTGATTAAGGAAATCGGTGCGGTGATCAAACAGCTCGCCGCCCGCGGTGACATGGCAATCCTGCTGGTCGAACAATTCTACGATTTCGCCGCCGAACTGGCCGACAGCTATCTGGTGATGTCGCGCGGCAGCATTGTGAAACGCGGGCGCGGGACAGAAATGGAGGCGGAAGGCGTGCGCGGGCTGGTGGCGATTTAGTCCCTGATAAAGTAACGCTCGCTAATTCATCCCTTCAGGTCTACCATAAACCTAACTGCTAGGTTTATGGATAAACTCATGCCCACAATTCTCCGCTTTTCAGGATAGTTGATTATGGTTTACAGCCATGATCACCTGCCGCGCCATGTTCATTTACAACGCGGCGACCAAAGAATCAAAATGGCTTTTGACAGAGTTTCACTTAACTACGACACAATGGAAATTTATGGTGTCGCCACGTTCGCGGAGATCAAAGCTTTGTTTCGTTACTTAGAAGCAAATATCGTCACGCTCAATGCTGAATGGGAGAAGATCCATGGCACCAATGACACGATTTGATGCGGCGTTAAAGCGCGGGGAGCAAACGGCTAATGACCCTTCCCGCCCTGTTTCGGTCGAATACCGTCCTGAACAACATGCCTTTATGATCATGCACGGCAACGGCGTCGGGTATCTTATTAACATTGATTTGATTGAAGAACTTCAGCACGCGACGCAGGAACAACTGAACACCGCAGCAGTCGATGGTTTCAGCAAAGCACTGCGTATTCCGGCCTGTAATGTGGATATTTACCTGCCGGGATTACTTGCAAAAATTCTTTTTGATGCCAGCGACTTACAGAAAATTGTTGCCTCAATTAACGGTGCCATGCGCAGCGCCGTTAAAGCCAGTGCCAGCCGGGAAAATGGTAAAAAAGGCGGACGTCCGCGTAAAAATACAGAGTTACGTTAATGCCCAAAATCAAAAGTCAGGAAGCTCTGATGCGTCAGCGCAAGCGCTGGATCATGCTGGCGGTGCTGTTGGCGGTGATCGCCGCAGGCCATCAGTGGTGGAAACAAGGGAAACTCGTCTCCGAGCAATGGAGCCCGAACAAACAGTATGTGGTGCGCGAGTATAAAACTTTCGAATTTATTCCGCGCATGACCATGCCGGGCGACGGCGGGCATTATTCCGGCTATATGCGTGTCTACAACCGCGACGGTAAACAATTTTACGAAGAGTATTCCGACCTGCTCGACTTTATCGAAGGGCCGTTCTGGGCGAAGGAAGGCGTTTACTGGATGGGTAATGATAATCAAGGACATCGTACGGTTGCCGACGTCGCCGGTAGAGTGATTAACAGACACAAAAAAGCCGCGACTTGCGCGGCTTTTCACATCTCAACCTAAGGTCGACACCTTAGCTTCTGACTTTACGGTAGATAAACAGTACGACGATCGCACCAATCACGGCGACCACGAAGCTGCCGAAGTTGAATCCGTCTACGCGACCAAAACCGAAGAAAGTACTGATATAACCACCCACAACGGCACCTACAACACCCAGGACTACGGTCAGAATGAATCCGCCGCCATCTTTGCCCGGCATGATCCATTTCGCCAGAATACCTGCAATCAGACCAAAGATAATCCAGGATAAAATTCCCATTTTCGACTCCTCCGAATAAATTTCCGTTACCGTGAATATTGTTCAGCCAAATTAGCCAAACAAGAGCAGAACGTTTCAGGCTCTGCGAGCAGAACGTGTGTTTTGCACGAACGCCCTCTTCTTGAACTGCAGATAAAGTCTAGCACCCTTTCTACAAAACCGCCCAAAATCAGCAGGAAGGGAAGAAATGCAGAGAAACCTAAGGCAGTTTCAGGCTGTGTCAGCACGAATGCGGTTTCGTCAGCTACCCGCATTCGCACGTAAAATCGCGTAAAAAGTAGACCAAATATTTTGAACAAGATACTCAAATCAATCCGTTTTTCATCTCCGGGTATCACGCCTATTATACATTCATCGAAAGGCAACCACCTTTCACTCTCATAACCTGAATGGATAAATCATCATGAAAAACGTCAAAATTTTTGCTGTAGCTGCAACCCTTTCCCTGATTTCTTTCGGCAGCTTCGCGGCTCAGCAGATTACTCAGCCATCAAGTGACATGCAGAAAATTGGGGTGATTTCCGCCGCCAACTCCACCTCTATCAGTGGCCTGGAAGCGAAACTTTCACAACAAGCGAAAGATGCCGGTGCCTCTTCTTACCGCATCATCTCCGTGACCGGGAACAACAAACTGCACGCTGACGCTGAAATCTACAAATAATCGTCTGCGAGAAAACCCTCTGAAAAGCCTGTGGAAGCCCGACTTCCACAGGCTTTTTTATTTGCCAGTATTTTTATGCCGAATTTCATTTAAATTCGCGATTGCATCTCTGCCGTCCGCTTCACTATTCTGGTTTTTTCGCTCATCAGGAAAAGCCAATGACCGTTACCGAATCCCTGCTTTCTTACGCGCTTGCCGCTGGCATTTTAACCCTCACCCCCGGTCTCGATACCGCACTGGTGCTGCGCACTGCCGCCAGTCAGGGCAGTAAAAAGGCGCTGTCCACCGCTTTTGGCATCAGCACCGGTTGTCTGGTCTGGGGCGCGATGGTAGCACTTGGCCTTGGCGCCGTGCTCGCTGCCTCTGAAATCGCCTTCAATGTCTTGAAATGGATCGGTGCCGCGTATCTGGCCTGGCTCGGCCTGCAGATGTTGTTCAACCCCCGCAACGAAATGAACATGGATGCGCCGCAAAGCCGCCGCACATCCTTACGCATCGGGAACTCGCCGTTCGTTAAAGGCCTTTTTGGCAACGTGCTTAACCCGAAAGTCGGTGTGTTTTATGTCTCTTTCCTGCCGCAGTTCGTCGCCACCGGCTACCCGGTCGGGCCGTACATTTTCGGCCTCGCCGCCATGCATGCGGTGATCGGGACGTTATGGTCGGTCACCATGATTTCGGCCACCCGCCCGCTGTCGCGCTGGTTGCGCCGTCCGGCAGTGGTCAGAACGCTGGACCGGCTCACCGGCACCGTGTTTATCGCTTTTGCAGTTCGCCTCGCTACGACAAAACGTTAACGGAAAAAGGAAAAATGTCATGAAGACTCGTCTCACCCATGCCCCGACCGAAAGCGATCTCGAGGAGATCAAAACGGCACTGCGGGATTTCAACAGAAACTTTATCCCGAAACCGACCTTCCGCGAGTTAGGCATTTTCGTGGAAGATGAGAATGGCAAGAAACTGGCCGGTATCGTGGCTGAAACCGTCGGCTACTGGATGTACATAAAGATGCTGTGGGTCGATGAAACGCTGCGCGGCAAAGATGTCGGCACGCAGCTCATCAGGGAAGCGGAAGAGGAAGCCAAAGCACGGGGTTGCCGTTACTCGCTGGTTGATACGTTCAGTTTCCAGGCGCGGCCTTTCTACGAACGTATGGGCTATAGCATGCAAATGGCGCTGGAGGATTACATCCCTGATTCCCGCGCGCCGGACGATGCGCCCTCGACGCATACGCGGTTCTTTCTGACAAAAACGTTAAGCTGAAAGCGCCAGCCATTCCTTCACCGATGGCCGCTGCCATTGCGCCTCTGCGTAAGCGGCCAGTTTCTCCGGCAGCGGATCGCCGTTCAGATGCAGACGATTAAGCATCAGCGCCAGATCCACGTCCGCAATACACCATTCGCCAAATAAATATTCTTTGTCGCCCAGTAAAAACGCTGCGGCGGCATACAATTTTTCAGCCGCCTGCTGTCCGCTTGCACTGAGCGCCGGACGTTTCGCACCGGCAAACACCACTTCCGTTGAACGCTCTTCGCGAATAGGCATCAGATCGCTGCGCAGCCATGCCTGTACTTCACGGGCCTTGGCGCGGTTTTCAGGGTCAGCCGGGTAAATGGCCGGGAACGTGGGCGCAGGGAACAACTCTTCGACATATTCATCAATCGCAGAGGACTCGGATAACACAAACGTGCCATTGGTTAATGTCGGTACGCGGCGGGTGACGGAAATCGCCGAATAATTTTCCTTCAGGTTTTCCGCGTTAGCCAGATCTACCTTTTCCAGTTCAAAGGGAATGCCTTTTTCGGTCAGCGCGACAAAAGCAGACATCACGTATGGGCTGAAAAAATTGGCATCGGAATACAAAATCAGCGAAGGCTGGCTCATGGCAAACTCCTGAAAGAAATAAAACAAAGGAAGAAAAACATAGCGCAGAAAACAGTTTGTGTCGCCCGGTCAGGTAAAAGAGTACCCCGCAAAGATAAACGTTCGCATCCTGCGCACGTCTCCCTATACTGCTGTTATGTCGGCTGATTCAGCACCTGTTCAGGAAACTCCTATGAAGTCATGGCTCTTACCTCTTTTGCTGCTTGCACCGCTCTGCTCGCAGGCGGCATCTACGCCGAAAGAAATCAAAGCGCGGTTCAGCCAGTTTAAGGTCGGCGATAAAACCATTTGCCTGGATGATGTGACTTACGCCAACAACAGCAAAATGAAAGTTATCGAGAACGGCTTCGTGGTTTCGAAACGCAAGAATGTGCTGGTTTATCAGAGCAACACCTTATTTCTGCTCGGTAATGACATCACGGTGAACATCAAGGCCGTGATTGAAAGCAAGGCGGGGAAAACAGGATTCCGTAATCAGTTTAAACAGGCGATGATCCGGGTCGACGGGATGGATGATCCGACGCGCGCCAGTGAAAAAGCCAAAATCATTCAGTCTTTTGAAGACGTGATTTCAGATAAAAATAATGAAACGCCCTACAGTTCAGTGGCGCTGACCGATAAAGGCTACATCATCACGCAGATGGAAAGTCATTCCACCACCATCAGCGAATGCTACGTCACGCCTTATAAGAAGCCGGAAAACAACAAATAAATCAGAGGGAAAGGATGACTATTTTAGCGCCGATGAGTGCTGCGTTTTACCAGGGTTTCGCAGAACAGCTGGCAAAAGATTATGCAGAAGAGAACGTAACAGCCGGTCTTTGGCAGGCGGATACCGCGCTGGAACGGGCTCGCAGTTCTACGCAAAGTGCACTGCCGCAAGGTATTGATACGCCGGATCAGTATCTTTTTGAGATTAAAACCAAAGAGAACGGCGAAACAGCGGGCTATTTATGGTTTTCCAATGTGGAACGTTATGGCGTGCGCAGCGCGTTCGTGTACGAACTGACGGTGTATCCGCAATTTCGCCGTCAGGGTCATGCAGCGGCAGCGTTCAGATTGATGGAAGAACGCCTGCAGGAACAGGGTTGTGTGGCAATTGAACTGAATGTCTTTGCCAGCAATCCCGGTGCGCAGGCGCTGTACGCCAGCCTCGGTTACGTCACAACGAAAATGAATATGCGTAAACCACTTAACGGGAATATTTAATAAATTCGGTCAGCGTACCAATACGATCATACAGTTTGCGGGCAGTATGATTTGAGGTCTGGGTAGTCCAGTAGACGTTGGCTTTATTGTTTTCGTCGGCGTAAGCATAAACCGCTTCAATCAGTTTTTGCCCGATCCCCAGTTTGCGGGCGCGGTCGTCAACGTACAAATCCTGCAAATACACCACCTGCTGCATGTGCCAGCCATGATCGTGATTGATACAGTTCACCAGCCCGACCAGTTTTCCCTCGTACTCCGCCACATAGCCAAACATGCTGGCGTAATCAGGCTGTGATAAACGCTGGAAAGTGTAATCAAATTGCGCCGGATCGAGCTCCGACTGGTAAAAATCCAGATAATCACGCCATAACGCTTCCCAACCTTCGCGGTCTGCGGGGGTTAACAGACGGATCATCACATCGTGCGGCTGGCTCATCGGGCATTCTCCTCAGGAAATGAAAACGTTACGGGCGTGACTGCGGATAATGTATCAGGTCGTGGAAACGCACGGAATGACCGCTTTCATTGCGGTAAGCGTGCGGACAATCGGCAACAAAACGCAAAGCTTCACCGGCGCTGAGCACGCGCGTCACACCGTCAACCGTCAGCGTCAGTTCACCTTCGATAACAATCACATGCTCAATCACTCCGGCTTCGTGTGGTGTGGATTCGCTGCATCCGCCCGGCTCGAGATCGATAACAAACATGTCCATACGCAGCGTGGTATCGAACGGAAACAGCGGCACCACGCGCATGCCCGAAGTGTCACTGTTGAACGTAGTCAGTAAGCCGTGGCGATGCAACGCCGCTGACTGCGCGGGCGGCGTTTCGAGAAATTCCGAGAACGAAACATTCAGGCCGCTGGCGATTTTCCACAGCGTCGCGACGGTCGGGCTGGATTCGCCGCGCTCGATTTGCCCGAGCATCGCCTTGCTGACGCCGGTATGTTCTGCCGTCTGGCTGAGACTCCAGCCGCGTTCGCTGCGCACGGCTTTCAGCTGGCTGCCAATATGGTGGGTGAGTTCCTGCATCCTGACTCCTCTGGCAATCGTTTTTACCGATCGCGATTGTGCGTTATAACGCACAGTGATATCTTGAGCGCAGCAGATGTGCGCTATAACGCACAACAGCATACCGCCAGCGTCCGCTAACCAGAAGGAATTTCGCCCATGGCCTCGCGTCTCAGTTTGCAGAATTTAACGTTTTCGGCGGTAATCGCCGGATTTGTCGCGGTTTTAGTCGGGTATACCAGCTCCGCGGCGATTATCTTTCAGGCGGCGGAAGCGGCGGGCGCCAGCGTAGCGCAGATTGGCGGCTGGCTGAGTATGCTCGGGCTGGGCATGGGCGTTACCAGCATCGGGCTATCGTTGTATTACCGCACGCCTGTGGTGACGGCCTGGTCAACGCCCGGTGCGGCGCTGCTGGTGACCAGCCTGCCCGGCACTTCGCTTAACGAAGCCATTGGCGTATTTGTGTTTGCCACCGGGCTGATCCTGCTGTGTGGCGTGACCGGTTTATTCGCCAGACTGATGCATTACATTCCTCAGGCGCTGTCAGCGGCGATGCTCGGCGGTATTCTGTTGCGTTTCGGGCTGAACGCCTTTACCTCACTGCAAAGCAATTTTGCCCTCGCAGGGACCATGTGTCTGGTGTATCTGCTGGCAAAACGCGCCCTGCCGCGCTATGCGGTGGTAATGGCGCTGGTTGCCGGGCTGATCGTCGCCGCATTACAGGGTGATATTGCCCTGCACGGTCAGACGCTGACCTTCGCCGCACCGGCGTTTGTGATGCCGCATTTCACACTTTCCACCATTATCGGCATTGGCATTCCGTTTTTTGTGGTGACCATGGCCTCACAGAATGCGCCGGGCATCGCCACACTGAAAGCGCACGGCTACCATCTGCCTGTTTCGCCACTGATTTCCTGGACAGCGCTGACTGCGTTAGTTTTAGCGCCGTTCGGCGGCTTTACCATCTGTATCGCCGCCATTACCGCCGCGATTTGTATGGGTGAGGATATTCATCCTGATCCCAAAAAGCGCTATATGGCGGCCGTCTCGGCAGGCGTTTTCTATCTGATTGCGGGCGTGTTTGGCGGTTCCATCGGCATGGTCTTTACTGCGTTGCCGGAGGCGCTGATCCACACCATCGCCGGGCTGGCGCTGCTCGGCACCATTGCTGGCAGCCTGTACCGCGCGCTGGAAAATGAACGTCAGCGCGACGCGGCAATCATTACGTTTCTGATCACTGCTTCCGGCGTCACGCTGCTGGGAGTCGGTTCGGCATTCTGGGGGCTGGCCGGTGGTGTGATAACCCATCTGATCCTCAGCATTCCGGCGCGCAATCGTGATAAATCTGCCGGGAAAAGTTGAGTCCGTTCAAGTTATGGGTAACAGGTTTTCGTAACACGGCGCAAAGTGACGACGATCACATTTTATGACCGGCAAACCCTCTTTACTGGGCGCAATCAGGCCCTTTAAAGAGCGAGAATTCCATGACTATTGCCACACAATCCTGCGTCGTAACCGGGAAAAAAGACGTTTCGGTGATCAACCAGACCCTCGACTACACCGGAGCAGGTACGCTGGTGAAAATCACCCGCGGCGGCATCTGCGGCTCGGATCTGCATTATTACGAACACGGCGCGGTGGGTGATTTCAAAGTGCGCGAGGCGATGGTACTCGGCCACGAAGTGGTGGGTGTGGTGGAGAAATCGGATACCCCGCGTTTGCAGCCTGGTCAGAAAGTGGCGCTGAACCCGAGTAAGCCGTGCAAAGCCTGCAAATACTGTCTTTCCGGCGACGAAAATCAGTGCACCACCATGAAATTCTTCGGCAGCGCGATGTATTTCCCGCACATCAATGGCGCGTTTACGCAGTATAAGATCGTCGACAGCAACCAGTGCATTCCTTACGACAATCAGGTCAGTGACCGTCTGATGGTGTTCGCCGAGCCGCTGGCCGTCGCCATTCATGCCGTCAATCAGGCAGGCGATATTCATGGCAAAACGGTGTTTGTTTCCGGCGTCGGTCCGATCGGTTGCCTGATCGTGCTGGCGGCGAAAGCCAAAGGCGCCGCGCAAATCGTGGTGACGGACCCGAGCGAACGTTGCCGCACGCTGGCACTGGCGGTGGGTGCAGGTAAAGCGCTGGACGCCGCACAGGGTGATTTCAGTGAATATCAGGCGGAGAAAGGCTTTTTCGATGTCTCCTTTGATGCCTCCGGCCATCCGTCTTCCATCCGCCGTTGTCTGGAAGTGACCCGCGCGCGCGGCACGCTGGTTCAGGTCGGCATGGGACCGGTGGTGAATGAATTCCCGCTGATGATGCTCATTGCCAAAGAAATTAACTGGGTCGGCAGCTTCCGCTTCACCGAAGAATTCAACACGGCGGTCGAATGGCTGGCGAATAAAACTGTCGATCCGATGCCGCTGCTGTCGGCGGAATTCCCGCAGGAAAGCCTGGTGGAAGCGCTGGAGTACGCCCTGGATAAATCCAAAGCCTCGAAAGTGCAACTGGTTTTCTAACCGGGTCTGCAATACCAGTCACAATATCAAAACACCGTTTCATTTTATTATGTCCTCTGATTTTTATCCTCAGAGGACATTTGCATTATGGTAAAGGACAACGCGAAAAAGCAGGTCGCTCTGCTGCTGGCCGACGGATTTGAAGAAGGTGAAGCGGTAATTGTGCTCGATATTCTCGAGCGGCTGGAGATTCAGGTCACCACATTAGCCTGCCAGAAAAGCCTGACGCTGCGCACCTATCACGGTATTCAGATGCAGGCCAACGAACTGCTGTCCGCGCAGGGTGATCGTTTATTCGATGCCGTGGTAATGCCCGGCGGGCCGGAAGGTTCAGTGGCGCTGGCGGCCAGTAAAGAGGTGGTGGAATTTGTCCGCCGTCATGACAACGCCGGGAAACTGATTTGCCCGCTGTGCTCCGCTGCCGCGCGCGTACTGGGCGGAAACGGGCTGCTGAAAGGTCGTCGCTATGTCTGTTCCGGCGATTTATACAAAGACGTGAAAGACGGCGTTTACCTCAATCAGTCGTTTGTAGAAGACGGCAACTTACTCAGCGGCAAAGGATTAGGGCTGGCGTTTGATTTTGCGTTTCAGCTTGCGTACCGCCTGACCGGCGATGCTGAAACGACCAATTTCCAGGCCGACCATATCGACTATCACCACTGGCGCGCCGATCAGAAGCTTTGATCAAAAAATTCTGAACCGACGGCGGATGGCGCAGGTCGTCCGCCCTGGTCAGCATCATGTCCGTTTTTGGCATTCTTCTCATTTCAATTCAGGCGCACACTGGCTTCACACTCACCAGATGGAGTCCGGAAATGACCCAAAGCGCCCTGTTAAATATCGACGTTCAACGTTCCTTCGAACATAAAGACTTCTGGCAGCAGGATGATTTACCGGCTTTCAGCGCAGCCTTAACCCGCCTGATTGATGGTTGTCAGGCCCGCAACGTGCCGGTTATCGACGTGTTTCACGTCAATCCTGATGGCGACTTTTCGCTGGCTTCCGGTCTGGTCACGCCGATGACGTTCCTCACACACCAGCCGCAACATGTCGTCCATAAACACGTCCACAATGCCCTGACGGAATCCGGCCTCGACGGCTGGCTGCGCGATAAAGGCATCACGCATCTGATTATCGCCGGTATGCGTACCGAGCAGTGCTGCGAAACCACGGCCCGCGTGGCGTCCGACCTCGGCTATTCGGTGACTTTTGTCACCGAAGCGACACTGACCTTCCCGATGACCCACGCCAGCGGACTCACGCTGAGCGCGCAGGAGATCAAATTGCGTACCGAACTGGTGCTCGACGACCGCTTTGCCACCCTCACCGACGTGACCGGTGCGCTGGCGGAACTTGACCGCGTTGTGTGAAGATAGCGTTTTCCCTTGCGGACGGATGAAGCACTATGCAGCGAAATGTCTACTTTGTGACGCTCCCCGGCGTGATGTCGTTAGATCTCACCGGCCCGGCGGAAGCGCTGCGCCTGAGCGGGCAATTCCGGCTGCACTACATCGGGCCGCAGCCGGAAGTCATGATGTCTACCGGCCTGATGGTCAGCCATTTACAGCCACTGCCGCAAAGCCTGCCAGAGGGCAGCATTCTGATCATGCCGGGCGTGGCGGAATCCGCTGAAAACTTCAGCTCAATGGTGGCGCAGACGACCTGCGACTGGCTGCATCAGCAGAAAAGCGCCATTGAAGCGGGGAATTTAACGCTGGTGTGTATCTGCTCCGGCAGCCTGCTGGCCGGAAAAGCCGGGCTGCTCGACGGCTATCAGTGCACGACACATCACGACGTGATCGGGCAGTTGCGCCAGCAGATCCCCGCCGCACAGGTAAAAGATAACCGGATATTTGTTGAAGACCGTTCCGTGCTGACCAGCGCGGGCATCAGCGCCGGTATCGATCTGGCACTGCACCTGATCGCCACGCATCTGGGGCCACAGGCGGCGCTGGATGTCGCCCGCGAAATGGTGGTCTATTTTCGTCGTGGCGGTGATGATCCGCAACTCTCTCCGTGGCTGCGTTACCGTAATCATCTGCACCCCGCCGTTCACCGCGCACAAAATCTGATGGCCGCCGAACCGGAATCCGCCTGGCAGGTGGAAGAGGTCGCTGCCAGAGCGCACATCAGCGCACGCCACCTCACCCGTTTGTTCCGCCAGCATCTGGGTATCAGCGTGCGTGACTACCACGAGCAACTGCGTATCGCCGTGGCACAACAGCGCCTTCAGCAGGGATCAGGCATCGAAAAGGCCGCACTCGCCGCCGGATTTTCATCCGCAAGACAATTGCGCCGTGCGCAGGAGCGGTGGCGTTAAACGCAAGGCTGATTGCAAGTTGAGCATTAATTGAGTAAAATTTTATCCGCTGACGATTTGTGGGACTGAATGGCTACGCTAAACAGTACGTCGGTGTCTGCCTGTAAAGGCCGCTGGCCGTGCCGCGATAAGATGAAAATCCAAAGACCTCCGCCTGAAGCTGTAAAAACAAAAAAGCGACCCCGTGTCGCTTTTTTGTTATCTGCGCCTTGTTGGTAATTTAAGACCTTTCATCCTCGCATCAAAAATATGCCAAAAACTGAACCATCCATTTACGCCCACCGGGCCAGCCCATTTCTCTCTCGGGTAACTTGTCATCACTTTTAATCGTATGTCACCCACCGGATGTTTATTTTTTGTTATTTCAAAAAACAAACAATAATCCACACCCATATAATGTGTTTCCAGATAATAAAATGTTTCCTGATGCTGATGCAACGCCCGGCCTAATAACGCATTTTCATTAATGAGTTTATTTATAAGCTCGGGTAAGCGGAATGAATATGAATGACGTTGCGGACAAAAATATCGCTGATGCTTTCCGGGAGCATGAGGATAAACCCACAACTCAGATTCTGCCTGATGCGCCGTGAAACAATGATCAGTGTAGACCACAAAAATCCGTAACTTACGGGTTGGAAAATCGTCACTGGCTGGCCTGACAGCAACAATTGTCGATGCCCGAAGATGATCAAGCGTATAAATCACACCATTTATTTGAAAGGGCGGCCAGAATGTCATGATAATTTGCCTGGATAAGTGAAGCGAAATAATATCCGGAACAAAATGACAAAGATAATGAAAGAGATTAATCGTGACGTGCCGATTTAATAAAATAAGGGGAAATAAATTGATAATATCATGCACAACCATTCATGATGTGTATAAATAATCAATATTGTTTTCAGCTCACCCAATTCCGCCGGTCTATTTTCCCCAACCCCATCGCCAGTAATAATCCGCCACCCAGTCCGCAGATAAACAAAAAGGCGATGTTCAGCAGCGGATATTGCGGAAAGTCGAGATGCTGGCTGCGCAGGCCAATGATGATCAGTGCATGAAAGCCGTAGATGGCCAGGGAATGACGGGAGATCAGGGCAAATCCCGGCAGCATGCGGTGTGTCAGCGCGTTTTTGAACACCACGAACAGCGCGATGGCGGAGATAAACACCAGCGGGCCGCTGTAGACGTAAAAAGTGTCGGCGAAATTCTGGTTAATTTGCATCTGCCGGTACGTACCCGTGGCAATCGCCAGCGTGCTGAGGATAAACAGGGCGCTGGCGGTAAGCGTGATTACCATTTTTTCAGTATTGAGCTGGCTGATGGCGCGGCCCATCAGGGCGTAAAGCACGTAATAGAAGGTATCGCCACTGATGTATAAATCCAGCGGCAAAAGATGGATTTTCTGCCATGTCACGGCAGGCAGTTGCGGATTCGCCAGGACGCCAAGCAATGTTCCGGCGATCAGCAGGTATCTGCCGGATACGGCTTTAACGTTAATCAGCGGGGAAATCAGGTAAATCACGATAATGGCGTAGAAAAACCAAAGATGGTAAAACACCGGTTTTTCCACAATCAGACGCAATGACGGCCAAAATCCTATTTTTGTCATGGTGAGGATGTACATCAGCGAGACGGCGCTGTAGAACAGCAAACATAATGTGACGCGCCAAAAATGCCGTTTTTGCGCACTTTTTTCACCCAAAAATAGCGCACCGGAAATCATAAAGAACAGCGGCACACAGACGCGCGAGGCAGAATTGAGCAGGTTTGCCACTGTCCATTCAGCGGTATGGACCGCAGCGAAATTGACCACCAGCGAGGTGCTGGCGTGGATCATCACCACCATCATGCAGGCGAGCGCACGCAGATTATCTATCCAGCTGATTTTTTGGCTCATTCCCTGCAATTTCCTTCTTACCGATGGTTGTTGGCAGCGTAGCCAGCTTTTGGAGGGCTAACAAGGCAAAAGTGCCGTTCTCAGATTGTGCTGAACGTGAATCTGAAGATTGCGTTGCGCTCAAATAATCGGCAAAATAGCCAGCATTACTGCCTCGCTTGCGAAACCCGCCCGGACAGTCTCTTATTTTCTGCTAATTTTCAACCGATTAGCCTTACGTCTGTGAATAACTAAAATGCATAATTCTCCAAATACTGCGTCCCTTCTGGGTCGGCAGGCGCTTTTGTTCCCTCTGTGCCTGGTGCTGTTCGAATTCGCGACTTATATCGGTAACGATATGATCCAACCGGGCATGCTGGCCGTCGTGGCTAATTTTAATGCCGGGGAAGAATGGGTGCCAACATCCATGACCGCTTATCTGGCTGGCGGCATGTTCCTGCAATGGCTGCTCGGGCCACTGTCAGACAGGCGCGGTCGTCGCCCGGTGATGCTGACCGGCGTGACCTTTTTCATCATCACCTGCCTGGCGATTCTGTTCGTGCAAAACATCGAACAGTTTATGGTGATGCGTTTCCTGCAAGGCATCAGCCTGTGCTTTATCGGCGCGGTCGGCTATGCCGCGATACAGGAATCCTTCGAAGAATCGGTGTGTATTAAAATCACGGCCATGATGGCGAATGTCGCGCTGATTGCGCCGCTGCTCGGGCCGCTGGCCGGTGCGGCGCTGATCCACATTGCCCCGTGGCAGTCGATGTTTGTAATTTTCGCCGTGCTCGCCGCTATCGCGCTGTGGGGACTGTGGAAATCGATGCCGGAAACAGCTTCCCGGCTTGGTGAACCGTTCTCGATGCCAAGCCTGCTGCGCGATTACAAGCACGTGCTGAAGAACCGTCAGTTCGTATGCGGCGCGCTGGCGATTGGTTTTGCCAGCCTGCCGCTGCTGACGTGGATTGCACAGTCGCCGGTGATTTTAATCAGCGGCGAAGGCTTAGCCGCTTACGATTATGGCCTGTTACAGGTGCCGATTTTCGGCGCACTGATTATCGGTAACGTTACGCTGGCGCGCCTGACGGGCAAACGTACCGTCGAATATCTGATTAAACTGGGCGCAGGCCCGATGGTGGTCGGTTTGCTGATCGCTGCGGTGGCTACGATGTTTTCTGCGCATGCCTATCTGTGGATGACCGCCGGTCTGAGCCTGTATGCGTTCGGAATTGGTGTGGCGAATGCCGGTTTGTACCGCCTGACGCTGTTCTCCAGCGACATGAGCAAAGGGACTGTCTCCGCCGCCATGGGCGTTATCAGCATGATGATTTTCACGGTTGGGATTGAGCTGGCAAAAGTGGCTTATGTCGAAGGCGGTGCGGGGATGTTTAACATGTTCAACCTGATCAGCGGCCTCGCCTGGCTGGCGCTGGTGGTGGTTTTCCTGCGCAGCCGTCAGGTGGTGCTGCCGCCGAACAGCGTGGTGTGATTTCGATCTGAGTCGCCTGCAAAACCCCCTCCCCGCCTCCCCCTTCACAGGGGGAGGAGTAAAAACGCCGACCTGCTCCCTCCCCTGCGAAGGGGAGGGCTGGGGTGGGGTATTAATGGCAACTCAGAATCAGAAAAGCCCCATCGGTTTACTCGAATAACTCACCAGTAAACATTTCGTTTGCTGATAGTGATCCAGCATCATCTTATGGGTTTCGCGCCCGATACCGGATTGTTTGTAACCGCCGAATGCCGCATGTGCCGGATAGGCGTGATAGCAGTTGGTCCAGACACGGCCAGCCTGAATGTTGCGCCCCATATGATACGCCACGTTGCCGTCACGGCTCCAGACACCCGCCCCCAGCCCGTAAGCCGTATCGTTGGCGATTTGTAACGCCTCATCCATATCTTTGAATGTCGTTACCGCCAGCACCGGTCCGAAAATTTCTTCCTGGAAGACGCGCATATTGTTTTTACCCAGCAAGATGGTCGGTTGCAGGTAATAACCCTCGTTCAGTGAACCTTCAAGTTTCTTCTTCGCACCGCCGGTCAGGACTTCCGCGCCCTCATTTTTACCGATTTCGATGTAATCCAGAATGGTTTTCATCTGTCCGGCAGACACCTGCGCGCCCATCTGGGTTTCCATATCCAGCGGGTTACCGGTTTTGATCGCTTCCACGCGTTTGATTGCCCGTTCCATAAAGCGTTCGTAGATGGACTCCTGCACCAGCGCACGGCTCGGACAGGTACAGACTTCGCCCTGATTGAAGGCAAACAGCGCGAACCCTTCCAGCGCTTTGTCGAAGAATTCGTCCTCTTTATCCATCACGTCGGCGAAGAAAATATTCGGCGATTTACCGCCCAGTTCCAGCGTAGCCGGGATCAGGTTTTGTGCAGCATAGCCGGCGATCCGCTGGCCGACTTCCGTCGAACCGGTGAAAGCGACTTTGGCGATACGTTTGGAGGTCGCCAGATATTCGCCGATTTCCCCGCCCGCGCCGTTGACCACGTTAATGACGCCAGCAGGCAGAATGTCCTGCACCAGTTCCATCAGCAACAGAACCGACAGCGGCGTCAGTTTGGCCGGTTTGAGTACGATGCAGTTACCTGCCGCCAGCGCCGGTGCCATTTTCCAGCACGCCATCAGCAGCGGGAAATTCCACGGGATAATTTGTGCCACCACGCCCAGCGGTTCGTGGAAATGATAGGCCACGGTTTCGCTGTCGATTTCGCTGATCCCGCCTTCCTGTGCGCGTACGCAGGAGGCGAAATAACGGAAATGGTCGATGGCTAACGGCACGTCTGCGCCACTGGTTTCGCGGATCGGTTTGCCGTTATCCCAGGTTTCGGCATTTGCCAGCAGTTCAAGATTTTGTTCCATGCGATCGGCGACTTTCAGCAGTAAGTTTGCACGCTGCTGCACCGGCATTTTTCCCCATGCGTCTTTGGCTTGATGGGCGGCATCCAGCGCCAGATCGACGTCATCGGTGCTGGAACTGGCCACTTTACACAGCACTTCGCCGGTAACCGGCGTCAGGTTGTCGTAATACTCTTTTTTTACCGGCGCGACCCATTCACCGCCAATAAAGTTGTCGTATTGTTTTTTGAGTTTCAGCGGGAAACCGTATTCTTCCGGTTTGACGGCATGAGGATTTTTATCATAGGCCATGATGGAACTCCTTTATGCAACAGGGATTAGCAGAGCGCTGCACAAAGCTTAGGCTTTAAAAATCTCACCGGCAGATTGTAAAGAGAAGTCTTCGAGCGGCCTCACACCTTTTTCGCTGCAAAGCTGGCGTTACCACTTCCGGGGGGTGTGGTGCGCGCAAAACTCTCGCGCTGGAACAGGCGTTCAACCAGTTTTACCAGTTCGGGATGCTCGACACACCAGCCCGGCGCAATACGCCGGAAGTTGAGATAGCCCAGACAACAGGCGACGGCAATATCGGCCACGTTGAGGCTTTCAGAATTGAGCAGCGTGCGGTTTGCCGCATGCTTTTCCAGCGCATCCAGCCCGCGCAGCAGTTTTTCCCGCTGGCGCAAAACCCAGGCTTCGTTACGTTTATCCGCATCGCGGCGGCCTTCCAGCACCAGCGCCACGGCAGCATCAGTGACGCCGTCGGCCAGCGCTTCAATTTGCTTCACGCGTAACGCTTCCAGCGGCTGCCACGGCAACAGCGTGGGCGCGACATTCATCAGTTCGATGAACTGCACAATGATCGGGGAATCATAGAAAATTTCGCCATCATCGGCGACCAGCGCGGGGACTTTTCCGAGAGGATTGTACTGCGTGATTTTGCAGCCAGGTTCGTGGGGGGTGTCATTAATGAAATCAAACGGGATGCCTTTTTCCAGCAACATCACAGAAATTTTGCGTACATACGGGCTGGTATAACTGCCGATCAATTTCATCAGACCCTCCTCGTTTTCGCCGGAACCTCTTTTAAAGCTAGCAGCCATGCCGGGGTTTACCAGTCACGGCTGCCAGATTTACAGGTTACCCGGCGGGAAACAGGAAAGGGTTGATGCCGCTGCCGGAAAATCCTTTATCTTCCATCCGGTCATCGAGCAGCAGCGTGGCGAGGTCGTCCGCCACGGCGTCTGCCTGCGGATCTTTATCCTGATAAATCACTTTCAGGTACGCGCCGCAATCGTCACAGGCTTCGGCTTTCACCGTCGCCTGCTCATCGTCGATAGACCAAAGGTTCAGATGCTCCATTTCATCACAGTTGCTACATTTGGCGCGCACCACATGCCACTGGCTTTCACACAGATTGCAGTGCAGATAGCGCAGGCCGCTGTGGGCGCCAAACGCGATCACCGCAGAAACCGGCACGCTGCCGCATACCGGGCAGAACTGACGATTTTCGCCATAATCCGCCCGCCCGACACCCCGCAACTGCGCCGCCATCTGCGCCCAGTACAGCGACAATGCGGCCCAGATAAACGGGGCTTCATCGGCCGGAACGTGTTTGAAATCCTGATTCAGCAGCTGCGTCGCCATCATTTCCCGCTGCAGGCTCGGGGAATGTTCGAGGCGCTCAAGTACGCCGGACACCGGCTCTGATGCGCCATGTTTGAGCACCAGGATCAGCGCATCCAGCAAGGTCAGCCAGTGCGGCGTGCGCGGAAACAGACGGCAGTCGAGTGGCGGTTTACCGGCCGCTTTTTCTAATTCGCCACTCAGGTCGATACTGAGCGGAAACTCTTTCAGCACGCGCTGCTGGGCGTCGCAAATCGCCGCAGCAAAGTTCAGATATCCGTCGAGCGGGCTGTTTTCAGCCAGCGTGCGCAGACGATCGGCGCGGCGCTGATACAGTGTTTTCAGGTTGGCGAACAGTACCGGCGGGATGTTCCCCGCCGTGGTTTTACCGTCTGTCAGTTCGTCCTGTTGAACAATCTGGATGCTCATCCGGCTTTCCTCTTATCTTGTTCTTTTTTCAGCTCTTCAGCACGCACCTGACGATACCAGCGCGGATGGTGATACTTCGCCCATGACGCGGGCACTTTGCCGCCGGTCATGGCCGAAATCGACCCTTTCGCCCAGGTCGCCGCGTAGACGTGCATGATGATCACCAGAATCAGGCCAATACCGGCCAGTGAATGCACCAGCAGCGCCAGACGGATCAGCGGGATCGGGAAGTAACCAGCAAACCACGGACGCCAGATCATGACGCCGCTCACCATCAGCAGCACAAGGCAACTGATCGCCGCCCAGAACACGCATTTCTGGCCGAAGTTATAGCGGCCTGTGTCGCCGACTTCATGATTGGTCAGCACTTTGCCGATATTTTTCGCCCACACAATGTCATCTTTTTCCGGCAGGTTGTGCTTCCAGTAGCGGAAGAACATACCGAGGAAAGAGACGAACATCACCACGCCGAAAAACGGGTGCAGGATACGCGCCAGTTGCGGGGTGCCGTAAACGTTCATCAGCCAGTTAAACGACGGGAAAAAGAAGCCGATGCCGCTGAGCGCGAGCGTCACAAAACAAAACGCCACGATCCAGTGATTGAGACGTTCCACCAGGTTATAGCGCTGGATTAACTTCTCTTTTTTCATGAGCGTTTCTCCTCATCGTCATGTTTATCTTCCCCTTCCGTATGCTCTTCCTCTTTCACGTAATTCGGCCCCACGCCGAGGAAGTGGAATGCCGCCGCGGCGAAGGTCACTGCAAAGCCGACGGCGGCCAGCGGTTTCCAGACACCTTTCCACAAGGTAACCGCCGCGCTGATGGCCGGATCTTTTGGCAGGCCGTGATACAGCTCAGGATTGTCGGCGTGATGCAGCACGTACATCACGTGCGTGCCGCCAACGCCCTGCGGATCGTATAAACCGGCATGTTCAAACCCGCGGCCTTTCAGCTCGCTGACGCGTTCTGCGGCCAAATCCTGCATCGCGGTTTTAGTGCCAAAATGAATCGCACCCGTCGGGCAGGTTTTCACACAGGCCGGTTCCTGGCCGACGCTCACACGGTCAACGCACAGCGTGCATTTGTAGGCACGGTTATCCTGTTGGTTGATGCGCGGAATGTTGAACGGGCAACCGGCGATGCAGTAACCGCAGCCGATGCAATGTTCTGACTGAAAATCGACGATGCCGTTGGCGTACTGCAAAATCGCGCCTTCCGCCGGACAGGCTTTCAGGCAGCCCGGATCGGCGCAGTGCATGCAGCCATCTTTGCGGATCAGCCATTCCAGCTTGCCGTTTTGTTCCACTTCGGAGAAACGCATCACCGTCCAGGATTTCGCACTGAGATCCATCGGGTTATCGTAAACGCCGGTATTAAACCCGACGTCATCGCGCAGGTCGTTCCATTCGGAACAGGCGACCTGACAGCCTTTACAGCCGATGCAGGTGGTGACATCGATGAGTTTCGCCACTTCCTGCTGATGGTCACGGGCACGCGGCGCTGGCGTGAACCCGTTGGTTGCGGACTTACGAAGTATGTCCTGTGATTGCATTGCCATAATTCGCCTCCGTTAGACCTTTTCCACGTTAACCAGGAACGCCTTAAACTCCGGCGTTTGCGAGTTAGCGTCACCGACTGACGGCGTCAGCGTGTTGGCTAAATAACCTTTACGCGTCGCGCCTTCAAAGCCCCAGTGGCAAGGGATGCCAATGGTATCAACGTGCTTACCGTCGATGGTCAGTGGCCGGATGCGTTTGGTCACCACGGCTTTCGCCACGATGAATCCGCGCTTCGAAGACACTTTCACTTCATCGCCCTGCGCAATGCCCTTCGAGGCGGCCAGACCTTCGCCGATCTCGATAAACTGTTCTGGCTGCGCAATGGCGTTCAGCAACGCGTGTTTGGTCCAGTGGCGGAACAATTCGGTGATCGAATAGGTGGTCGCCACATACGGGAAGTCTTTGGCGGTGCCCATATTCGGCAAATCGCTGGCAAAAATGCGCGCGACCGGATTGGAAATCACCGCCGGATGCAACGGGTTAGTGCCAATCGGCGATTCGATCGGTTCGTAATGCTCAGGGAACGGGCCGTCGGCCATTTTGTCAGTGGCGAATAAACGGCCGACGCCTTCCTGTTGCATGATGAACGGCCCGACACCGGACCCCGGCGCGGCGGCGCTGTAATCCGGGACATCAAAACCAATCCACTTCGCGCCATCCCAGCGGATGATTTCGCGTTTCGGATCCCACGGCTGGCCCTGCGGATCAGCGGACGCACGGTTATACAGAATGCGGCGGTTGAGCGGCCAGCACCACGCCCAGCCGGACGTACAGCCCAGACCGGAAGGATCGGCGTTATCGCGGCGCGCCATCTGGTTACCGGCTTCCGTCCAGCTTCCCGTGTAAATCCAGCAGAAACTGGCGGTGCTGCCGTCATTTTTCAGATGGGCAAACGTCGAAAGTTGCTGGCCTTTTTTCGCCAGCAGATTGCCCTGGTCATCATGAATATCAGCCAGCGCTTTGCCGTTGGCTTCGCGGGCGATTTCTTCCGGCAGCGGGTCGAGCGGATCCTGATAATCCCACGCCATATTCATTACCGGCAGCGGATTGGCACCGCCCTCTTTCTGGTACAGCTCACGCAGTTTCATAAACAGACGGGCGATAATTTTGCCGTCGTGCAGCGCTTCACCCGGTGGCTCAGAGGCCTGGAAGTGCCATTGCAGCCAGCGGCCGGAGTTCACAATCGAACCGTTTTCTTCTGCAAAACAGGAAGACGGCAGACGGAACACCTCGGTCTGAATATCGGCGGTCTGCACGTCATTCATCGCGCCGTGGTTTTGCCAAAAGTTTGAGGACTCAGTCACCAGCGGGTCGATCACCACCATGTATTTGAGTTTTGAGAGTGCACGCGAGGATTTGTTTTTGTCCGGGAAGGCCGCCAGCGGGTTGAAGCCCTGCACGATATACCCGTTCAGCTTGCCTTCGGTCATCAGCTCGGCCTGTTGCAGCACGTCGTAGCTTTTGTCCCATTTCGGCAGCCAGTCAAAGCCCCAGTCATTTTCCGCCGTGGCGTGATCGCCCCAGAAGCTTTTCATCATACTGACGAAAAAGTTCGGTGTGTTTTTCCAGAAATTGACCTGTCCGTCCACCAGCGGTGCGGGCGTAATCTGATGCAGATAATCAGTGAAATTAGTCTGTTTTTCCGACGGCAAAGGCATGTAACCCGGCAGATTCAGCGACAGCAAACCGAGGTCGGTATAGCCCTGAATATTGGAGTGACCACGCAGGGCATTCACGCCGCCGCCCGGCATACCAATGTTGCCAAGCAGCAACTGGATCATCGCCGCACAGCGGATGGTTTGTGCGCCGCCGGTATGGTGCGTCCAGCCCAGCGCATACAAAATGGTCGAGGTTTTATCGCGCGCGCAGGTTTCCGCCAGAATGGAGCTGATCAGCAGGAAATCTTCTTTCGAGGTACCGCACAGACGTTCCACCAGTTCCGGCGTGTAACGGGAAACATGCTCTTTCAGCAAGTTCCAGACACAGCGCGGGTCCTGCAACGTTTTATCCTGTTTCGCGAAGCCTTTTTCATCCAGCTGATAGTGCCAGCTTTCTTTGTTATAGGATTTTTTCGCCGCGTTAAAACCGCTGAAAAGACCGTCGTTGAATTCATAATCTTCACGTACCAGCAGGCTGGCATTGGTGTATTCCAGGACGTATTCGGTCTGAATTTTATTGTGGGTGATCAGATAGTTGATCATGCCGAGCAGGAAGGCCGTGTCAGAACCAGCGCGAATCGGCGCGTAGATATCGGCCACCGCAGCACTGCGGTTAAAGCGCGGATCGACGACGATGACTTTGGCGTTATTTTTGGTTTTGGCCTCAATCACCCATTTGAATCCGACCGGATGCGCTTCTGCCGCATTTCCGCCCATAATTAAAATCACATTGGCGTTTTTGATGTCGACCCAGTTGTTCGTCATCGCACCGCGACCAAAGGTTGGCGCTAATGCCGCCACGGTCGGGCCATGACACAGACGGGCCTGACAGTCGATCGCCACCATACCCAGCGCGCGGGTGAATTTCTGATCCAGCAGACCGGTTTCATTACTGGCCGCAGAAGAACACAGCATGCCGGTGGTCAGCCAGCGGTTGACCGTCACGTTGTTTTCATTTTTCTCGACGAAGTTGGCGTCGCGGTCATCTTTCATCAGGCGGGCGATACGGGAAATCGCCTCGTCCCACGTGATGCGCTGCCATTTATCGGAACCGGGAGCGCGGTATTCCGGATATCTGAGACGGCCTTCGCTGTGGATGTAATCCAGCACGCCTGCGCCTTTCGGGCACAACGAGCCACGACTGACCGGATGATCGGCGTCACCCTCTACGTGGAAGATATTTTCAGTGACGTTTTTCGCGCCATCGCCCTGGCTGTAAATCAGTATTCCGCAACCTACGGAACAGTAAGTGCAGTTGTTGCGGGTTTCACGGGAGCGAAGCAGTTTGTATTGGCGGGTTTCCGCCAGCGCCATGGTAGGAGTAAATCCTAATAATGCCGCCGTGGTGCCGGCCATACCACCCGCACATATTTTGAATAATTGTCTTCTGCTGACTTGCATGAAAGACTCCTTCCCATCATCTGTTAACACATTGCTTTTCAAATTGGCGCTTTCCGCAGCTGATGCGGAAGCGTTAAAATTAAAGCCAAGTACCCATAATTTTTGTACGGCTTATGTAGCCGGAATGTTTATAAGGTTATTGCTAATGGATGTCCATCAAGTAAACGAACTGGGCGAAAAAGATGACAAAAAAGTGACTCAGATCATCGGAGCCAGCCAAAAAACGGTGATGCAGCGCGCACATCTCAATGAGCCGGAAGATGACTGGATTGCTCAGGAAGTGCCCGTTGCGCTGGTTTATAACGGCATTTCGCATGTGGTCATGATGGCTTCACCGAAAGATCTGCAGGCCTTTGCGCTGGGCTTTTCGCTGTCAGAAGGGATTATTGAATCGGTCAGTGATATTTACGGGATGGAGGTGACACCAAACTGTAACGGGATTGAGGTTAACATCGAATTATCGAGCCGCCGTTTCGCCGGGCTGAAAGAACGCCGCCGCGCCATGGCGGGCCGTACCGGGTGCGGCGTCTGCGGCATCGAACAGTTAGGCGATTTATTCCGCCCGCTCGCGCCGCTGCCGTTCAGTCAAACCTTTGATCTGGCAAATCTGGACAACGCGCTGCACCAGCTGAAATCCGTGCAGGAAATCGGCCAGCTCACCGGCTGTACCCACGCCGCCGCGTGGATCACGCCGGAAGGTGAATTACTGGGTGGCTGCGAAGATGTGGGCCGTCATGTGGCGCTCGATAAAATGCTCGGTATGCGTGCCAGACAAAACGACTGGATATCCGGCGCCGCGCTGGTATCAAGCCGCGCCAGCTATGAAATGGTGCAGAAAGCCGCGATGTGCGGCATCGAAATCCTGTTTGCCGTCTCCGCTGCCACCACGCTCGCAGTCGACGTTGCCGAAAAATGCAATCTGACGCTGGTCGGTTTCAGTAAACCGGGACGGACAACGGTGTATACGCATCCGCAGCGGTTACGTTAACTCTCTCTAAGCACCGCGTGCCTTTAGACAATTTAGGATTGTTTGCGGTTATCTGGTTCTAAGCCCCGTATAACAGGCGCTTACGAGTACCCGCACAAAGCATGGAGCATAGATAATCATTTTCAATATCATTTAATTAACTATAATGATCCGACTGATTACGCGGTGCTCACAATGACGGTGCCGCCCTACACTATGGAGACGATGAACATGAGTTATTCACTGCCATCACTGCCTTACGCATACGACGCACTCGAACCGCATTTCGACAAAGAAACGATGGAAATCCATCACACTAAACATCACCAGGCTTACGTGAACAACGCTAACGCTGCGCTGGAAAGCTTGCCGGAACTGGCTGCACTGCCGGTTGAAGAACTGATCACCAAACTGGATCAGGTTCCTGCAGACAAGAAAGTTGCACTGCGTAACAACGCAGGCGGCCACGCTAACCACAGCCTGTTCTGGAAAGGCCTGAAAACCGGCACCACCCTGCAGGGCGAACTGAAATCTGCGATCGAACGCGATTTCGGCAGCGTTGACGCTTTCAAAGAAACTTTTGAGAAAGCAGCGACCACTCGTTTCGGTTCAGGCTGGGCATGGCTGGTGCTGAAAGACGGCAAACTGGCGGTTGTTTCTACTGCTAACCAGGACAGCCCGCTGATGGGCGAAGCCATTTCCGGCGCTTCCGGTTACCCGCTGCTGGGCCTGGACGTGTGGGAACACGCTTACTACCTGAAATATCAGAACAAACGCCCTGATTACATCAAAGCCTTCTGGGCTGTTGTAAACTGGGACGAAGCAGCAAAACGTCTGGCTGAAGCGAAGTAATTTCGCCCTGCCGCCCTTCGCGGGCATGATGATGTTTTCGCCAATGGCGGGTCAGTGACCCGCCTTTTTTATGTCCTGAATTTGTATGCATGATCACTGTTTTACAGCGAATTATTCTTCCGTTTCCCACCATTATTAGACCCCGCTCGCATTAATCAAAAATACGCCACAGATCCTATAAAGTTTATTAAACAACCTACCGATAGATTGTTCACAAAGGCGTCACAAAAACGCATGTCTATTTAAAAGGGATGTTTGACGGAGAATGATTATGAGTAACGGATCGGGTCTTTCGCAGTGGATGAACAATCTCAAGGTCGGCACCAAACTGGGTCTGGGTTTCGGGCTGGTGCTTTTGATCGCGGCCGTCATTACCACTGCGGGAATGATTAAATTTAACGACATCAGTCAGCGTGCGGAAAAAGTCGATTTCAGTAATCAGATGAACGCATTACTCAATGATGCCCGCCTCAGCCGTACGCTTTATCAGCTCAATTACAATCCGGCATATCTCAAACAAAATCAGGACAACATTGACGCGCTGTCGCAACTGATTGAGCAGTCGAAAGACAAGCTGAAATGGGATGCAGCTGGCCAGGCAGAACTGGAGCAGGTGCCGGTAAAAATCCATGAATATCAGCAGGCACAAGCCGCGTTTAAAGAAGCCGTCGACCGCAAAGATGCGGTACGCGCCAGCTGGAATCTTTCCGAAACCGAAGCCGTTGTGAAACGTTTACAAGATCAGCTGCGTGTGGAAGATGCCGATCCTTCCATTCGTCTTTCACTGGCCGAAGTCATTCAAAAACTGATCAACGTGCGTTATGACGTGCGCGGCCTGTTGCTCAACATCAACAAGGAATCGGAAGCCAGGCTGTTAAAGTCAATTGATGATACGCAGGCCAATGCTAAAAAGCTGAACGCATTACTGTTACCGGATCAGCAGGCCACACTCGCCCCGCTGATGAGTGCGCTGGCGACCTATAAAGATCACGTTATGGCCTACATGCCGGCTTACGAAGATGAACAAAAAAACTCGCAGCTGCTGACAGTAAAAGCCGCTGAGATGAACACACTGGTCGCAAAAATATTCAAAAATGAACTGGATAACACGCATAAAGACATCACTAATGCGCAGATGATCATGATGGTGATTACGCTGATCGTAATGCTGGTGGGGATTATCATTGCATGGCGAATCACCCGCCAGATTGCCCAGCCGCTGCGCGATACGCTGAAAACGGCGGAGGCGATTGCGCGGGGCGATCTGACTGTCGCGCATCCAACCACACGTCGCGATGAGCTGGGTATGCTGATGAACGCGGTGTCCGCGATGAGCCAGAATCTCAGTACGATGATTTATGAAATCCGCTCCGGCGTTTCACAGGTTTCTCACGCGGCGGCTGAAATCGCCGCCGGGAATACCGATCTTTCCTCACGCACCGAACAGCAGGCCGCCGCGGTTGAAGAAACCGCCGCCAGCATGGAAGAACTGAGCGCGACGGTGAAACAGAACGCCGATAACGCCCATCACGCCAGCAAACTGGCCAGCGAGGCTTCAGGCACCGCAACGCTCGGCGGCAAACAAGTCGGCGAAGTGGTCGACACCATGCAGCAGATTTCCGGCAGCTCAAAACGTATCGCCGAAATTACGTCCGTCATCAACAGCATCGCGTTCCAGACCAATATCCTGGCGCTGAACGCTGCGGTTGAAGCCGCGCGTGCCGGTGAACAGGGTCGCGGATTCTCAGTCGTCGCCTCGGAAGTCCGCATACTGGCACAGCGCAGTGCGCAGGCAGCGAAAGAGATCGAAGGGCTGATTGCCGAGTCGGTTGAACGTGTTAACACCGGCGCGAAGCTGGTGGAAAATACCGGACGCACCATGCAGGACATCGTGAAATCCGTCTCGCATGTGCGCGATATCATGGGTGAAATCGCCTCTGCTTCTGACGAGCAAAGCCGTGGAATCAGCCAGATTTCGCAGGCGATTGTCGAAATGGACAGCACGACACAGCAGAACGCCGCGCTGGTTGAGCAGTCATCCGCTGCCGCCGATTCACTCGAAGATCAGGCCGCGACGCTGACGCAGGCAGTCTCGGTATTCCGCCTGGCCGATAACGGCGATATGCTGGCCGCACCGGCATCCGCCGCGCTGCGCCGTCCGGCCCTGCCGCTGCCAGTTCAAGGCAAAACCAGTCAGGATAACTGGGAAACGTTCTGACTGATGAACCTGCGCACCCCGCATGTGCGCAGGTATTCCTTCTACTCCCGCTGCCGAATGCAGGTTATGCTTGAGCGAGTGACATTTCAGCAGCGGAGAGCTTATGCATTATCCCGACGTGTACATCGGTACCATCGAGCATTATCCCGACTTTTCACCCAGTGCGATTGCCAAACGTCAGGTTGATGGCGCTGTCGCTCTGACGCCTCTCGGGCTGGAGAACGATCAGCAGGCCGAAAAGTCTTATCACGGTGGCGCTGACCGCGCGCTGTGTCATTTTCCCCGCGAGCATTACGCCTGGTTGCGCCAGCAGTTTCCCGAAGAAGAGGACCGTTTTCATCCGCCTGCGTTTGGGGAAAACCTTTCGACACTCGGCATGACCGAAGATAACGTGTATATCGGCGATATTTTCCGCTGGGGCGACGCGCTGATTCAGGTCACGCAACCCCGTGCGCCCTGCTACAAACTGAACCATTTTCTCGACTGCAAAAACCTGTCGCCGCTGTTACAACAAAGCGGCCGCTGCGGCTGGTTATATCGGGTGGTCAGTACGGGGAATGTCAGTGGCGACCGGCCGCTGGAACTGCTGACGCGCAACAGTGAGGTGTCCGTCGCAGAAGCGATTTCTATCGCCTTCAACATGCCGTTTGATGAGGAACAGTATCGCCGTCTGATGTCTGCTGCAGGGATTTCAGCGAGCTGGAGTAAAACCATGCAGATGCGGCTGGTAAATCGCAAGATCGAGGATTTTGGGCGGAGATTGTTTGGGAAGTAAGAAACAGAACGGGTATGGCTGGAGGGGTTTTTCTTTGCTCCTCCCCCTGCGAAGGGGGAGGCTGGGAGGGGGTTATAAAGACAAAACCCGAGTCAAAGCACACTTCAACTCTTTGATTCTGCTTTAATACCCCACCCCAACCCTCCCCTTCGTAGGGGAGGGCGTGTTAGTTCAGAATTCTTTCTTAGCGAAACCGGTCACCGCTTTCAGGCCCATTTCGCGGCCCAGCGCAGTCATCGGGTGAACCACCACGATACCGCGAACGGTTTTCTTCAGCGTGCCCATATCAGCCTGTTCTTTCTTGGTGATTTCACGGCTGAACAGCTTTTCCAGCTTCTGCGCTTCGGTGCTGAGTTTTTTCTCACGCACTTCTTTCAAACGCGCGATCTCGGCAGCCAGTTTTTCTTTCTCTTCTTCGTGCTTGGCGATTAACTCAGCATTACCTGCCTGAATCACGGTCGCATCTTTGTGATTAAGTGCATCCAGCATGTCGCTGAGGCGTTTAATCTCGGCTTTTTCGACTTCTTTCATGGTTTCAGATCCGTTCATGCCGCAGCGGGCACGACTGTAAATTGGGAATAATAAACGTCAGTGTATCAGGAAGTGTGCGATTCTTCAGCTTGCTCCTGCGTTTCTGCCAGCCCCGGCGGCAAACCACACATCTCACACGCCCGCTCACCGATGCGGATCATCGCCGAAATATAGCGGGTATCGAAAACATAACAGCACGATAAACGCAGGCCATTGGCGTAGCGACCGCTCGGTGAATACAGTTGTCCCGGCGTCATGCAGATTTTATCTTTCAGTAACTGGCGGAACAGCGTGACGCAATCGACGCCCGGCGGGAAATCCACCCAGATAACAAAGCCGCCTGCCGGTTGCGTGGCGCGGGTGCCCTGCGGGAAGTGACGGGCGATCAACGCGCGCGCCTGTTCCACCTGCGACGCGTAGCGTTTGCGTAAAACCCGCAGATGATGATCGTAACCGCCCGATTCCAGAAACAACGTCAGCGTTTGGGAAAGCAAGGCGGACTCTGCCATTGACGATACCGCTTTCAGTTTATGCAACTTATCGGCAAAGCGTCCGCCGTCCACCCAGCCGATGCGAAAATCAGGTGCCAGCGTTTTGGTAAAGCTGGTGCAAAACAGGATCCAGCCGTCCCGGTCAAAGGCTTTTACCGCCGGAGACAGCGTCGCGCCAAACTGAATTTCTGCGTAAAGCCCGTCTTCAATCAGGGGGACCTGGTGATCGTTCATCAGCCGCGCCAGCCGTTTTTTCGCCGCCAGTGGCATGGTAAAGCCCAGCGGATTTTGCGCCGTCGGCATAGCGATCACTGCATTCAGCCGTTTCTCGGTCAGCAGCATTTCCAGCACATCCAGCGACAGGCCGGTTTGCGGATCGGTGGGGATTTCCACTGCTTTCAGTCCGAGACTCGCCAGCATCGGCAGCAGATAAAAATAGGTCGGCGTTTCCAGCCCGATACTGTCGCCGGGTTTGGTGGTAACGCGCAATGCCAGCTGTAACGCCTCCATACAACCGTGCGTAATCGTGATATCCGCAGGCTCTAAAATCATGCCGAGCGTCAGTGCACGGCGCGCAATTTGCTGGCGTAACGCCGGGCTGCCCGGCGGCAGCGCGTATTGCCCGATCAGATTGGGCTGACGACGCAGCAGTGACGACATAATCCGCCCCAGTTTTCCGGTCGGGTAAAAATCGTTCGACTGCGGACAGGCTAGCGATAAGTTGGTGTAGGTGGGGTCAATTTGCGAGGCGAACACTTTGTCGATCAGATCCAGCACTTCATCTGCCGGTTCTGCCGCTGGCGTCTGCGGCTGTTCCTGCGGCTGATGGTCCAGCGCGGGCAACGCGGCACGCACATAAAAACCGGACTGCGGACGTGCCTCGATAAAGCCGCGATCTTCCAGCCGCCGGTAAGCAGCTACCACGGTGTTGATACTGACTGACCAGGTTTGTGCGCTGCGTCGCACGGACGGCAAACGACTGCCCGGTGCGAGTGTGCCACGGCGGATAGCGTCCGCCAGTTGTTCCGCCAGTTGGTTATATCGCGTGTCGCTGAAATCCGCTGTATCAGTCATGGTGTCAGTTCCGTGAAAAGTCATGGGTACAGTTTTTAGTTATGCTATCTGTAACCATAACAATAGCGTATTTCTGGTTCTGTTACCTTTCCTGTGCAGTGTTTACTCTGGTTATCTGGAAAACAGGGGATGCAGGAAAACAAAATGATCGATACCGCTTTTGTCAGTTACGTCACCGTGATGTCAATTACACCCGGCCCGAACAATCTGTTGCTGGCGGCTTCCGGGGTGAATTTCGGGCTGCGCCGCAGCGTGCCGATGATGCTGGGAATTACGCTGGGCTGCGTGGTGCAGTGTGCGCTGATGACCTCCATGCTGGCGATTCTGCTGAGCTGGATGACCGTTGTGCGTCTGCCAATGGCGGCAGTGGGCTGTGCGTATCTGTTCTGGCTGTCGTGGAAAATTTACCGTTCCGGCTCGCCGAAAGAAGGCGCAAAACAGCAACCGATGAACATGATTAATGGCGCGTTATTTCAGGCAGTGAACCCGAAAGCGTGGCTGATGGCGACCAACGTGGCGATTCTGTTTACCCCGCCGGATGGCAACATGCTGCATCACACGCTGCTGATTTGTGTCGGCTTCGCGCTGATCAATCTGCCCTGCATTCTGGTGTGGGTCGTGATGGGTGACAGATTACGTCAGGCGCTACGTGTGGAATGGAAGCTGAAAATGTTTAACACAATCATGGGCGGCATGATGGCATTAACCGCGCTGTGGTTGCTGTTCGGCGAAGTGCGCCATGCGCTTAACTAAAACAAATCCCCAAAATAGTTCGGGTTGCAGGAAGGCGGCAAGTGATGGAGTCCCGATGAGCTTACTCATGTAAGTGATTCGGGTGACTGAACGCAGCCAACGCATCTGTGGCTCGAAGTATGACGGGGATTTATTTTTGCACCGGAGAAAGCCTGGAAGGCTGCTGATTACTGATGTGGGCGATCAGCCCTGTCACGGAAAGGACCATGGTGGAGCGGACGATTTGTTGATAGCGCTGACGTTGCATGGCGATCAGCGACTCGTCGGCTTCGCCCGGTTTCAGGAAAGTGGGCGCTGGCGGCAATTCTGTCACGCAATGCAATTCACCGAACGGGCCGAGAATTTCATCATCGGTAAAACGATACTCTTCACCGTCGTAATTCAGCTCTTCACGCAGCGCCATCAGTAATTCTGCATCTTCGTATTCATGACGGCTGATCACGCCCAGCGCATAAATCAGTTTGAGACGTACAGACAAATCACCGAGCGGTCCGGTGCCGGTCAGTAACGGTTCGACTGCATATTTCACCGCATAATCATCTTTACGGAAAACCTGCACCACCAGAATATCCAGCGCTTCGGCCAGTAACTCCACAGCGGTCATTAAAAAGCTGCGCACGGTTTTACCCGCATTAAGCTTTTCAAGTACACGGTTTTCAAACGCCTGAGCTTTTTCCATAGGGCTTACTTGCATTAAAGAGCCGATGCTGACAGCGCCCCTGGCGTCATCCATGATGCGCGCATGTCGGGCAGAAACATCCCGCCCGACAGGGCTTTCTTTGCCTGGTGTTGGCGAAATCAAAATAAACGCAGTATCAGTGCATCGATTCGTAGAGAGCGACGGCTTTCGCCACAACTTCGCCATCTTCTGGCAGACCTGAAATCTGGGCAAGGGCGGCTTTTGGCCCAACTTTCTCCAGCAATTCTACCAGTTCTTTAGCTTGCGGATCTTGCTCGCTGCGATAATGCATCGCGGCCGCAATCCCTCTCACCAGATTGTCGTTCGGCAAGCGATATTCCTGCGTGCCCAGCAAGGGTTTGATCAGACGATCACCCGCACTCAGTTTACGCAGTGGCTGACGGCCAACGCGCTCAACATCGTCATGCAGGTACGGGTTTTCGAAACGGGTCAGGATTTTTTCGATGTAAGCGAAATGTTTTTCCGGGTCAAAACCGTAACGGCGGATCAGCACTTCCCCGCTTTCTTCCATGGCACCGCGAACCACCAGACGCACTTTCTCGTCGAGGATCGCATCACGAATTGTCGCGTGGCCTGCCTGCTGGCCGAGATAGGCGGTGATGGCATGACCGGTGTTGAGGGTGAACAGTTTACGTTCAACAAACGCCATCAGGTTATCCGTCAGTTCCATGCCTGCGATTTCCGGCAATTCTCCTTTGAACTGGGTTTTATCCACAATCCATTCGCTGAAGGTTTCAACGGTGACTTCCAGCGGATCGGTGGTGCCCGCTGCCGCAGGGGGAACGATGCGGTCTACGGCGGAATCGACAAAACCGACGTGCGCTTCAACCCAGGCTTTTTCATCTTCCGGCAGGGCGTTGAATACGTGCTGTTTAAACTGGCTGGTACCGCGCACCATGTTTTCGCAGGCGATAATGTTCAGCGGCTTTTCGTTGCCTTGCTGATGACGCAGCACCAGACCTTTAGCGACGTTCGGCGCGATTTTTTCCAGCACGGTCGGACCGACGGCGGTGGTCACCAGATCGACTTCAGCGATCAGGTTGATTGCCTCCTGACCGGCGCTGTTCACGGCATTCACATTACTGACAGGCTCAACGGTGGCCTGTTCACCGACCACGTGCACGTCGTAACCTTTACGGCTGTTCAGCGCATCCAGTAAGGCAGGGCTGACATCCGCAAACGTCAGTTCAATCCCGGCATCAGCAAGTAATTTACCGATAAAACCGCGACCAATGTTACCTGCACCAAAATGTAATGCTTTCATAATATTTCCTTCAAATCGGGGGCCATACTTTATGGTAAAAAGCTTTGGGTAAAGCTGGGAGCCGCCCGGCTCCGAATCAACAAGCGGGTCTTTTATCAAGACCCGCTTAGTAACGCTCTACTGATTACTCAACCTTAGCCGCGAAGAATAGTCAGAACTTCTTCAACGCTGGTGGTGTTCGCCAGACGTTCGATAACACCTTCTTCGTCCAGCGCCGTGGTCAGTTTGGTGATCACGTTGATGTGCTCATTATTGCGCGCTGCGATACCGACGACCAGGCGTGCACGGTCATCTTCATCATCGCCCCAGCGGATACCCGCCGGATACTGGCAGAACACGATACCGGTTTTCAGCACGCGATCTTTCGCTTCGATGGTACCGTGCGGCACAGCGATGGATTCGCCCAGATACGTCGAGGTCAGCTGCTCACGAGCCAGCATCGCGTCGACATATTCTGCCTGAACATACCCGCCTTTCACCAGTTGTTCACCGGCAAAACGAATCGCGTCTTCTTTGGTCGCCGCGTTCAGGCCGAGGAAGATGTTGCTTTCGCTAATGCGGAACAGGTTTTCGTTTTCATTGTCAGTCACGATGCTGTCGCCCAGCGTGGTGGTCACTTTCTCTTTGTACTGGCTGGCTTTGTTCACTTCAACCAGACGTGAAGTCAGGTCCGTGTACAGGCCGCTGTCGAGGAAGTTGGTCAGCGAAATGTGCTGTGCGTGTGGCACCTGGCGCATGGCGCGTTCAGTCAGGTCACGGTGAGTAATCACCAGATCCACATCATCAGGCAGGTTGTTGATCGCGCTGTTGGTGACGCTGATGTTGGTCAGCCCGGCATCCTGCACTTTTTTGCGCAGCACACCGGCACCCATTGCGCTGGAACCCATACCGGCGTCACAGGCAACGATGATTTTACGTACGGTAGACAGGTCGCCCGCCACGCCTGCAACAGCAGGTTTGCCGCCTTTAGACTGGGCTTTCATATCCTGCATACGGCGTGTTGCTTCGTCCAGATCGTCGCCGTCTTTCGCTTTGGTGGTTTTCAGCAGGAAAGAAGAGATAACGAAGGACACCGCAAAGGCTGCCACGATAGCCGCGATGTTAGCGAAGTACGCACCTTTTGGTGTCATCGCCAGAACCGCCAGGATGGAACCCGGAGAAGCCGGAGACACCAGACCGCCGTTCAGCACAGTCAGGGTGAACACGCCAGTCATACCGCCCAGAATGACTGCCAGCAGCAGACGTGGGTTCATCAGAACATATGGGAAATAAATTTCGTGGATACCACCCAGGAAGTGGATGATTGCCGCACCGCCAGCTGATTGTTTAGCACTGCCACGACCGAAGAACATGTACGCCATCAGGACGCCCATACCCGGACCCGGGTTCGCTTCGATCAGGAAGAAGATAGATTTACCGGTTTCAGTCGCCTGCTGGATACCCAGCGGAGAGAAGATACCGTGGTTGATAGCGTTGTTGAGGAACAGGATTTTCGCCGGTTCAACAAAGATAGACGCCAGCGGCAACAGGTTATGAATAACCATGATGTGCACGCCTGCAGCCAGCACTTTAGACAGTGCTTCTACCAGCGGACCGATTGCCAGGAAGGCCAGAATGGCCAACAGCATACCGATAATACCGGCCGAGAAGTTGTTGACCAGCATCTCGAAGCCACTTTTGATTTTACCGTCAACCCAGCGGTCGAAACGCTTGATGCACCAGCCGCCCAGCGGACCTACAATCATTGCGCCGAGGAACATTGGCATATCCGCACCAACGATAACACCCATTACGGTGATTGCGCCGACCACACCACCGCGATCACCACCGACCAGACGACCACCGGTATAACCGATGAGCAATGGCAGAAGATAAGTGATCATCGGGCCAACCAGTTTCGCTAATGTTTCATTAGGGATCCAGCCGGTAGGAATGAACAGAGCAGTAATGATACCCCAGGCGATAAACGCGCCGATGTTGGGCATTACCATGTTACTCAGGAAGCGACCAAAGTTTTGAACTTTGATCTTAACGTCTGGTGAAAACATAAAACGCACCCCTATTGATACGCGCTGACAATAGAGCGCGTGATATCAGTTAATTATCGGTGACGGTTGTTTCGGTTTTTGTGCCACTGCTTTAAAAATCCGTCCGTCGAATTGCTGTCTGCGAGGCGGACTCTACCACGTGATTATAGGCCTCGCGTAGCCACCCGACAGCCCGTGACGCAGATCACACGTATACAGCCTTCACCCCCTGCATTTTGGTGATCATCATCACAAAAACAGCCTGTAACCGAGCTACACTGACGATTATTTGAGCGTGACCCTGCCAAATATGTGACTTAAGTCACTTTTTGTTAACGAGTCTTTATCATTAAAACGTGATATTGATCACAAAGTATTTTTCGCCGGACTTGTGTATTTCGCTTAAAAAGCATTCAGACGTGTCTGAGGAAAGGAAAACTGAGTTTACGGGAGAGATGTTGAAAGAAAATTACAGGGGGAGCGGGTATCCGGAATACCCGCTTCTTCTTTAATCGGGGACAGGTTCATCACGAAGCTTATGAGTAACATTCAAAATCACTTTTGATTCAGAATCACCATAACTATCCAGATATTGTGGATCAACGTGATGGGAAGCAGGGATTTCATAAGAAATTGGCTTGCCTCTGTCATCTTTTCTCGGACGGCTATAACCGAAAAATTTTGTATACCGTCTCGGTGCCGTTCCCTCAAAATTCTCGAAAATAACCTTTTTAGTTTTATCCGTACTGTCGGCATGAGCTATCGAATCACCGTGAAGGTCTTCAGCCAGACTCTTGGCATAAGGTTCGATATAAACCACCCTCTTCAATCCAGCGGCAACAATATGTCGTGCACAGTTGTGGCAAGGATAAGTTGTGCAATAAAGTGTCTTATCACAAGTACTTGCATTCGCAAGACGCGCCATCGTAGTAATTGCATCCATTTCGGCATGAATAGCACGCGAGTATTCAATCAGGGACTTTATTTTTGGGGTTTTCATAATCTGTATTGCAAGTTCATTCGCCCGTGACGGATCACTACGGGCGATCACTGCTTCGACCTCACGCCTGACTAAATCCTTGTGCATATCACTATGGCAGCCATCGTTGTTATAACAGCGTTTATCGCTCTTGCTTTCACAGGAATAGAGCCCACCACCTGCAGCAGGTACATCGTTGCAGCCAGTGGAGAGGATATTGCAATTATCATCCGTAATAGCAGCCCCCACCTGACGCGATAAACAGGCAGAGCGTAATGCGGCTGAATTCGCGGTGAACATGCCGGTTTCATCCTGGCTGGGACTCACATTATTTGCGCCATGTACAAGGTCGATAAATCGGGCTATCGATTTTTTAATCTGATCATTATTTATGTTCCTGATAAAATAATCGGCACACTGCAATGTGTCCTCGACATGTTGACCATAAGGGTACTCGGAACGCCTGTCGCGCCTGATTATTTCGGCAATCTGATGATCGTTAAGAAAATCCTTTTTCAAATTAATAACTCTTTCATTAATCGTTCTCACTAAGCCGATCAGATAAAAATTATTACGATACACCTCACGAAAGAGATCAACTTCTTCAGGATGTTTTAATTGATCGACAATGTAAGCTATTTTACTGGTTGATTTTCCTGAGGCTCCTTTAAAATCTCCCGTATTTAAATTTGCCGTCCTGATAACTTTTATTTTCCGGATAACCAATTCGGAGTTAATGATATTGCCATGTTTTTCACGCAGAGTATTACCGAGATTTTGCAACTGGATAAAATGCTCATAGCCTTCAAGTTTCTTTAACTCTGCCGCTTCAGCAGCTGACAGGGTGTCTGCCATTAAATCGCTAATTCTTATATGCACAACATGATAATTACAGGCTTTAAGTTTAGTGATGATTTTTTCTTTAAGGGTTTTAACCCCTGATCCACTCGCCCCACAAAGTCCGATGACCAGTTCTTGTGAGCGGCGCTCACGAATATCATCAATGCTGTTATTGTTGCCGAATGATTGATTTGATGCAGGTAATGAAATGATTTTTTTTGCCGGTTCAGCCATAGACACTCCAATGACTGGACAGCCTGAATGTTACCAGTCTAGCTTGGCTGCTTCTTCCAAAACCTGAGCCATGGCCTTTTTATATGCAGCAGACTGACGCCGGGCCGAAAGATCAATAACGTGCTCTGATCCCGTGCTCTCCACTGCTGAGAATTCGGAATGCTGTTCATCCGTTTTCAACGCAGCATAATCAGCGAATTGAACAATCATAAGCTATCCATGTAATCAGTAAAAAATTGAGTAAACTCTGCTGGCAGATCCCAGAATCAGAGATTGTTTCATTGGATGAATATCCATGAAGAAAAGAAGGTTACCACGTCAAAACCCACGAAGTGAGTAAAAATTTACTCAGTTTCAGCCGTTACATTCGATACTGAGAAGTGCTTTCCAAACTATACCTGAGAAGAAAATCCGACAGCACAGGCTGCCGGATTGAAACAAAAATTACTTCCCGCCCTGCGCCTTCATAATGGCTGCCTGCAATTCTTCAGCAGACACAGCACCAGGCAGAACGCTGGTGTTTTCAGCGGTCGCGCCGCTGGTTGGCATCACCACGAACCCTGGCGTACCGCTGAAGCCCAGCGTACGGGCCAGCTCATCGTTAGCGGCGATGGCTTCGTGCGTCGCTTTACGCTGTGCATCGGTTGGCGCTGTCGCTTTCGCGGCTTTCACTGCACCGGCGATATCGGCATCCGTAAGCTTACCTTCGTCATGACCGGTGCGGTAAATGCTGTTGTGGTAATCAAAGTACGCCTGAGCGCCTTTTTCTTTCCAGATAGCCATACCGGTTTCAGCCGCAGTGATGGACGCTTTCCAGCGGTCACCAAAGATTGGCCATTCTTTGAAGACGAAACGTACGTTCGGATTGGCTTTCACGGTCTGCTCAACAACTGGCGCCATGTGGCTGCAATACAGGCACTGGTAATCGAAGAATTCCACGAACGCGACTTTTGCATCTTTCGGGCCGTAGCTTGGGGTCGCAGGGTCGTTCAGCAGAGCTTTAGAATTTGCCAACACCGCGCTCAGGGTTTGCTGTTGTTGCTGATCAGCCTGCTGTGCCTGCAATTTCTGGCTGACCTGCACCAGAATTTCCGGGTGCTGCAACATGTAATCCGCCGCAATTTTACCAATGGCTTCCTGTTGCGCCGGGGTGAAATCTGCGGTTGCGCTGTCGGCAGCAACCGCCAGCGTCGGTGTCAGCACAAGGGAAGCCAACAGAGTCATCATCTGACGTTTCATCAAAAATCCTTAAAGTGAAAGACGGGAAAAAACTGACAGTTACCTTCAAAAGTAGAGGAACTCAGCCGGATTTGCAGGCAAAAAATTGTCATTTTTTATAAACAGGCGGACAGGATCTCAGTCAATAAAAAAGCCACGTACAAGATGACGTGGCTTCGTTGCTGATATCAGTCAGGCTTAGTTGCTAAAATCGCCCTGTGCGACTTTTTGCGCCTGAAGCAATGTCTGCTGTTTACCCACCAGATTCGACATCATGGTGTTGTACTGCGTGGCCTGTTGCTGCGTCGGGAACTGCACGCCGCCGTTGGCGAAAGCAACCTGCGTGCCCTGCTGTTGCAGGAAATCACCCACAGACGCGATATCCTGCGTGAAGCTTTGCAGCGCAGGCACCAGTGGTGTCAGCACGTTAGCAGGCTGGGTCACCACGCTGTTGTATACCTGGCTATAAACCGCTTTCAGATCGTCCGGTTGTTTCAATGCCGCCATCGCGGTGTCGGCTTTCACTTTTGAGTCACGCAACTGCGCATTTAGCAAGCTCAGCGTGCTGGCCGCCTGTTGCAACGCGCTGCGCTGAGTCATGTAATCCTGCGGCGTACGCACCTGACCAATCGCGCTCACCACCGGCACCAGGCTACCTTCAACGGCACCTTTCATCTGGCGGGAGAATGACAGAATGATGCCGTAGTCATTCGCGTAATTACCAAAACGTTGTTTCTGATCTTCACTCAGCGACGGCAGATTTTGCCCGCTACGCATCACGGTATTTTGCAAATAATCGATAAAGGCTTTGCGTTGCTCCGGTTCTTTATCGCCGCATGCAGTGAGCTGAAACACCACCAGCAGTGCGATAAACGGCGCCAGCCAGCGAGAAAATGCACCGCTTCTGATCCCTACAGCCATGAGTCCTGACTCCTGATTTCAATGTTCTTCTTCCGGCCAGTTCCCTGCCGATGCTGTGCATTCCATGCGGGTTATAGGATAGAACAATTGGGGGGAGAACGCTTTTTAAAAAAGCGTAGAAATTGGCATCCGATAAGCTGCCTTGCTCCTCCCCCTGCGAAGGGGGAGGCCAACCCTCCCCTTAGCAGGGGGAGGGAGCAAAAACTTAACTTACTGAAGCAGCGAAATATCCGCCACCTGCAGGAACAACTCCCGCAGTTTGGAGAGCAGCGTCAGGCGGTTGATACGCACCGCTTCGTTCTCATCCATCACCATCACGGTATCAAAGAACGTATCGACGGTTTCACGCAATGCAGCCAGTTCCACCAGCGCTTCTTTGTACTGACCGGCGGCAAACAGCGGTTCCAGCTTGTCGCGCAGAACCACCAGATGCGTCGCCAGTTTCAGCTCAGCAGGTTCTTTCAGTACGGACGCGTGGACGTGATCCAGCAGAACATCCGTGGATTTCGCCAGAATGTTGGACACACGCTTGTTGGCCGCCGCCAGCGTGGCCGCTTCATCCAGCGTACGGAAGTAGCTCACCGCTTTCACGCGCGCATCGAAATCAGCCGGTTTGGTCGGACGACGTGCCAGCACAGCCTGAATGGTATCAACTGCGTGACCTTCTTCCTGATACCACGCGCGGAAACGACCGAGCATGAAATCAACCACATCATCTACTACCTTCTCGTTAGTCAGCTTGTCGCCGTACAGACGCACCGCTTCTTCGGTCAGGGTTTGCAGATCAAGTGGCAGGTTTTTCTCAACGATAATACGCAGAACACCCAGCGCGGCACGGCGCAGTGCGAACGGGTCTTTGTCGCCTTTCGGATGTTGACCGATGCCAAAAATACCGGCCAGGGTGTCCATCTTGTCAGCGATTGCCAGCGCGCACGCTACCAGCGAAGCCGGTAACTCGTCGCCCGCAAAGCGTGGCTGATATTGCTCGTTCAGCGCAACCGCGACTTCTTCCTGCTCGCCGTCGTGACGTGCATAATGCATGCCCATCACGCCCTGCGTGTCGGTGAACTCGAAGACCATGTTGGTCATCAGGTCACATTTAGACAGCAGACCGGCGTGTTTTGCGTTCTCAACGTTGGCACCGATTTTCTCAGCGATCCAGCCAGACAGCGCCTGAATACGGTCGGTTTTGTCGCGCAGCGTACCCAGTTGCTTCTGGAACAATACGGTTTCCAGACGCGGCAGGTTATCTTCGAGACGTTTCTTGCGGTCGGTATTGAAGAAGAATTCGGCATCGGCCAGACGCGGACGCACCACTTTCTCGTTACCGGAAATGATTTGCTGCGGATCTTTCGATTCGATGTTGGCGACAAAGATGAAGTTCGGCAGAAGTTTGCCTGCGGCGTCGTACACCGGGAAATACTTCTGGTCGCCTTTCATGGTGTAAACCAGCGCTTCAGCCGGAACAGCCAGGAATTTCTCTTCGAATTTCGCGGTCAGCACCACCGGCCATTCAACCAGAGACGCGACTTCTTCCAGCAGACTTTCACTCAGATCAGCGATACCGCCAATTTCTTTTGCCGCTTTTTCCGCGTCACGTTTGATCAGCGCTTTACGCTGCTCGTAATCGGCAATGACTTTGCCGCGTTCCAGCAGAATTTGCGGATACTGATCGGCATTATCAATCGTGAATTCAGGCTCGCCCATGAAGCGGTGACCGCGAAGAGTGCGGGCAGAATCGATACCGAGAATTTTCGCCGGGATCAGCTCATCGCCTAACAGCAGGGTGACAGTATGCACCGGACGCACGAACTGCACGTCGGAATCGCCCCAGCGCATCAGTTTAGGAATTGGCAGTTTAGACAGTGACGTGGCGATCATCGCAGGCAGCAGTTGTTGCGCGCTTTCACCTTTGACGTGCGCACGGTAAACCAGCCATTCGCCTTTGTCAGTGACCAGACGATCGGCCTGATCAACGGTGATACCGCAACCGCGAGCCCAGCCTTCAGCGGCTTTGCTCGGTTTGCCTTCGGCATCAAATGCCTGCGCCACAGCCGGGCCGCGTTTTTCAACTTCGCGGTCAGCCTGGGATTCATGCAGACCAGAGACTTTCAGCGCCAGACGGCGCGGTGCGGCAAACCATTTTACGTCGCCGTGAGGCAGATTCGCCGCATCCAGCTCCGCAGTCAGGTTAGCGGCAAAAGATTCAGCAAGGCTGCGCAGAGCCTTCGGTGGCAGTTCTTCCGTGCCGATTTCCACCAAAAAAGTTTTATCAGTCATGGATGGCTCACTCATTCTCTAGTTTCGGATGATCATCGTTCTTTTTGCACATCGGGAAGCCCAGCACTTCGCGGGAAGCGTAATACGCCTCAGCTACCGCTTTAGTCAGGGTACGGATGCGCAGAATGTAGCGCTGACGTTCAGTCACAGAAATCGCTTTACGCGCGTCGAGCAGGTTGAAGCAATGGGCCGCTTTCAGGATGCGCTCGTAAGCAGGCAGTGCCAGTGGCTTTTCGAGCGCCAGCAGGGTTTGCGCTTCTTTCTCGTGCTGTTCAAAACAGGTGAACAAGAAATCGACGTCGGCGTATTCAAAGTTATACGTCGATTGTTCCACTTCGTTCTGATGGAACACGTCGCCGTAGGTGGTTTTACCCAGCGGACCGTTGCTCCACACCAGATCGTACACGCTGTCCACGCCCTGGATGTACATCGCCAGACGTTCCAGACCGTAAGTGATTTCGCCGGTTACCGGTTTACATTCCAGGCCCCCGACCTGCTGGAAGTAAGTGAACTGCGTCACTTCCATGCCGTTCAGCCACACTTCCCAGCCAAGACCCCAGGCGCCGAGCGTCGGGTTTTCCCAGTTGTCTTCAACGAAGCGGATATCGTGGATCAGCGGATCAAGACCCAGCTCTTTCAGTGAGCCGAGGTACAGCTCCTGAATGTTTTCCGGTGAAGGTTTGATCATCACCTGGAACTGATAATAGTGCTGCAGACGGTTCGGGTTCTCGCCGTAGCGGCCGTCGGTCGGACGGCGTGATGGCTGAACATAGGCTGCCGCAAAAGGCTCAGGGCCGAGTGCGCGCAGACTGGTCATCGGGTGCGAGGTCCCCGCGCCGACTTCCATATCCAGCGGTTGAACAATGGTGCAGCCCTGCTGCGCCCAATAATCTTGCAGTGTCAGGATCAGGCCCTGAAATGTCTTGGTATCAAACTTTTGCATGTTGGATTCGCACGCGAGAAAGTGGGTGTAAAGAGAGTGCGACAGTATACCCGCTGCACGGAAGATAATCAGCCAGAATCAGGCGACTGAGCGTCACAGAGAGGCAGTGTTTAGTTTTGGATGCGATTTTTTCGGAAAGTGAAAGGGGCTGAGCGCCCCTTTTATCCCTTAAAACCGCGCACTCAGCCCGGCGTTGTAGGAGGTTTGTTCGCCGGAATCCAGTCCGGTGGTTTGTGAAATAGCCGCAAATGCTGAAATGCTGTGGGTGATTTGCACGTTTAAGCCTGCGGTCATATCCACCCAGTCGTCGTCCTGTTCGCCGGTGGTGCGGCTGAACCGCGTGCGGGTGGATTTGATCGCGCCGGTGGTGGTGTAGGTTTTATCGCCAAACTGGCGGTCATAGGTGACCTGCGCATACGGATTGACGATGCCGAGTTCGGCATTCACCCGCCAGCCGAGCGCACCGATTTGTGAATGAGAAGTCTGATCGCCAAAACGCATCGAGGTACTGTTGTTGCCCTTCTCGCTGTAACCTTCAACACTGCTGTAATCCCAGCTGTATTGCGCCACCGGCCCGGTTTTCAGCACCGGCAGAACCGGGAAGTCCCAGCCTGCGGTGACGCGTCCGCCGATCTGTTTGCCGTCCGTTTCACCGCGCTCCGTCCGGGTGGTAGGCCCGAGCGTAATGCGGCGTTTGATATCGTCATAATTGAGCGAGCCGTAGTGCACATCGCCGTTGATCCAGCCATTTTCGGCGATTTTAATGCCGGTGAAGGCGGTCGCCATCCAGCCGCGCGTACGGTAGCTGTAATGATCTGTCGGATCGTCTTTATCATCGGAGCCGGAAAGCATAAGCCCCATCATCCAGCGATCGGTCATCTGATAATCCATGCCGATATTCAGCGAGTTAGCCGTCAGGTCGCCATCACCCAGCCCCATCGACGGGCTGAATTTGCTGTCCGCACTTTGCCCGGCATAACCGCCAAACATGCCGAAGGTTCCCGCATCGTTATCCTGCGTACGCAACTGCTGATAACGGCTGTCGAGCAAGCCTTGTGTATTTCGCGCCAGCGCCAGTGAACCCTGACTCAGCGCAGAAGCTTCCAGCGGGCCGTCGAGCACCGACTGCATATATTGCGCAATCAGCGCGTGCGCCTGAGGCGTCGGGTGGAAATGGTCAGAAAACAGGAAAGCTTTGCTGCTGTCGAAACCCGGCAGATTCGAAGTACATTCCGAGGCGGATGTCCCGACCGGACAGGCCGTACCGGCAGTATTGGCAAAACCGTACCGCGCCGGATCGGCAACCACTTCGTTGAACAGCCCGTTGATATCCACGCGTGCAATATTGCCGCCGGTTTTCGCCAGCGCGATATCTTCGGTGGTGTTGTAGGTGTCGGTCAGGCCGCCCGCCACGTCTTTCAGCGCGTCATACGCGGCCGCCAGCCCTTTGGCGATCACGTCCTGTACCAGCGGAATGCCCGAGCCTTTCGCCGCAGCGGCCGCCAGCGCATTGTGAATGGCCTCGGTGCGGGCATCGGCATCCGGCGTATTTTGTGCATTCAAATACTGATACGCCGCTGCCAGCGCCTGTTGCTGCACCGGCAGCAATCCGACCTGGATCACGCCTTCCATCAGCACCGGTGTCAGACCGATATTCGGCACCGTCGGCACCACAACCGTGCCAGCACCGGCTTTCAGTAAATCGTTCACCTGTGAGGCCGCCTGCGTCGCGCTGTTGGTGGCAATTTCCACCGCCGTGACCGGGTTCAGGCTCAGCGCCGCAGCGGCCAGATCGTTGCCGCCAATCCAGTGAACATACAGCCCGTTCGGATCGGCTTTGCCGCCGGTCGACGTCAGATAGCTTTTAACCTGATCCTGCGTGGTGTAATCAGAATCCAGCCCCGGCACCGCCACACCGCCACCTTCGGCATAGTTCAGGCCGCCTTTTGAAGAAGGAGCTAAGGTTGTGCCGATGTTGTTCGCCAGGATCTCGTCATAAAGCGGATGCGTGCTGCTGTCGAAGGTCCAGCGACCAATGTTACCGGTGTCGCTCAGGCTGTCGCCGAACACATAAAGCTGGTCAAAAGCCTTCGCGGGAGCCTGTAAACCGAGGCACAGTGCCACGGCAAATGCTCCCTGAGAGAGTCGTAAAATCGACGAATTCTTGCCTGCCATAACGGTGATTTCCCTCAATAATGACGCTCAACGCAAGGATTAAACGTAAGGATTACGTAATGATTGGCTTTAAATATTGTTCAGATCCGACCAGCGTCAAGGCAGGGATTTAGAAATTGCGACGTTGCAGAGTTATCCGAGAAGCCACACACTGACACCACGCATTTAAGCCTCTTATAAGGACGACAGAATGGCGACTACCCGATGCAACTGGGTTTCGAAAGAACCGATTTACCTCGAGTATCACGATAAAGAATGGGGCGTGCCGGTTAAAGATGGCCGCGAATTGTTTGAAATGTTGTGTCTGGAAGGCCAGCAGGCCGGTCTGTCGTGGATCACCGTGCTGAGAAAACGCGAAAACTATCGCCAGAATTTTCATCACTTCGACCCGGTGCGCATTGCGAAAATGACCGATGACGACGTGGAGCGGCTGGTGCTCGACGCCGGGATCATCCGCCATCGTGGCAAAATCAAAGCCATTATCGGCAACGCACAGGCGTATCTGGCGATGCAGGCCGGTGGCGAAGACTTCTCTGAATTCATCTGGAATTTTGTTGGCGGCCAACCGGTCATCAATAATCCGCTTGGCCCGGAAGGGGTTCCGGCGACCACCGCCGTATCCGATGCCATGTCCAAGGCGCTGAAAAAGAAAGGCTTTAAGTTTACCGGCTCGACAATTTGTTATGCCTTTATGCAGGCGGCCGGGCTGGTGAACGATCATCAGTCATATTGCTTCTGCCATCCGGCGAATCAGCCGTCATGATCCGTGCAGCGCGGCCCGCCGACACCGAAGCCATTCTGATGCTCTGGCTGCGCAGTTCTTTGCTTTCACATGCGTTCATCGCCGAATCCTACTGGATTGAAAGCCTGCAAATGGTCAGAGAAGATTTTCTGCCCAAAGCCAGAACCTGGGTCGATTGCGACGAAGATGATCAGGTTTGCGGATTTATCAGCGTGATGAATCAGCAGTTTATCGGTGCGCTGTTTGTAGAAGCCTCACACTACGGCGATGGCACCGCGCAGCGTCTGATGGCGGCGGCAAAGGAGGAATATCCGGTGCTGCTGCTGGAGGTTTACCAACAAAATGATCGCGCCGTCTCGTTCTATCGCAAGGAAAATTTTGAGATAACCGCGAACACCCGCCATCCCGGCACGGATATGCCAACGTACATTCTGCGCTGGCATCATCCCCTTTCTGAATAAGTTCCAAAAATCCGTAAAAATACAAAAACGGATATCCGGAATTCTCCTACTGCTTAACGTGCCGAAATTGCGCATAAAGAGCGCCAGAACGCCGCAGGACTGATGTCCTCCCGTTGCATTTGTTTATGTTTTGACACCTTTTTCTGTGCAACTTCTCAGAAAGCGCGAAGTCATAATGCAGCGGTTAAGTTCTGAATAATAAACATCCTGAAGGAAATAAGATGAGCAAAAGATTAGTTGTGGTTGCGGGCGTACTTTGCGCCACCCTGGGCCTGTCGGCCTGTACCACTAACCCTTACACCGGCGAATCAGAAGCAGGGAAATCCGGCATTGGCGCAGGTCTTGGGGCCGCGCTCGGCGCAGGCGTCGGTATGCTGTCTTCTTCTAAACACGACCGCGGCAAAGGCGCGCTGATCGGTGCCGCAGCCGGTGCTGCACTGGGCGGCGGTGCAGGTTATTACATGGATGTGCAGGAAGCTAAACTGCGCGATAAAATGAAAGGTACCGGCGTCAGCGTGACCCGTCAGGGCGATAACATCGTGCTGAATATGCCGAACAACGTCACCTTCGACACCAACAGCAGCACGCTGAAACCGGCAGGCGCTAACACGCTGACCGGCGTGGCGATGGTACTGAAAGAGTATCCGAAAACTGCCGTTAACGTGATCGGTTACACCGACAGCACCGGCACCCGCGCGCTCAACATGAAACTGTCGCAGCAACGTGCTGACGGCGTGGGCAGTGCGCTGATTACACAAGGTGTTGAAGGCAGCCGCGTACACACCACTGGCGCCGGCCCGGATAATCCGATTGCCAGCAACAGCACCGAAGCCGGGAAAGCGCAAAACCGTCGTGTAGAAATCACGCTAAGTCCGTTGCAGTAAACTCTGAATATCCTTATTCATCACGGGGCCTTATGGCCCCGTTTTGTCTGGCATGTGATATTCTCCCGCAATGTGTCTTCTCAACGGCGTTACGGGTGTCAGTATGTCTCTGAAAGCTATCGCGAAAGATCTCGGTATTTCCGTGACCACCGTCAGCCGCGCGCTGAACGGTTACGATGACGTTTCAGCAGAGACCAAAGCCCGTGTTCAGGCGGCGGCAAATGTGCGCGGTTACCGCCCCAACACCCTCGCCCGCCGGTTGAAAATGGGCAAGATCGACGCCGTTGGCCTCATTTTTCCCTTCACTTCCCACCCTTTAAGTAATTCTGCTTTTATCGAAATGGTCGGTTGTATCACCCGTGAACTGGCCAAACATGAAATCGACCTGTTACTGGTGCCGGACGAACTGGGCACCTTTTCGTGGCGGCGTCTGATTGAAAGCAAGCGCGTCGATGCCATGCTGGTGGCGCATACGCTGGATAACGACCCTCGCCTGCTGGATTTGCAGCAACGCAATTTCCCGTTTCTGGCACTGGGCCGCAGCGGTTGCCTGACGCAGGATTATGCCTGGTTTGATTTCGATAACCGCGCCGGTATGCAAATGGCGGTCGATCATCTCGCCGCACTCGGCCATCAGCGCATCGCGTTTCTTGGCGAAAATAATCAGCAATCGTTTATCGGACAGCGTTATCAGGGGTATCTCGACGGGTTGCAGGTCAACGCCCTGCCGGAAAACCCGGACTACATGCATAAAATCAGCCCAAGCCGTCGCGCCGGTTATCAGACCACGCAGGCATTGCTGGCGCTACCGGTACCGCCAACGGCGATTGTCTGCGACTGCAATATGCACGGCGAAGGCGCAGCACTGGCGTTACATGAAGCCGGTTTACTGCTCAGTGGCGGTATATCACTCATCATTTTTGACGGATTACCCCGTGACAGCGTGCCGGATGTGGCGGTGACCGCCGTCCGCCAGGGCACCCGCGAAGCGGTCGGTTTGCAAATCGCCACCATGACAATGTCGCTGATCCGCAACGAGCCACTGAAAGATTTACAGGTTCTCTGGCAGCCTGAACTGCAGGCGGGCGTTACCGCACATCCACCACGCTGATACTTCCCCTTTCGGTTATTTTTCCACCCTATATCACAAATCTGACGATTTACATTTCCCATCCGAAACGTTTCGGATCAATAGTTACTCCACCTGATCGCGTCTTATCAGCGCAAATCTTTGTTTGGAGCAGCGACTATATGGAAAACCAGATTGTTCATTTAACCGGCGGGAATACCAGCCTGATCGTGCGTTGCATGCCTTACGCCGAAATTCTTTACTGGGGAAACCGCCTCAGCCAGTTTTCAGCGAATGACATTATTTCGCTGAGCCGCGCGGTGCCCAATGGCCGGATTGATGTCGAAGCGCCGGTGAATGTCAGTGCCGACTCAGGGCGCGGTTCATTCGGCACACCGGGCATGGAAGGCCATCGCGACGGGCTGGACTGGTCGCCGGTATTCAATACCACGCAGGTAAAGCACGATGAAAACCAGCTCACCATTACCACCGAAGACCCGATCGCCGGACTGCAATTTCGCAGCGAGTTACGCCTCGATAACAGCGGCGTTTTGCAGGCACGTAACAGCCTGACCAACCTCAAACCCGGCACGTATCAGGTGACGCGACTGGCCGTGACGCTGCCGCTGCCGGAACGCGCCGCCGAAGTGATGGCCTTTCATGGCCGCTGGATCAAAGAATTCCAGCCGCACCGCACACGGCTGGATCACGGCGGCATCATTCAGGAAAACCGTCGCGGCAAAACCTCTTCCGAATATTTTCCGGCGATGATGATCGGTCATCCGGGTTTCAGCGAAGAACAGGGCGAAGTCTGGGGAATGCATCTGGGGTGGAGCGGCAACCACAGGCTGCGCGCCGACATCAAAAACGACGGCCGCCGTCTGGTGCAAGCCGAAGCGTTGTATCTCCCCGGTGAGCAACGACTCGGGCAAGGCGAAACTCTGGAAACGCCCTGGCTGTATGCCAGTTATTCAGCCAGCGGCCTGAACCGCATGAGTCAGCAATTCCACCAGTTTGTGCGTGAACAGATTTTGCGCTTCCCGGCTGAGAAACCGCGTCCGGTACATCTCAATACCTGGGAAGGGATTTATTTCGATCACGATCCTGACTACATCATGCAGATGGCGACCGAATCCGCCGCGTTAGGCGTGGAACGCTTCATTATCGACGACGGCTGGTTCCGTGGCCGCGACCATGACCGCGCCGCGCTCGGTGACTGGTATCTCGACGAGAAGAAATACCCGAACGGCCTGAAACCGGTGATCGACCATGTAAAAAAACTCGGTATGGAATTTGGCATCTGGGTCGAGCCGGAAATGATTAACCCGGATTCCGATTTATACCGCGCCCACCCTGACTGGCTGCTGGCGTTGCCGGGCTATCAGCAACCGAGCGGACGTCACCAGTTCGTGCTCAATCTGAACAATCCGCAGGTCTTTGATTATCTGCTGGAACGCATGAGCTGGCTGCTTGGCGAGCACGACGTCGATTATGTGAAATGGGACATGAACCGTGAAATTGTCCAGCCCGGCCATGAAGGTCGCGCGGCACTGACGTCACAAACGCAGCAGTTTTACCGCCTGCTCGACGCGCTGGGCGAACGGTTCCCGCAGATTGAGTTTGAATCCTGCGCGTCCGGCGGGGGTCGCATTGACTTCGAGGTGCTCAAACGCAGCCACCGTTTCTGGACATCCGACAATAACGACGCGCTGGAGCGGCAGAAAATTCAGCGCGGCATGAGCTATTTCTTCCCGCCGGAAGTGATGGGGTCGCACATCGGCAACAAGCTGTGCCATGCCACCTCACGCCAGCACAGCATTGAATTTCGCGGCCTGACGGCGCTGTTCGGTCACATGGGGATTGAGCTGGATCCGGTGAAAGAAGGCGATACCGAACGCGCCGGTTTTGCGAAATACACCCGCCTTCATCAACAACTTCGCCCGTTATTACACAGCGGCGACGTTTACCGCGTGGATACACACGACGAGACGGTGCTGATCAATGGCGTGGTCAGTGAAAGCGCCGATCGCGCGGTATTCCTGGTCAGCCAACTGGCGATGCCCACCTGGTCGTTACCCGGTGTGTTGCGGGTGCCGGGGCTAAGACCTGATGCGCGTTATCGCGTGACGGTGCTGGATGAACCGCCATTGCTGGCGGGCGGCGGCAGCGGTCACACCATGCGCGTACAACCGGCGTGGCTGCATGAATCTCCGGTATTGAGCGGCGAATGGCTGGCAAATGCCGGGCTGGCACTGCCGGTGTTGGATCCGGAAAGTGCCCTGCTGCTGGGCTTCGAAGAAATCAGATAACAACAAAAAACGCCGGTACGACAGTGCCGGTTTTCATGGTTTCGGCAAGGAAATCACTATGAACTCTACACAAACCTCAGATCGTTGCTTCTACAAAAACAATACTAATTTCTGGATATTTGGCAGCTATTTCTTCCTGTATTTCTTCATCATGGCGACCTGTTATCCGTTTTTACCGATCTGGCTTTCTGACGTGATCGGCCTGAGTAAGACGGAAACCGGTATCGTGTTCTCCAGCATGTCGTTGTTTGCCATTCTGTTTCAGCCGATTTTCGGCATCATTTCAGACAAGCTCGGCCTGAAGAAGCATCTTCTGTGGGTCATCGCCGTGCTGCTGTTCCTGTTTGCGCCGTTCTTCATTTACGTCTTCGCGCCGTTGTTAAAACTGAATATTGTGCTCGGTGCCATTCTCGGCGGCGCCTATATCGGTTTCGTCTTCGCGGGCGGTTCGGGCGCGACTGAGGCGTATATCGAAAGAGTGAGCCGCAACAGTTCGTTTGAATACGGTAAGGCGCGGATGTTCGGCTGTTTCGGCTGGGGGATTTGCGCCTCGACGGCGGGTGTGCTGTTTAATATCAACCCGGATATCGTGTTCTGGATGGGTTCCGGGGCCGCAATCATTTTGATGATTTTGCTGCTGATTGCCCGTCCACAGGAAAACAAAAACGCACAGGTTTTGGATAAACTCGGTGCCAATCAGCCGCAATTCTCGCTGAAAACGGCGGCTTTATTACTGAAAGAGCGCAAACTGTGGATGCTGATTTTGTATGTCATCGGCGTGGCCTGTGTGTATGACGTGTTCGATCAGCAGTTCGCGACGTTCTTCAAAACTTTCTTCGCGTCGCCACAGCAGGGCACGGAAATGTTCGGCTACGTCACCACCGCCGGTGAGTTGTGTAACGCACTGATTATGTTCTGTTCTCCGTGGATCATTAACCGCATCGGCGCGAAAAACACCTTGCTGCTGGCAGGCACGATTATGTCGATCCGCATTGTCGGTTCGTCATTTGCCACCACGGCGGTTGAAGTGATTTTGCTGAAGATGCTGCACGCGCTGGAAGTACCGTTCCTGCTGGTTGGCGTGTTCAAATACATCACGCAGATTTTTGATGTCCGGTTCTCGGCGACCATTTATCTGATCGGGTTTAACTTTGCCAAACAACTGGCGGCGATTTTCCTTTCGGCCTTCGCGGGCAGTTTGTATGACCGTATCGGATTCAGTGATACTTATCTGATCCTCGGCGGTATTGCCTTTGGCGTGACGATCATTTCCGCGTTTACCCTGAGCAGCAGGCCGAAGCCTGAAGCGGTTTCCGGGGTGCAAACGGCAGAAGGTTTGCGCTGACTTGCGGATGCAGTCTTTCAGCACTCTGTGCTAGTCTCCGTGGGATGAGCAAGAAGGGAGAAAGGCTGTGAGCAAAAAACAGGAACCGGGCGCTGCGGTTCGCGCCACGATACGTGACGTCGCCAGTGCCGCCAAAACCGGTAAAACCAGCGTTTCACGTTATCTCAACGGTGAACAACACCTGCTGTCCGATTCGCTGAAAGAGCGCATCGGACGGGCTATCTCCCTGCTCGATTATCAGCCCAGCCAGATGGCACGTAGCCTGAAAAGCGGGCAAACGCGGCTAATCGGGCTGATCCTCGCTGATATCACCAACCCGTATTCTGTCGATGTGATGCGTGGCGTTGAAGCCGCCTGCCGTCAGGAAGGGTTGACGCTGCTGGTGTGTAACACCAATAACGAGCTGGATCAGGAAAAGCATTACCTGCAATTACTCAGCAGTTATCGCGTCGATGGCATTGTGGTGAATGCCGTCGGGATGCGCGAGGCGGCGATTTCTACGCTGCAACAGGCCAATTTACCCATGGTGCTGATTGACCGTAAAGTGGCGAATTTCGCCTGCGACGTGATCGGACTTAACAACGTGGAAGCCACTCAGATGATGACCGGTCATCTTCTGGAGCAGGGGTTCGAAGCCCTGCTTTTCATCAGCGAACCCGCCAATATAAACACCCGCTTCGACCGCTTACACGCCTTTCTGAAATGCATGCAGCAATCTCCGCAGTATATTGCCGAACAGGGTGAAATTGAGCTGAGTAATACCGGAGGGCTGGATAATCTGCTGAAGGACTTTGTGGCACGGCACGCGGATAAACACAAAGCGGTGATGTGTGTGAACGGCGCACTGACGCTACAGGTTGCACGCGCTATGCAGCGGCTGAATCTGCGCTGGGGGCCGGACATCGGTTTATCCGGCTTTGACGAACTGGTGTGGGCAGAACTGGCGGGCGTCGGCATTACGACGCTGAAGCAGCCGACTTACGACATGGGCGTGGCGGCGCTCAGACAACTGGTGACCCGCATTCAGGGCAATACTGAGCCAGTTAAAGACCTGGAGTTTTCCGGCGAACTCATTGCGCGCGGTTCTACAGCAGCGCGCTGATCCCTCTTCTTCCCCCTGAACCTGCCCGTTCTTCGTGAGCGGGATCATATTTTTGCGCTTTTGTCCTGTCGATTGGAACCGGTTCCAATTAGGTTGTATAAAACGAAACAAAACGTTAACAAAGGCTCGACCTGTCATTTGTTCCACTAAAATAAGGTTTCGGAAATGATTGCCTGCGCCAGATTACAGGGCGCTTTCACAGGATAAGTATTCATGAAAAGAGAAATCGTCATTGTTACCGCAGCCTACGGCAACAGCGTGGTAAAAGCCCGCGGCGGCCAGGCGGAGCTGCTTTCAGTGATTGCTGATGCTAAGGCCGACGGTGTGGAAATTCGTCGCGAATTGTTCACTGCCGGAGAACTGGATTCGTTGCCAGCGCTGGCAGAAAAAATTAAAAGTCATGGATTGTTTGCGGTGTATTCCGTGCCGTTTCCGCTGTTTTCAGCCGGTGGCAAGCTTAATTCTGATGCATCACAATATTTTGAAGAGGCGCGCATTCTCAATGCCCGCACCATTAAGTTTTCTCTCGGCGAATTTATGCCGGGCCAGGATCTGACCCCGCTGAAGGTTGTGCTGGCGTCAAGCCCGGTGAAGCTGGTGGTTGAGAATGACCAGTCGCCGGATTGCGGCATTCTTTCACGCATTAACGCTTTTATGTTTGCTGCTGAGTCGCTGCATCTGCCGTTAAGCATGACGTTCGACATGGCCAACTGGCTGTGGGTCGGACAGGATCCGGCCGTGGCCGCTGAGCGTCTGGCGCGTCATGTGGGTTATGTGCATGTCAAAGCTGCACAAAAACGTAGCGGAAAATGGCATGCCGTCGCGCTCGATGACAGCGATGGCAGTTGGGAACCTTTATTGAAAAGCCTGCCTCAGGATGTGCCACGCGGTATCGAATTCCCGCTTGAGGGTGATGATCTGACCGCGGTGACGCGCCATTACGTAGAACTGTTACGTCAGTAAGCGCCGTCGGGACCGTGCTGATGCACTATCAGGAGAAACAGTTATGAACCAGTCCAGGATCGCCGCCCGCCGCTGGTGGTATATCATGCCGATCGTGTTCATCACTTACAGTCTGGCGTATGTCGACCGCTCGAACTTCAGTTTTGCCTCAGCGGCCGGTATCAACGACGATTTGGGCATTACCAAAGGGATGTCGTCCCTGTTGGGTGCACTGTTTTTTTTGGGCTATTTCTTCTTCCAGATCCCCGGCACGATTTACGCCGAACGCCGCAGTGTTAAAAAACTGATTTTCTGGTGTTTATTGCTTTGGGGGGGATTCGCCTCTTTAACCGGCGTGGTAACCAACATTCCGATGCTGGCAGTGATCCGCTTCGCCCTCGGCGTGGTGGAAGCTGCCGTGATGCCCGCCATGCTGGTGTATATCAGCAACTGGTTCACCAAATCCGAGCGTTCCCGTGCTAACACCTTTCTGATCCTCGGCAATCCGGTGACAGTGTTGTGGATGTCGGTGCTTTCCGGCTATCTGATCAAATCCTTTGGCTGGCGCGAGATGTTTATCTTCGAAGGCATTCCGGCGGTGATCTGGGCGGTTATCTGGTGGTTTACCGTCAAAGATAAACCTGAACAAGTCAGCTGGCTGAGCGACCAGGAGAAACAGGCGCTGGCCGCACAACTGGAAAAAGAGCAGAAAGACATTCAGGCGGTGGGCGGTTACCGGGAAGCCTTCCGCTCGCGCAATGTGGTGCTGCTTTGCCTGCAATATTTCTTCTGGAGCATTGGCGTGTATGGCTTTGTGCTCTGGCTGCCGTCGATTTTGCGCGACGGCAAATCAATGGGCATGGTCGAAGCGGGCTGGTTATCTTCCGCCCCTTATCTGGCCGCCACTATCGCCATGATCCTGGTGTCCTGGGCATCGGACAAAATGCAAAACCGTAAGTTGTTTGTCTGGCCGTTATTGCTGGTGGCCGCGCTGGCGTTCTTTGGTTCATGGGCCGCTGGCACAAACAATTTCTGGCTTTCGTACAGTTTACTGGTGGTTGCGGCTGCGGCAATGTATGCCCCGTACGGGCCGTTCTTCGCCATTATTCCTGAAATGCTGCCCAAAAATGTGTCCGGTGGCGCGATGGCTTTGATTAACAGCCTCGGCGCACTGGGCTCATTCTTTGGCTCCTGGTTTGTCGGCTATCTCAACGGCAATACGGGCAGTCCGGCAGCCTCATTTATTTTCATGGCCGTGTCGTTACTGGTTTCCGCAGGTTTAACCCTGCTGGTGAGACCGCGAAAGGCCAACATTCAGCCGAAAGAAGTTTCCTTAACCCAAGGGAGTAAGTCATGAAGCCGTCTATCGTTTTATATAAAAAATTACCCGCCGACCTGCATCAGCGTCTTGAAGAGCATTTCACCATCACTGAATTTGATGGCATTACGGATAAGAACCGTGCTCAGGTGTTTGATGCGCTGCAAAACGCCGAAGGGTTACTGGGTTCCGGCGGGAAAATTGATAAAGAACTTTTCGACCATGCACCGCGCCTGCGTGCGGTTTCTACCATTTCCGTCGGTTATGATAATTTCGATGTGGCAGAACTGACCCGCCGCGAAATCCCGATGATGCATACTCCGACGGCGCTGACCGATACCGTCGCTGACACGGTGATGGCACTGGTGCTCTCTACCGCCCGCCGCGTGGTAAATGTGGCCGAGCGCGTAAAAGCCGGTGAATGGAATGAAAACATTGGCGAAGACTGGTTCGGCATCGATGTTCACCACAAAACCATGGGCATCGTCGGCATGGGCCGTATCGGTCTGGCGCTGGCGCAACGTGCGCATTTCGGTTTCGACATGCCGATTTTGTACAATGCGCGCAGCCAGCATAAAGAAGCGGAAGAGAAGTTTGGCGCGCGTAAATGCGAGCTGGATGAGCTGCTGAAAGAGTCTGATTTCGTCTGTATCTTGCTGCCAATGACCGAACAAACCTTCCATCTGATCGGTAAGGAAGAGCTGGCGAAAATGAAATCCAGCGCGATTCTGGTCAGCGCAGGTCGTGGCCCGGTTATCGATGAACCAGCCCTGATCGAAGCGCTGAAAGCCGGTACGATTTATGGTGCTGGTATGGACGTGTTCGAGACTGAGCCGCTGCCAAAAGATTCTCCGCTGCTGAGCCTGCCAAACGTGGTGGCGCTGCCACATATCGGCTCTGCGACTCATGAAACCCGCTACGATATGGCGGCCTGCGCAGTGGATAACCTGATCGCCGCACTCAAGGGTGACGTGAAACAGTTCTGCGTGAACCCGGAAGTTCTGAAGAAGTAAGATAAAGAATGGGCGAGACCGGTCCGGGCGCAATCCTGCGGCCGGTCTCCCGATTATTTTCGAAGGGTCAGAGGTATTTCATTAATATCTCTCTGATTTTCCCGTCAGCTTTTCTTGCATATATTTCCTTGTTAAACGCATGAAGACTGCTTTTCAGCGCCAGCGTCGGGGCATCGTCGGGTGCCAGAAGCTTAAAGGAAAGGCTGCCAGTAAAGGCTTTTCTTCCGGCGACCATCGACTTAAATTTGTTGAGCAATTCTTCGCCCCCCAGTTCACGGGCACGGGTCTTCAATCCTTTAATAAGAGGGTCTTTCCAGGTTTGCTTGTCGTAATAAGGTAACCGCTTTTTCAGTGACAAATAATCGGAAAGGCTTTGATCGCCCGACATCATGCCAGTCTTGCTGATACTGGTCAGATTTTTAAACGTCGTGCCGGGAATGGTTTGGGTAATAACGATATGTACTTTTTTCTTTCCCGTACCGCGGGAGAAGCCGTGGCACTGGAATATATTTTCGTCTTGCATGGTTGAATAGTGACATTCAGAAAACAAATCATTATAAATTGACCCTGATAAGGAACCTTTGAGGTTTTTCAGTAATCGTTCAATACTCCCTTTTTCCCTGCACACCAGGACATAAGCTGAATTATTCAGCAAGCCACTGTCTTCTATCAATGAATTAATAATAAAAATCTGAGCACAGGTTGTCACGGTATCAGAACTTAAATAGGCAAGATATAAGCTACAATTTGCCGGCATCGATAAGTTATAACCGTCCAGTAATTTAATGATTTCCTGTTTTGCTGATTTTTGTATATTGATAACTTCCTGCTCAGGCATGGGTAAATAACCCATCGATTTCTTAGCGAATCCAAGGCTCTGGACAATGATGTTTTCGAAGCACAGACTCAACAGGGCAGCTTTATAATCACGATCAGATGAAGCCGCACCTCGGGTGACATCCATTTCATCAATGAGAATAACGGTGTTGCATGTGATTATGTCCAGCTGATAGAAAAAATCAGCCAGCACTGTCGATAATACATCGGGAGACAGGAGACTGTAGGGCGTCACAATAATTACCGGGTCATCATAATCCAATTTTTTACCCGGACTGAACACTTCCTTTCCCTGCATATTAATATGTCTTGTTTTGGCATTCACCGTAATTAATGCCCCCTCAGCCTGGGTGCTCCGCGCGATGTCTTTTATTTTCTTTCCCAGCGCATGGTCTCCTCCGCCTGCCGTGAAAATATTCAGTATAAGTATGCTTCTTTTCATTTTATCAACCTGATATATATATTCTTAAACATAATTATGCCAAGAAAGAAAAAATATCATAAGCCGTTTTTTATTACTCTGTCATTAAGCATAAAGGGTTCCGTTCAGGGATATTCGAAAAATACATTGAATGATTTTCCGTATTCATCTTTTTTAATACTTCTCCACGCCAAAACCCGCTGGTCCGATTGCACTGCCTTGCTGCAGGCGTTATGGTGGGTATCACATTTCGATAACATACAAAGCTTTCTATGACGTTTTCTGCTTTCGGTGACAAATTTACCCGTTTTTCAGGCATCACACGCCTGATGGGCGACATGAATGACGGTTTACGCACGCCTGGCGCGGTGATGCTCGGCGGCGGTAATCCGGCGCAAATTCCTGAGATGCAGGATTATTTCCAGACGCTGCTGACGGAAATGCTCGCCGCAGGCAAGCTGACCGAAGCGCTGTGCAATTACGACGGGCCGCAGGGCAAAGATGTGTTGCGTCATGCGCTGGCAGACATGTTACAGAAAGAACTCGGCTGGCAACTTGACGCGCAAAACATCGCACTGACCAACGGCAGCCAGAGCGCCTTCTTCTATTTGTTCAACCTGTTCGCCGGACGCCGTGCCGACGGTAGTATGTCAAAAGTATTATTCCCGCTGGCACCGGAATATCTCGGTTATGCCGATGCCGGTCTGGACGAAAATCTGTTTGTTTCAGCCAAGCCGAACATCGAATTACTGCCGGAAGGCCAGTTCAAATATCACGTCGATTTCGATCATCTGAATATCACCGATGATATCGGCCTGATCTGCGTGTCACGCCCGACCAACCCGACCGGCAACGTCATTACTGACGAAGAACTGATCCGCCTCGATGCGCTGGCACAGCAGAAAGATATTCCGTTATTAATCGACAACGCGTATGGCGTGCCGTTCCCGGGCATCGTATTCACTGACGCCACGCCGCTGTGGAATCCGAATATTATCCTGTGCATGAGCTTGTCGAAACTCGGCCTGCCGGGTTCACGCTGTGGCATCGTGATTGCTGATGAGAAAATCATCAAAGCGATCAGTAATATGAACGGGATTATCAGCCTGTCGCCGGGTAGTGTCGGCCCAGCGATTGCCCATGAAATGATTGTCCGTGGCGATTTGCTGCGCCTTTCCGAAGAAGTGATCAAACCGTTCTATTTCCAGCGCGTGCAGGAAACTATCGCCACGCTGCGCCGTTATCTGCCGGAAGAACGTTGCCTGATCCACAAACCGGAAGGGGCGATTTTCCTGTGGCTGTGGTTCAGGGATTTACCGATCACCACCGAAGTGCTGTATCAGCGCCTGAAACAACGTGGGGTACTTATGGTGCCGGGCGATTACTTCTTCCCGGGTCTCGAGCATCCGTGGCCACATACGCATCAGTGCATGCGGATGAATTACGTGCCTGATGCGGAACAGATCGAGCGCGGCGTGAAAATTCTGGCAGAAGAAGTAGAAAAAGCCCACGCTGAAGGCTGATTTTTCACCATAAAGTGACCAGAAGGAATGATATTCTTTCGGGTCACTTTATCAATCTAAGGCCCCTTACTCATGAGTAGAAAACAATCTTATTCTCAATGACATCATAAAGTTATTTATATCTCCCTCAACGCATCCAGATACACATTCATTCAAAAAAATCAATTCATTTTATATATAGATATACATCACTTTATATTTTTTACAGTTAAACAAAAAAATAACATTATTTATCAAAGAAATAAAAACCCAGTCAAGAGCTTTAGTATTTTACATAATCAATTAAATGGGAATTTTATTATCACTGGCGTATTTTTATGCAATATGTATTTTTTGATTTAAAAAATAGGTGAGAAAATGATTAACAGATTACGTCAATATATTAATAAAACAAACGGTACATACAGTTTTTTTAATCAGGTGACGTACATACAGCAAAACAAATGGGTAGCTAACAACCCCCGAAATCTTGGTGGAGCATGGTTAGGAAGTCATATAGATTCAGAAAGTAAACAAATTCAGTACGGATTACGTGGAGCCTGTTATGGCCTCTCTGCGGCATATTTAATTACTGGTAGAGATTGGAGTAGTTTCAAATGTTTCATCAATACCTCTGCATCGCATCGATTGATATTAGGAATAATGAATATTCAGGAACAGAACTCTGCGTTGGCATATAAACAAGCTAAATTAAAAGCACAAAAAAGTTTATTTGATAATTTTCACCGCAAAGGGCATTCCCCCAACGTAAACTACATGCGTACTCAAGACGCATACCATCTGATAATGAAGAATGAGGGGAGGTTGATCTGCTTAAAAACGTCAACTCTGCCGCAGGCCAGTACTACCGCTGCAAGAATCGAAGGGCTGGTAAAATCGTTAAGGCAAGACAGCTTATATGAAATAGGTATTTATAAGGGTTGCAAGGGAGGCCATTCCATCGCTATCAGAACAGATGGGAACATGATTAAACTCTTTGATGCAAATATAGGTGAAATATCTTACAACTACAACACAAAACAGATCATGCATTTTGTGGAAGCACTTTGTATAGTATTTGATGGGTGTTACAAGAACTACAACCGAATCACAGTAGACGAATATTATCGTTAAGTTACATCACTCTAAATACATGCTTACCTCATCACTAAGAGCTTCAATTACGGAAAACACTTTGAAAGACTTGAACAAAATAAATACACCTCGTTTTACTTACTGATTAAGATAATATATTCCTCATCACATCCCGTTTTATGTTCCCCCTCATCGGGGGAACATAAACAGATCACGTTTATTCAGACTGATTTTCCAGCGCCGGTTTTTCAGTACCAATCGCAATTTTTTGCGGTTGCAATGCTTCCGGTACATCACGAACCAGATTGATATGCAGCAGGCCATTCGTAAATTCAGCCGCCGAGACGTGCATATGCTCTGCCAGCGTGAAGCTCAGGGTGAAAGGCTTAATCACCAGCCCCTGATGCAAATATTCCACTTTAGTTTCCAGCTGAGCCGGTGTACCGCTGACCGTTAATCGCGGCCCTTCGACTTCAATATTCAGTTCGCTTTGCTGGAAACCGGCCAGCGCCAGTGAAATGCGGTAATGGTTGTCATCAGACTTTTCAATATTGTAAGGAGGAAAAGCCTGATCGGCGCCTTGCATTGAACTGGCTAATTTATCGAAACCAATCCACTGACGCAGTAATGGGGAAATATCATAATTACGCATAATGTAACTCCTTCTTTGAAGCGAGATGATTAATGTCGTCATCCTTTTTGGATGTGACAGTACAGCTCCCTGACGGCGAGCCTAAACTTTTTCATTTCGTGGCGGTCAACAACGATGATGGTCGCTGAATTAACGGATCTCGATACGCCGTGGTTTGGACGACTCAGGAACGACACGTTCCAGATCGATATACAGCAAACCGTTCGACAAATTGGCCGCTTTTATCTGAATATGTTCAGCCAACTGGAATTTGCGCTCGAAATTACGTTCCGCGATGCCCTGATATAAATAGGTTCGCTCAGTATCGCCAGGTGCATGCGCGCCTTTGACCAGCAGCATGTTGTCATGCGCAGTGATGTCCAGCTCAGATTCGGCAAAACCTGCGACCGCGATAGCAATCCGGTAATGATTTTCGTCAACCAACTCGACATTATAAGGGGGGTAGCCGCCGCCCTGATTCTGACCCGATTCGATAAGATTAAATAAGCGGTCAAAACCAATGGCAGAACGGTAGAGCGGGGATAAATCAAAATTACGCATTGCTACTTCTCCTGATATTCAGCGAGTTTTTTAAATAGCCTTCCAGGCGGACAGACTAGCGTCACAGTGATGACAGAAGAACCCTTCCGGCGTTTCTCCTCCTGCGTCGTACAGTTAAAATGGAGACAAAAGGGCATATTTCAAGCCTGAAAAAACAAAAAATTTGGCTGTTGTTTATATGATGACAGCCAAAATTCATGACGGGACAGGGCTACAATCCAGGGAGAGCAGGCGAATTCCTGCAAGATTTCAAATAGTAATTACACTTAATGGGATCGCAGCCACAGAGCTACAGCTTGCTTTGTTAATTTTTTGGGCTGAGTGGTATAAGTCACATTGACGTATAAGCTCAGCCTGACAGCATAAGATGAGTTCTAACATGACGAAATTTGCATTAACGCCGCTGATGACAGGATGTGTTTTTTTAGCGACGAGCGGTTGCTCCAGCGTAATGAGCCATACAGGTGGTGACACCGGATATTATTCAGGCGCACGTGCTGATGTGAATATGATAAAAAGCGATGACACCAGTTGGGCGATGACGCCGCTGCTGTTGATTGATTTGCCGTTCAGCGCCGTGCTGGATACGGTATTGCTGCCTTATGATTATTTTCGCAGCGGAAAAGTGACGACGCGCGATCGCGTCAAAGCCAGTGAAGAACACAATATTGCGCTGAGTAACGGTGTGGATATCGATCACATCCCGCCCATGACGACCACGCCGCGTCAGCAAAAATCGTCGACACATAAGAAGTAGTCACAATAAAACCGGCCTGTTCCGACCGGTTTACATCGTTCGCTAATCGCTATCGGCCACGCAAATCTGCGCATAGCCGTTACACTGGCGCATAAACGCCACTTTGCTGCCATCGGGAGAATACACTACGGCATCGGCACAGGGTGCGTTTTCTGATCGTTGCGTTAACCGCTGCATCTTTCCGCTTTCCATGTCCAGCCGCATCACGCTGTTATCGCATACCAGCGCCAGTGATTTTCCGTCCTGGCTCCAGCTGAAGGCTGATTGAATTCCGCTTTCAGAATGGCTGATTTGCGCCGGCGCGCCGCCGTTAGGTGACACCGTCCAGACCTGAACCACTCCGGTTTCATCTTGCATCAGAAACGCAATCTTTGCGCCATCCGGCGATACGCGCAACCAGTGACGCGGTTGCAGGGCAATACCATTTTCAGTAAAAGTAATCCGTCTCTGTTTCACGCCCGCGGGTGACGCAGGCAGCATTTCCGGCGTGCCCTGCAAAGGTTTATCACCCGCCTGACGGTAATCCTCATCATTGCGCGGCAAATCCACCACAAAGATTTCCGGGTGCTTTTCACCACGAGCGGAAAGCGTGTCGCCGATAAAAGCCAACGCCCACCGCTGACGGCTGCCATCCGGTTTCAGATAGCCTTCACGGCCAATCCAGCCTTCTTCGTAAGCCCGGTTGATTTCATCGCTGCCGGGGTGAGGACAGGGCGTGGTTTCGCTGACCAGCATGCTGAAATGGCTTCCATCGTATTCACGGGGATGATGCTTTGGCGGAATAACGGGATATCCTGAAATCGCCACGCCGACGTTGCGCAGATCGAGCGCCGGATCGCGTTCATGAAACACATGGTCGTTATAGGTAAAGCTCAGACGCGAACCGTCCGGGCTGAAGACGTGAACATGTGTGCCACCGCGCAGGGCTCCGGCGGTAAAGGGGGCGGTAATGTCCATCGCATCCAGCGTGACGGCCTTTTCGCGCGCGGGCTCAGTGACAATAACTCCGCGACGGTGATGAAAATCATACTGCCAGCTGACATCAGGATTTTCAGGGCCATGAATAAACGCATAACGGACAGGAAGATCCGGGCTGACGGTCACCACTCCCACATGCGCGCCGTCTTTTGCCTGATAAAGGACTTCCGTCTCACCGGTTTCGACATTCACGCGCTCAATGGTTGAACCGCTAAAAGAACCGCCATGCGGACGGACGTCATACACCAGCCACTGGCTGTCCGGCGTCCAGACATTAATGTTGGTGAGCTGATGCCCGCGGGCATCAGAAGTTAATTGTTTTTCCATGGCTGAGAGGTTCCTTCGGTACAAGCTCAGACGTTCAGAACAAATTTCTCGACCGCAAACGCCACGCCGTCTTCCGTGTTTGTTTTGGTAACGAACTGGCTGACGGCTTTTACGCTGTCCAGCGCATTCCCCATCGCGACACCAATTCCGGCGTATTCCAGCATCGCAATGTCGTTCTCCTGATCACCGAGCGTCATCACGCTCTCCCGCGCGATACCCAGTTTTTCCGCCAGTACTTTCACGCCTTCGCCTTTATTCACGCGTTTATCCAGGATTTCGAGGAAATACGGCGAACTTTTCATGATGGTGTAGCGTTCTTTTGCTTCAGCAGGAAGCTGACTGATGGCGCGATCCAGCAAGTCCGGATCGTCAATCATCATGACTTTCGGGAAGGTCAGTGCCGGATCCATTTCTTCAGCAGGGCAGAATTGCAGCGGAATACCGGTGGTGAAAGATTCATGCACGCTGTATTTGCTGATATGACGGTTGGCGGTAAACAGGTCTGTTTTGGTCAGTGCGTGGAAGTGAACACCGAGCTGACGGGCCAGTTGTTCAAAGTAGTGATAATCTTCAATTCTGAGGGCTATTTCGGCGATCACGCTGCCATCTTTGGCATTATGCACCAGCGCACCGTTGTTGGTGATGCAGTAACACCCTTCCTGCTGTAAATCCAGTTCCATCAGATAACGCTGTACGCCAATAAAAGGACGGCCAGTCGCCAGAACGATTTGCACACCCTTTGCCCGTGCTTCTGACAACGCTTTTTTAACGGCAGGAGTGACTTCATGTTGCGGATTGAGCAACGTCCCGTCCATATCAATTGCAATTAATTCAATAGCCATAGCATCCTCAGAGTTTAAATAACCTGCTTCAATGCTAACGCGATTAGCCGCTGTAAAGCCAGCCGGAATGCGGGTCGCGTCAGACGAAAAAAAAAGTCCGAAACGGTTTCCCGGTTCGGACTCTTTATCAGCTCAGACCCTTATCAGATATCGATATTGGCGGCTTTCAGGGCGTTCTCTTCGATAAAGGCGCGGCGCGGTTCAACCGCATCGCCCATCAGCGTCGTGAACAACTGGTCAGCGGCGATGGCATCCTTCACGGTCACACGTAACATGCGACGTTGCTCAGGATCCATGGTGGTTTCCCACAACTGCTCAGGGTTCATTTCACCCAGACCTTTGTATCGCTGAATCGACAGACCACGACGGGATTCTTTCACCAGCCATTCCAGCGCCTGTTCGAAGCTGGTGACAGGCTGACGGCGTTCGCCACGTTCGATGAAGGCATCTTCTTCGATCAGGCCGCGCAGCTGTTCGCCCAGCGCACAGATTTTGCGGTATTCGCCGCCTTTGATGAAGTCGGCATCCAGATCGTAATCGGTATCAACACCGTGGGTGCGGATACGCAGAACCGGCTCGAACAGCTGATGTTCGCGGTTTTCACGCACGATCGCGCTGTAAGAACTGCCGTGCTGCTCTTTCTCGTTGAGACGCGCCACCAGCGATTCCATCCAGGCCTGCACTTTCGCCTGATCAGCCAGATCTGCACCCGGCAGGGTCGGCTGATAGATCAGGTTATTCAGCAGCGCACGCGGATAACGACGTTCCATGCGGCCAATCATTTTCTGCACGCTGTGATGTTCAGCCACCAGTTTCTCCAGCGGTTCACCCGCCAGGGCTGGCGCATGGGCGTTGGCGTGTAACGTTGCCCCGTCCATCGCAATGGAAATCTGATACTGATCCATTGCTTCGTCATCTTTAATGTACTGTTCCTGCTTGCCTTTTTTCACTTTGTACAACGGCGGCTGGGCGATGAACACGTGACCACGTTCTACAATTTCAGGCATCTGACGGTAGAAGAAAGTCAGCAACAGGGTACGGATGTGTGAACCATCGACGTCGGCATCGGTCATGATGATGATGCTGTGATAGCGCAGTTTGTCCGGGTTGTATTCGTCACGGCCAATGCCGCAACCGAGTGCTGTAATCAGCGTTGCCACTTCCTGAGAAGAGAGCATTTTGTCGAAGCGCGCTTTCTCAACGTTGAGGATTTTACCTTTCAACGGCAGAATCGCCTGGTTCTTACGGTTACGGCCTTGTTTTGCAGAGCCGCCCGCTGAGTCCCCTTCCACTAAGTACAGTTCGGAATGTGCCGGGTCGCGTTCCTGACAGTCCGCCAGTTTGCCTGGCAAGCCAGCCAGATCCAGCGCGCCTTTACGGCGGGTCATTTCACGCGCTTTACGTGCTGCTTCACGGGCACGCGCTGCGTCGATGATTTTACCGACAACGATTTTGGCGTCTGACGGGTTTTCCATCAGGTAATCCACCAGCTTCTCGTTCATCAGCGTTTCAACCGCTGTTTTCACTTCAGAAGACACCAGTTTGTCTTTGGTCTGAGAAGAGAACTTAGGATCCGGCACCTTCACAGACACCACAGCAATCAGGCCTTCACGGGCATCGTCACCGGTGGCGCTGATTTTGGATTTCTTGCTGTAGCCTTCTTTATCCATGTACGCGTTCAGGGTACGGGTCATTGCCGAACGGAAACCGGCTAAGTGAGTCCCGCCATCGCGCTGTGGAATGTTGTTGGTGAAGCAGTAAATGTTTTCCTGGAAACCGTCGTTCCACTGCAACGCCACTTCAACGCCAATGTCATCTTTGACCGTGGAGAAATAGAATACGGTCGGATGGATTGGGGTTTTGTTTTTGTTCAGGTATTCCACGAAGGCTTTGATACCGCCTTCATAATGGAAGTGATCATTCTTACCATCACGTTTATCCAGCAGACGGATTGCCACGCCGGAGTTCAGGAATGACAATTCACGCAGGCGTTTCGCCAGAATCTCATACTCGAATTCTGTGTGATTGGTGAAGGTGTTGAAGCTCGGCCAGAAACGTACCGTGGTACCGGTTACGTCAGTATCGCCAATCACTTTCAGCGGATCCTGCGGCTCGCCGTGCACGTAAGTCTGAGTGTGCACTTTGCCTTCACGGCGGATAACCAGTTCCAGTTTTTCCGACAAGGCATTAACGACGGAAACACCTACGCCATGCAGACCGCCGGAGACTTTATACGAGTTATCGTCGAATTTACCACCAGCATGAAGAACGGTCATAATGACCTGAGCAGCAGAAACGCCCTCTTCTTCATGAATGCCGGTCGGAATACCACGGCCATCATCCTGTACGGAAACAGAGTTATCCGCATGGATCGTGACCTGAATCTCTTTACAGTGGCCCGCGAGGGCTTCGTCGATAGCGTTGTCCACAACCTCGAATACCATGTGGTGCAGACCAGTGCCGTCATCGGTATCGCCGATATACATGCCGGGGCGCTTACGCACCGCGTCCAGCCCTTTTAATACCTTGATACTTGAGGAGTCATAAGAATTCGACATCAACGTTTCTCGCTCATTTTTAGTCCTGTGATAGAACGGCTATTTTACCTTGTTCCACGCGGAACATCTTGCCCTTTTCACCCATCATGTCGGTCACTTGCTCAGCGCTTATCGCACTGACAAAAACCTGTGCCTGGGTGGCTTTCAGGCGATCAGCCAGCAACCGACGTCGGTCGGTGTCCAGCTCAGAGGCAAAATCGTCAAGAAGATACAGGCAACGCCGCCCGCTCTGTCGGGTGAGAAACTCACCCTGCGCCAGTCTCAGCGCACACATCAGTAACTTCAACTGCCCACGGGACAGTAAATCTTCCACCGGCGTGCCGTCGGCACGAATGCGGAAATCCGCTTTATGCGGGCCTGATGCGGTATAGGTTAAGGCTCTGTCGCGTTCAAAATTACGCTCCAGCAACTCGCCGTACTCCGTCTCCTTATCCCATCCACGCTGGAAAGAAAAACTGAGGGCGAATTCGGGCAGGAATTGCGCGCAGGTCGCGCTGATATCAGCCGCGATCGCGTCGCTGTAAGCTGCCCGCCATTCGCTAATACGCCCGGCTAACGGGATCAGTTCCTGATCCCAGGCACGAATTTGCGCATAACGACTCACCTGTCGCAGCGCGGCGTTGCGCTGCTTGAGTAACCGTCGCAGGTTGCTCCAGGCGATAAAAAAACCGGGGTCGTGATGAAAACAACCCCAGTCAATAAATGCCCGCCGGTACTTCGGCCCGCCGTTGAGCAGGGTGAAGCCTTCGGGTGTGATCAGTTGCATCGGCAGCATCTGTGCCAGTTCAGACACTTTGTGGCCATCACTGCCATCAATGCGTACTTTACTGTCGCCCTGACGGCTTTTGCTCAGACCAATCGACAATTCACGATCACCGCCGTCATCCACACGCGCATGGAGAACAAACTCCGGCTGATCGTGACGAATCACGCGTCCGGCCTGCAAACTGCGAAAAGCGCGGCCATGCCCCAGCGTATAGACCGCTTCGAGCACACTGGTTTTACCGCTACCATTGGGACCGACCAGAAAGTTAAAACCGGGCGACGGATCTAAATCTGCCGCCTCGATGTTGCGGAAATCTTTTATCAGTAAGCGCGTTAAGGCCATCTACTATCCATTCCAGGGCATCATCGTCGCAGTCAGTTTGCGTGCAGCTACAGTAAGCGGAGCATACTCAGGTGCGTGGGCATTGCGAACACTGCCCGATCGCAAAATGACAAGTCAGATAGCCCGATTACAGCCGCATTGGCATAACGACATACGCTGCCGACTGACTGGCTGCGTCTTCAATCTGCACGCTGGAAACAGAGTCCGTCAGCAACAGATTAACGTCTTCGCACTTGAGTGCATTGAGCACATCCAGTACGTAACTGACGTTGAAACCGATTTCCATTTCAGTGCCTTCGTAACCGACATCCAGAATTTCTTCTGCCTCTTCCTGTTCCGGGTTATTCGCGGTGATTTTCAGCTGGTTATGGCTGACATACAAACGTACGCCACGGAATTTTTCATTGGACAGGATCGCGGCACGGGCAAACGCCTGCTTGAGCAAATCGCAGCCTGCCTGCAGCGTTTTGTCCGGATTTTTCGGCAATACGCGGCGATAGTCAGGGAAACGACCGTCAACCAGTTTAGAGGTAAAGATGAAGTCGCCGACGTGAGCACGGATATTGTTGCTGCCGATTTGCAGCTGCAATGTGGTGTCACCGCCATCAAGCAGACGCACCAGTTCCATCACGCCTTTACGCGGCACGATCACCGAATGCGACGGCAGAGACTGGCCGATTGGCATAGAACATACGGCCAGACGGTGACCGTCGGTCGCGACAGTACGCAGTTCTTCACCTTCGGTTTCGAACAGCATACCGTTTAAATAATAACGAACGTCCTGATGGGCCATAGAAAACTGCGTGGCTTCGATCAGACGTTTCAACGTGGCCTGCGGCAGGGTGAATTCTACTTCGCTTTGCCAGTCGTCGAGATTAGGGAAATCTGTCGCCGGTAAGGTCGACAGCGAGAAACGGCTGCGGCCTGATTTTACCAGCATGCGGTCGCCGTCGAGCGCGACGGAAATTTCCGCGCCTTCCGGCAATCCACGGCAGATATCAAAGAATTTACGCGCCGGCACCGTGGTGGCACCCGCTTCATGTGGCTGAGACAGCGCGACTTTCGCCACCATCTCCATTTCCAAATCCGTCCCGGTCAGCGACAGCGCGCCATCCGTCACCTGTAATAACAGGTTACCCAGAATAGGCAACGTTGGTCGTCCACCCAGCGGACTACTGACCTGTTGCAGTGGTTTCAGCAAATGCTCACGTTCAACAATAAATTTCATAGCGCTAGGAAGATAATGTTCTGATTAAGTTGGAGAAATCTTCTTTGATGTCGTGACTTTCTTCACGCAACTGCTCGATTTTACGGCAGGCGTGCAACACCGTGGTATGGTCCCGACCACCGAACGCATCGCCGATTTCTGGCAGGCTGTGGTTGGTCAGCTCTTTCGCCAGCGCCATCGCCATCTGGCGTGGGCGGGCTACCGAACGGGAGCGCCGTTTGGAAAGCAGGTCAGCGACCTTGATTTTATAATATTCGGCCACTGTTTTCTGAATATTATCGATAGTGACCAGCTTCTCCTGAAGCGCTAACAAATCGCGCAACGCTTCACGAACGAAGTCGATAGTGATCGCACGGCCGGTAAAGTTGGCGTTGGCAATCACACGGTTCAGTGCGCCTTCAAGCTCACGCACATTCGATCGCAGACGTTTAGCAATAAAGAAGGCAACTTCGCCCGGCAGACGAATATCGTTTTCGTCCGCCTTTTTCATCAGGATCGCCACGCGGGTTTCTAATTCAGGCGGCTCGATAGCCACCGTCAGACCCCAGCCGAAACGCGATTTCAGACGATCTTCAACACCGTTGATCTCTTTTGGATAACGATCCGAGGTCAGGATGATCTGCTGATTACCTTCCAGCAGGGCATTAAAGGTGTGGAAGAACTCTTCCTGCGAACGTTCTTTATTAGCAAAGAATTGAATGTCATCGATGAGCAACGCATCAACAGAACGGTAGTAACGTTTGAATTCTTCGATGGCGTTGTTTTGCAGGGCTTTGACCATGTCCTGTACAAAACGCTCGGAGTGCATGTACACCACTTTGGCATTGGCTTTACGCGCCATGATGCCGTTACCGACGGCGTGCAATAAGTGGGTTTTACCCAGACCGGTGCCACCATAAAGGAAAAGCGGGTTGTACGCGCCACCCGGATTATCCGCCACCTGACGCGCCGCCGCGCGAGCCAGTTGGTTAGATTTACCTTCTACGAAGTTATCAAAGGTATGTTTCGGGTTGACGTTAGAGCGATAAGACAGCTCAGGCTGAGCCGGTGAGCTGTCCCAGCTTGGACGGGAAGGCGCCAGACGCGGAATGGCAGGCGCAGCCTGTGAACTGACGCTGGCCGCAACAGGCTGGCTGACGCGTTGGATCACCGGCTTGCTGCCGACTTCAAAACGCAGCAACGGTGCATCCGTGCCACAGAAATCGTTAAGCAAGCCGTTAATATTATTTAGGTATTTGTCACGAACCCAATCCAGAACAAAACGATTCGGGGCATACAGCGCCAGCGTATTGTCGTTGAGTTCCGCCTGCAGGGGGCGTATCCACATACTGAATTCTGTGGCAGGTAGTTCATCCTGCAAACGGGCAAGACATTGCTGCCAAAGCGAAAGTGACACGGCGGACTCCACTCGAACAAGTATCAAAAAAGAAAAGGATCAGGATATTTTTTAAATCATGATTTTTGGCACACGTTCCGCCCGCTAATGGGGGAAAATTTCTCTCACCACCCTGTCAGTGGCGTAAAGTCACGTGCGAACCGCTTTTTGCGGTTTTTGTCGATAGCATCCCAGCCGGGATCGCGATCGGAATGGCGGATCATAACGCAATCCGGCCCAGAGATCCTCCCCTTCCTGACAGATTAGATCCTTTTTATCCACAGGCAGCAATCGGCAAGTGGGTAAGCTTAGCCGATCCTTTTAAAATTAGGCGATGTAATCATCACTCTGGTGAAAAAATAGGAGTCCGCTGAGTTAAATTTCATCATACTGCGAGAAAGATCGCACGCCTGTGGATAAGGATCAGGCGAGGATCCTTGCGATTTGCGGCAGAGTCCGTATAATCTTCAGCCCTACGTGTGAAGCCTGTGTTCCTGATGGTCATAACCAGATGGATATTGCGGTGTGACCACGGGCAATTCTGGTAAACACTTGAACCATTTCTGGCAATGTAAATTGACTCAGGACTGTACAGTTATTACAATCCCGCTTCTTTATATGTTGCGACAAAGGCACCGGTCGTTTTTTCGCCGAAATGTCTTCGCGTTTACTGATCAGTAATAATTTAAGTTTAGGTAGAAATCGCCATGAAACGCACTTTCCAACCGTCCGTATTGAAGCGCAACCGTAGCCACGGCTTCCGTGCTCGTATGGCCACCAAAAATGGTCGTCAGGTTCTGGCTCGCCGTCGTGCGAAAGGCCGTACCCGTCTGTCAGCTTCTAAGTAATAAAAGCTAACCTATTTAGTGGTTAAGCTCGCTTTTCCCAGGGAGTTACGTTTGTTAACTCCCCGTCATTTCACTTTCGTCTTCCAGCAGCCACAACGGGCTGGCACGCCGCAAATCACTATACTCGGCCGCCTGAACGAGCTGGGGCATCCCCGCATCGGTCTCACCGTCGCAAAAAAACACGTCAAACGCGCACATGAACGCAATCGGATCAAACGCCTTACCCGCGAAAGTTTCCGGTTGAATCAGCATACGCTGCCGTCGATGGATTTTGTGGTAGTAGCCAAAAAGGGTGTCGCCGATTTAGATAATCGCGCGCTGACGGAAGCGTTGGAGAAATTATGGCGTCGACATTGCCGACAGGCTCCCGCATCCTGATAAAGCTGATACGTGGTTATCAGCTATTCATCAGTCCGTTGCTCGGGCCGCATTGCCGCTTTCGACCAACCTGCTCTCAATACAGTATTGAAGCAATTGGTCGTTTTGGCATGTTAAAAGGCAGTTGGTTGACTTTGAAACGCGTATTAAAATGCCATCCTTTGAACCCAGGTGGTGATGACCCCGTACCGCCGAAAACCGACAATAACAGAGAACACTAACGATGGATTCGCAACGCAATCTTTTCCTCATCGCTCTGCTGTTCGTGTCTTTCATGATCTGGCAGGCATGGCAAACGGACCACGCTCCGCAACCGGCCAACCAGACCACGCAACAGACTGCGAACACTGCAAACGGTGATGCTACTAATCAGGCTGTTCCTGATAGCGGACAGGGCAAATTAATTACAGTTAACAGTGATGTGCTGTCATTAACGATCAACACCCGTGGTGGCGACATTGAGCAGGCTCTGCTGAAGGCTTACCCAACGACTTTGGGCTCTGACCAGCCTTTCCAGTTACTGGAAACTACTCCTAATTTCCTCTATCAGGCACAAAGTGGTCTGACAGGTAAAAACGGTCCAGACAATCCGGCTAACGGTGAACGCCCTCTGTTCAAGGCGAGCTCCGATACCTTCACAATGGCTGAAGGCCAGTCTGAACTGCGCATTCCGATGACTTACACGGCGGCGAACGGTGCGATTTACACCAAAACCTTCGTGATCAAACGTGGTTCTTACGCGGTAAACGTTGAATACAACATCAACAACACCACGGCTGCCCCGCTTGAACTGACCATGTTCGGTCAGCTGAAACAAACCACCGAATTACCTAAGCACCGTGATACCGGCAGCAATAACTTTGCTCTGCACACGTTCCGCGGCGCGGCATATTCCTCAAGTGATGACAAATATCAGAAGTATGCGTTCGATAAGAGCGAAGCACTGAATGTCACGACTCAGGGTGGTTGGGTTGCGATGTTGCAGCAGTACTTTGCAACGGCGTGGATCCCATCAGCGAAAGACACCAATACCTTCTTCACCACCACCAATAACGGTATTTCAACGATTGGCTTTAAAGGCACACCGTTTACCGTTGCACCAGGTGCACAGCAACAAGTTGCTTCTATCCTGTGGGTTGGTCCGGAAATTCAGGACAAGATGGCCGCTATCGCGCCACACCTTGACCTGACGGTTGACTACGGTTGGTTATGGTTCATCTCTCAGCCACTGTTCAAACTGTTGAAATTCATTCAAGGGTTTGTCGGTAACTGGGGCTTCTCGATCATCGTTATCACCTTTATTGTTCGCGGTATCATGTATCCACTGACCCGCGCACAGTACACGTCGATGGCGAAAATGCGTATGTTGCAGCCGAAACTGGCCGCCATGCGTGAACGTATCGGTGATGACAAACAGCGCATGAGTCAGGAAATGATGGCGCTGTATAAGTCTGAGAAAGTGAACCCGCTGGGTGGCTGTCTGCCGCTGGTTATTCAGATGCCAATCTTCCTGGCACTGTATTACATGCTGTCTGGTTCCATTGAACTGCGCCACGCGCCATTCATCCTGTGGATCCATGACTTGTCAGCACAAGACCCGTACTACATTCTGCCGGTTCTGATGGGTATCACGATGTTCTTCATCCAGAAGATGTCGCCGACCACAGTCACTGACCCGATGCAGCAGAAGATCATGACCTTCATGCCGGTCATCTTCACCGTGTTCTTCCTGTGGTTCCCGTCTGGCCTGGTGGTGTACTACATCGTCAGTAACCTGGTCACCATTCTCCAGCAGCAGCTGATTTATCGCGGGCTGGAAAAACGTGGCCTGCACAGCCGCGACAAGAAAAAGTCATAAGTGAATGTCAGGACGGCTTTCGTCCTGACCGCTAAACTTGATGATAAAAAAGAAAGGCGATCATTTGATCGCCTTTTGCATATCCGTAAAAAGACCAACAGAGATCATTGCTATGAGCACCTCAGATACCATTATTGCCCAGGCAACCCCACCCGGCCGCGGTGGTGTGGGCATTTTGCGCATTTCCGGCCGTGCGGCGCGTGATGTGGCACAGGCTGTCTTAGGTAAACTGCCCAAGCCGCGTTATGCCGATTATCTGCCGTTTCAGGATGCTGATGGCAGCACGCTGGATCAGGGCATCGCGTTGTGGTTCCCCGGCCCGAATTCCTTTACCGGCGAAGACGTGCTTGAGCTGCAAGGCCACGGCGGGCCGGTGATCCTGGATTTGCTGCTTAAACGCATTATCGCGCTGGAAAACGTGCGAATTGCGCGTCCGGGCGAATTCTCTGAACGGGCTTTCCTCAACGATAAACTCGACCTGGCGCAGGCTGAAGCGATTGCTGATCTTATCGACGCCAGCTCCGAGCAGGCCGCACGTTCAGCGGTTAACTCCTTACAGGGCGCTTTCTCGAACCGTATTCATCATCTGGTGGAAGCACTCACTCACCTGCGGATCTTTGTCGAAGCGGCTATCGACTTCCCCGATGAGGAAATCGACTTCCTGTCCGACGGTAAAATCGAAGCCAAACTCAATACGGTGATGGGTGATCTCGATGCCGTGCGGGCCGAAGCACGTCAGGGCAGCCTGCTGCGTGAAGGGATGAAAGTGGTGATTGCCGGGCGTCCGAACGCCGGTAAATCCAGCCTGCTGAACGCGCTGGCTGGTCGTGAAGCGGCGATCGTTACCGATATCGCGGGCACTACGCGTGACGTTTTACGCGAACATATCCACCTTGATGGCATGCCGTTGCACATCATTGACACCGCCGGGTTACGTGAAGCCAGCGATGAAGTTGAGCGCATTGGTATCGAACGTGCATGGAATGAGATCGAACAGGCTGACTTAGTGCTGTTTATGGTCGACGGTACAACAACGGAAGCAACCGAGCCTGCGGACATCTGGCCCGAATTTATGGCCCGCCTGCCCGCGAGTTTACCTATTGTCGTTGTACGCAACAAAGCGGATATCACCGGCGAAGCGCTGGGACAAACGGAAGTGAATGGTCACTCACTTATTCGCCTTTCTGCCCGCACCGGCGATGGCGTTGATCTGCTGCGCGATCATCTGAAACAGGTGATGGGCTTCAATCACAATATGGAAGGCGGATTCCTTGCGCGTCGCCGTCACCTGCAGGCGCTGGAACAGGCCGCACAGCATCTGGTTCAGGGTAAAGATCAACTGCTTGGCGCATGGGCGGGTGAACTGCTGGCGGAAGAATTGCGTCTGGCCCAGCAATCGCTGAGCGAAATCACCGGTGAATTTACCTCGGATGATTTACTGGGGCGTATCTTCTCGAGTTTCTGTATCGGTAAATAAGCCGCTCTTCGCAGCAAACAAAACCCACATTGGAAAATGTGGGTTTTTTATTTTATTCAAAGAATTACGCCTTACCAGACTTTATAAACGCGTCCGGTCTGCGCCCCTTCCACGCTGCGACGATACGCTTTCGCCACGCGCGCTGCCGGTGCAGCCTCAAAGCCCGGGAAGAACGGGCCGTAAGCTTTCAGCGACTCTTCTACTACGGTCGGGCTGACCACATTGATGCGAATACCCCGTGACAGTTCAATCGCCGCGCCCCGGACAAAGCCTTCGACGGCGGCATTTACCGTGGTGGCGTTTGCCCCCTGACGAATAGGTTCATCAGCAATGATCCCGCTGGTCAGCGTGATGGAACCGCCATCGTTAAGGAATGACTGACCGATCAGCGCAAGGCGCACCTGGCCAAGCAGTTTATTCTGCAAACCAATATTGAACTGTGCTGCGGTCATCTCCACCAGCGGGCCAAAGTGCAGGCTGCCGGTAGTAGCAATAATCGCATCAACTTTTCCCGTACTCTGGAAAAGCGCTTTTACGCTGTTTTCATCGGTAATATCGACCTGAAAATCGCCGCGGGTTTTGCCTGCGGTGACAATTTCATGGTCTGCGCTAAGCTCCTGAATCACGGCTTTACCCAATGTACCTGTCCCGCCAATCACTAAAATTTTCATCAGATATTCCTCAACGTTGTTTGCAGGACCATCTTTCACCAAACTACGGGTTAGATATAGAATCGTATTATTCATTCTGTTCTAACTCAGGGTTTGTAATGTGGATAAGTTGCGGAATATCGAGGTCTTTATCAGCGTGGTAGAAACCGGGAATTTCAGTACAGCAGCGGAAAAGCTGGGGATTTCAGCAGTGATGGTCGGCAAGCATATTCAGCAGCTGGAAAAGTATTTGAATGCCCGCCTGTTGCAACGCACCACACGCAAGCAAAGCCTGACGGATGCCGGTGAAGTGTTTTACGAGAACGGAAAACGGGTGCTGGAGCAGATGAAATTCACCGAAAGCGCGATGGAAAGCCTGCAAAGCGTGCCGACCGGACTGCTGCGGATCAGCGCACCCGTATCACTCGGCTCCAGCGTGGTGGCGCCGATGCTGGCCCGTTATCTGCAAAAACACCCGAAAGTAAACGTGGAACTGATACTGAGCAACGCCAGGGTAGATTTGATCGGCGAAGGATTTGACGCGGCGATCCGTATTGGCGAAATTGGCGATGACCGGCTGGTGGCGAAACCACTGAAGCCTTATGAAATGGTGATCTGCGCGTCTCCGGGCTATTTGCAGCAGTTCGGCACGCCCGCGACGCCGGAAGATCTGAAAACGCACCCGTGCCTGGTGCATACCGTCTGGAATCAGAGTGAAGGCTGGCATCTGGCGAATGCAGAGCGCACCACGTCAGCGTGGCCGGTTAACAGCCGCTATGTGTCCAACGACGGTCATGCGCTGCGCGCTGCCGCACTGGAAGGCGCCGGTTTGTTGCTGCAACCCAAAGTGTTACTGGCCGAAGATATCGCCAGCGGAAAACTGATCCCGGTACTTGAGTCTTTTATCCCGAAACCCCGGGCAGTGCATCTGGTTTATCTGCCCGACTTCAGGCCACGCGCCAAACTGACCAGCCTGATTAACTTCATGACTGAACACGCCTTTTACTGAGCCTTACGCAAAATAAAAAACGGTAAGTGATCGCTCACTTACCGCTCAGTTTTGAACACTTTTAATCAGACGAAATCAGAGCTTAAAGCCTGCTACCACGGTCTCCAGCTGAACGGTCTGATCCTGCATCGCCTGCGCAGCGGCAGAAACCTGTTCGACCAGCGCGGCGTTCTGCTGCGTGGCGTTATCCAGCTGCGTGATAGCCACATTTACCTGCTCGATGCCCAGACTTTGCTCCTGACTGGAAGACATGATTTCGTTCATCAGCGTCGCCACGTTGTTCACGCCACCCATGACTTCATCCATCGTCGTTCCGGCGGTCGCCACCAGTTCGCTGCCGGTGGCGATATCCGCCACAGAATCCTCGATCAGCTTTTTGATTTCACGTGCGGAAGTGGCTGAGCGCTGTGCCAGACTGCGCACTTCGGATGCCACAACGGCGAAACCGCGTCCCTGTTCACCGGCACGCGCCGCTTCAACCGCCGCATTCAGCGCCAGAATGTTGGTCTGGAAAGCGATGCCGTCGATCACGCTGATGATATCGACGATTTTATGTGAAGAGCGGGTGATCGAGCCCATGGTCTCAACCACCTGTTTCACCACGTCCGAGCCCCTCCCGGCAACAGCCGAGGCATCACGGGCCAACTGGTTAGCCCCTTCCGCATTGGCAGCGTTCTGTTTCACGGTGCTGGTCAGCTGTTCCATTGAGGCTGCCGTTTCGACAATCGAGCTGGCCTGTTCTTCGGTTCGTGCTGACAGGTCCAGGTTACCGCTGGCAATCTGGCGCGAAGCCGAAGTGATAGCCAGACTGCTGTCGCCAACCTGACGCAGAATGGATTGCAGGAAAGACAGGAAACCGTTGAAGTTCTGGTTGATCTGATTGAACTCAGGGCTGCGGCTTTCCGGTAAGCGCCGGGTTAAGTCGGCACCGCCCGCAGAAAGCTGGGCGATATTTTTATTCAGTGCCGCCAGCTGGCGCATGAAAATTTTAATCGCGGCGATCAGAACGATCAGCAACAGCAAGACCATCGGGATTTGAACCAGTCCGAGACTCGTCAGAATGCTGTGGCTGCGCGCCAGTAACTGACTGGTCGGCATGTCGGTGGCGATAAACCACGGCCCCTGAATGTTGCTCATAAACATGGTGTGCGACGTGCCGTCATTATCGTAGTCAGCCACCAGACTCGCCTGCCCGTTGATCTGATCCAGACTTTTGCGGATCTGCATCGCCAGCGGAGAAGTTTCGCCCAGTGAGGCCAGTTTCGGCAGTTTTTCATCCGTGGAATGACTGGTACCGACGATGGTGCCGTCTTTTTCCACGATATAAATCCTGGCGTGAACCTTTTTCTCCATCTCTGTCACCAGCTGGTTAAAGAACCCCAGTGTGACGTCAATGGTGGCGACGCCCCATTGCTTATCATCTTTGTAAATCGGCATCGCACAGTTAGTCCGCGGCTGGGTGCTGGCGTCATCGAAATAAGCAGGCGCCCAGACACACTGACCCTTTTCACCTTTTGATGCCGCCAGATACCACGACTGATCGAAATAGTTTGGGGATTCGGCGCTGTTCCAGAAAGTATTGACCGTCAGTTGATTATTATTATTACGGGCAAAGAAGGTGCTGAATTTGATTTTGGCCGGATCGCGTTGGTTCGGCAGAGGCCAGATCCCGCCACCAAACACGGCAGAGTCACCGTACTGATCAACCAGTGCCGGAAGTAAACGATCGATACTGTCGCTGTCCATTTGTGCAACAGTCTGGGTAATGGTGCGAACCTGTGACTCAACTTTATTCAGGCGGTCATTAATTGCCACCGCGACATCATCCACCTGATTAGCAACCAGATTACTTTCTGTCTGTTTCAGCTGGGGAGCGATATACACCTGGATCACGATAAGCGTAACGATGATCAGCACAATAAAAAACAAGCTGATCAATGCGATAAAGCGGGATTGCGTCGTTTTTAACATTTTTGGGTACTCGCAGGCAAAGCAGCGAGATCGCTGCTTAATTAGTAACGGCATTTTCTGGCGTTTCTTTATGTTGCTGTAGTAGATATATCTGGTGTAAGAATCTTATGAGTAAAAATCCAGAACATCATTCCAGTGAGATTCTTTCCCAATAAGAGATTAAGACTGTGATTACTTTCACTTTATGTTTATGAAAAACTGTATGAAAAGGGAAGAATGTGTGTGGCACTGCGGGGTTTAAGCGGTTTTTAATGATTTCTCTTAATGTTATTCTTTAGAACAATTGAGAAACTGCGGTCGAACCATTAATCATGGAGTGAACAATGGCGTGCCATTTTGCAAGATGGGCAATGACGGATGCAGAACCGGATACACACCGGTTGCCGCAAGAGATCGTATTATTTGCAAAACACCTTTCCGAAAAACAGCGCAAGCGTTTCTTAAACGGCCGCGTTCTGCTGGCAGAAATGATTTTCTATCTCTATGGAATCGCTGAACTTCCCAGCGTCATCACGTTACCCAGCGGTCGTCCGAGTTTTGAATCCCCTGATTTGCCTGATTTCAGTCTGGCGTATGCAGGAAGTACCGTCGGTGTTTTAATCAGCAGCGAAGGGAAAGTCGGCCTCGATCTCGAAATCATTCATGCCCGCAGTGCGCTGGTGAATCAGCAACAGCAATTACAGCTTTCTGCGGTGGAGAAAACCTGGATTGCTATGCAATCCGATCCGGTGGAATCCTCTCTGCAACTGTGGTGTATCCGCCAGAGCATGCTGAAAATGTCCGGCCTGAACGATCAGAGTCCGCTTACGCTCAGCCTGAATCCCGCTTCTGGTCGTTTACGGTCTACCGTAACGCCCGAGGCGCAGGTGATGAGCGACATTGAAGGTTCCATTATCTGGTCATGTGCGCAGTCACCCTCGATTATCCGTTTGCAGTGCTGGCGTTACGAACCTGAAAACGGCTTCACCCGCACACAAACCCTGGCCACAGACCAGCAATCTGAATCACCACACTTCATGAAATTCATCAGCCTGCCACCCGCTAAATAAAACTTCACTTTTGTTTACGCCCGTCGTGCCGTTTTTCGTTTATGGTTACAGGCAGTTCCTTTCGCAAAGTCATCCATAACAGGAGTTACCCATGTCAGCTCAACCACTGAAGTTTGTCACACTGTTAGGCAGTCTTCGTAAAGCGTCTTACAACGGAATGGTCGCCCGCACATTGCCAAAAGTGGCACCAGAGGGCATCAGCATTGAGGCGTTGCCTTCCATCGGTACACTGCCGCTCTATGATGCAGATATTCAGCAGGAAGAAGGCTTTCCGGCGGATGTTGAAGCGATTGCGGAACAAATCCGTCAGGCGGATGGCGTCATTATCGTCACGCCGGAGTATAACTACTCCGTTCCGGGCGGCCTGAAAAATGCGATCGACTGGATTTCCCGCCTGCCGAATCAGCCACTGGCCGGTAAGCCAGTGCTGATCCAGACCAGTTCAATGGGTCCGGTCGGCGGGGCACGTTGTCAGTATCATCTGCGTCAGATTCTGGTGTTCCTGGATGCGATGGTGATGAATAAACCCGAATTTATGGGTGGTGTGATCCAGAATAAAGTGGATGAGCAAATCGGCGAAGTCATCGACCAGGGGACGCTCGATTTCCTGCGCGGCCAGCTGACGGCATTTGCCGACTATACGCGCCGCGTCAGCCAATAATTCCGGTCATCAGAAATACAAACAGCCCGCAATGCGGGCTGTTTTTTTACAGGCGTTAAGCAGATGTCAGCGGATTAATGCCCGTCGACAAACGCGATTTTCAGCACAAACAGCAGGGCTACGACCACCACACACGGGCTGATTTCTTTCCAGCGGCCGGTGCCCAGTTTCATCACCACGTAAGAGATGAAGCCCAGCGCGATACCTTCGGTGATCGAGAAGCTGAACGGCATCATTACCGCGGTCACGAACGCCGGAACCGCTTCGGTCAGGTCATCCCAGGAAACACGCGCCAGACTGGAGGTCATCAGCACGCCGACATAAATCAGCGCACCGGCCGCCGCGTATTCCGGCACCATCCCCGCCAGTGGGGAAATGAAGATCACCAGCAGGAACAGCAAACCGGTCACCACCGCCGTCAGACCGGTACGGCCGCCGACAGATACGCCGGAGGTGCTTTCAATATAAGCGCCCACAGAAGACGTACCGATAAATGCCCCCGCCACGGAAGACACGCTGTCAACGTACAGCGCCTGTTTCATCTGCGGGAACTTGCCCTGCGCATCAGCCAGACCGGCTTTGTCGGTCACACCAATCAGCGTGCCGGAGGAGTCAAACAGGTTCACCAGCATGAAGGAGAAAATGACGCCCGCCAGACCGATATTCAGCGCGCCTTTCAAATCCACCTGACCGACAACCGTGGTGATGCTCGGCGGCATCGACCAGAAACCGGTGTAATGCACATCACCAATCATCAGGCCAATGACTGTCGTGACAATAATCGACACCAGCACCGAGGCGTGGAAGTTACGCGACGCCAGAACGGCAATAATGAAGAACCCCAGCACACCGAGCAGCACGTTGTGCGAGGTCAGATTACCGATGGTCACGATGGTGTCAGGGTTCGGGACAATAATGCCGGCGTTTTTCAGCCCCATCATGCCGATAAACAGCCCGATACCGGCGGTAATGCCCACACGCAGGCTGACCGGAATATTGGCAATCATCCAGTAACGGATGCGGAAAATAGTCAGCAGCAGCAAACCCACAGCACCCCAGAATATCGCGCCCATACCGACCTGCCAGGAAACGCCCATTGCGCCGACGACCACAAACGCGAAGAACGCATTCAGGCCCATCGCCGGTGCCAGTGCGACCGGCAGGTTGGCGATCACGCCCATCAGGATGCTGCCGAACGCGGCAATCAGGCAGGTGGTCACGAACACGGCCTGTTTATCCATCCCCGCAACACCCAGGATCTGCGGGTTCACGAAAACGATATAGACCATGGTCAGGAAGGTAGTTAAACCGGCGATAGTTTCGGTGCGTACGGTGGTGCCGTGCTGCGTCAGTTTAAACAGACGTTCAGCCAGACCTTTACCCGCAGTCGCATTGCTCTGTGGTGTGCTCATTGGTGAGTTCCAAAATGGGGGAAAAACAATCGGGGGGTATCCTAAGGATTTTAGCCCTAAAGCGCCAGCACTGGATGTATGGGATTAAATCTATCGTTCGGGTAGAGTGCCATAATGCACGCCAATAGATGAAATGCTCACAGGGAGAAAGTATGTCACAGGTTGAATGTGTCTTTTTTGATTGCGACGGTACGCTGGTGGACAGTGAATTGTTGTGCTGCGAAGCCTATGTCGAAATGTTCGCGCATTTTGGTGTGACGGTTTCATTCGACGAAATGTATAAGAAATACAAAGGCGTCAAACTTTACGAAATCGTCGCGATCGTCAATAAAGAGCACGGTATCGACGTGCCGAAAGAAGAAATGGAAGTCGTGTTTCGCCAGCATGTTGCCCGTCTTTTCGACAGCAAACTTGAACCTATTGACGGCGCACGCGAGTTACTGGAACAAATCACCGTGCCGATGTGTGTCGTCTCAAACGGACCGGTCACCAAAATGCAGCACTCTCTCGGCCTGACCGGATTGCTGCCTTTTATGGGTGATAAGTTATTCAGCGGCTATGATTTACAGCGCTGGAAACCCGATCCTGCCGTCTTGTACAAAGCAGCCGACATCATGAACGTGCCGGTGGAAAACTGCATTCTGGTAGAAGATTCCGTGGCAAGCGCACAGGCCGGGATCACCGCAGGCATCCCGGTGTTTTACTACTGCGCCGATCCGCATAACCCGCCGCTGGATCACCCGCTGGTGACCACTTTCCACGACATGCGCGAACTGCCGGGGATCTGGCGGGAGATGGGGTATCAGGTCACTCGCTGAGTGATTTTTCGTAAGCCTGCATCCGCTTTTCCAGCTCCGTCAGAGATCGCAGGCCATCAGCCAGCGGCAGGGTTTTATCATTGAAGATTTCCAGTGACCAGGGGCCGGTGAAACCTTTACGGTTCAGCGTGCTGACAAAATCCACCAGCGGTAAATCGCCCTGCCCCGGATAACAGCGGTAACTACGGCTCCACTGCTGCACGTTCATGTCTTTGAACGGTACATCGGCCAGTTGCAGGAAACTGATTTTTTCCAGCGGCACTTCATCCAGACGGTCAAGATTGTCGCCCACGGCGAGAATATGAAAGCTGTCGAGCACAATGCCCAGCGCCGGACTGTTCACCTCGCGTACGCGATCCCACGCCTGGCGGTAACGGTTGACGTGTTTACCCCATGCCAGCGCTTCATAGCCGATACGGATGTCATACAGCTCCGCCATTTCCGCCAGCGCAGCGAGATCGGCAATCTGCACCTCCCGCTCCGGTGAACTTTCCGGATCGGTGTTGCTGCACACCAGTAAATGATCGCAGCCCAGCTCGCTCATCAGGTCGAACTGGCGGCGTGCGCTGGCGAGTTTTTCAACCCGCTTCTCTGCCGGAACCCCTTCGAAATCACGGAAAGGTTGCAGCAGGAAAATGCGCAGGCCGAGAGAATCGGCGAGGTTACGGATAGCCGCCGGTTTGACAGGACTTTTAAGCAAATCGTCTTCGAATATTTCCACACCATCAAATCCTGCAGCCGCAATGGCGGTAAGTTTTTCAGGCAAGGTTCCTGGTACTGAAACTGTCGCAATAGAATGTAACCGGGTGGTTGCAGGCAAAATAGTGTCCTTTTAGTCAGGCTTCGATACTTACAGTAGTGGACCCTCACGCCACATTCGTCAAGTGCGGCGAAGTTGTATGAACGCACAGATTGTAACTGGGCTAAGCAATGGTTAATCTCTGTGGCGAGAATGTGGTTAATGAAGAGGATAAGACGCTGAGCAGCCAAAGTTCCCCGGCGCCGGGACGTAAAAATGATCCGATAGGACTCAGGCAGCGCATTTTCGACAGCGCTCTGGCTGAATTCGCTGAATCCGGTCTGATGGGCGCGCGCATGGAAAATATCGCCTCCAATGCCAGCACCACGAAACGTATGGTGGTCTACCACTATAAGACCAAAGAAGCCCTGTACATGTTGGTTCTGGAACACGTTTATCGCGGTATTCGCCAGCACGAGCTGGAGCTGGACTTATCTTCGTTGCCACCTGCGGAAGCGATCGTCAAACTGGTAGAAGCCAGCTTCGATTTCCATGTCTCACACCCGGAATTTATCCGTATTGTATCGACAGAAAACATGCTGCGCGGCCGCTTTATCCGCCAGTCCACCAGCATCCGTGAGATCAACAAAACGGCATTAACGCTGCTGGAAGATATCCTTGAACGCGGCAAACAAAGCCATCTGTTTAAGGAAGATGCGCAGGCGCGCGACGTTCACCGCCTCATCAGCAGCCTGTGTGTGCACCAGGTCGCCAACCAATATACGTTCGGCGCTTTGTTTGAAAATCCGGATGAGGTGGATTTACAGACCGCCCATTACCGGCAGTTGGCCGTACAGGTCGCGCTGCGCTATGTGATGAAATAATTGCGCTGACCGGACGCGGGTATAGATCGGAAAGCAAAAAGGCCTCGTCAGAGGCCTTTTTTGTGGAGCGATGTCAGTAACCCCTTATTCTTTCGGCACATCTTTACCGTCTGTCAGCAATTTATCCAGCGCATCGCCGCCCACATGACGGAAATCCTGACCTTTCACAAAGTAGAAAATGAATTCGCAAATGTTCTGGCAACGGTCACCGATACGTTCGATAGAACGGGCGCAGAACAGTGCGGTCAGCACGCTTGGAATCGTGCGTGGATCTTCCATCATGTAGGTCATCAGCTGGCGCACAATGCCTTCATATTCCTGATCCACTTTTTTATCTTCACGGTAAATACGCACCGCTTCGTCAAGATCCATACGCGCAAACGCATCCAGCACATCATGCAGCATCTCTACGGTATGGCGGCCCAGCGATTCCAGGCTGACCAGCAACGGCTGATGCAAATGTGAGAATTTTTCCAGCGCCGTGCGGCAGATTTTATCTGCCACGTCACCGATACGCTCGAGTTCAGAAATGGTTTTGATAATCGCCATCACCAAACGTAAATCGCTGGCGGTTGGCTGGCGCTTGGCAATGATGCGCACACAAGCTTCGTCGATCGCCACTTCCATCAGGTTAACTTTGTCATCACCTTTGATGACGCGTTGCGCCAGTTCGGCATCCTGATTGTGCATCGCCGTGATGGCGTCAGTCAGTTGTTGCTCAACCAGGCCGCCCATCGCCAGAACCTGCGTACGGATATGTTCAAGCTCAGCATTGAACTGGCCAGAAATGTGTTTGTTTAAGTTCAGGTTGTCCATTCTTTGTACCTCAACCGTAGCGGCCAGTAATGTAATCTTCAGTCTGTTTGCGCGCTGGTGAAGTGAACAGCGAGTCAGTGTCGCTGTATTCGATCAGTTCGCCCAGATACATAAACGCAGTGCGATCTGAACAACGCGCAGCCTGCTGCATGTTGTGGGTCACGATCACCACGGTGTAATCAGATTTTAACTCGGTGATCAGCTCTTCGATACGGCCGGTAGAAATCGGATCGAGCGCCGAGCAAGGTTCATCGAGCAGCAGAACGTCAGGACGGATCGCAATACCACGTGCAATACACAAACGCTGTTGCTGGCCGCCGGACAGGCTGTAACCACTCTGGTGCAACTTGTCTTTAGATTCATTCCACAATGCAGCTTTGGTCAGCGCCCATTGCACACGCTCGTCCATATCCGTGCGGGACAGCTTTTCAAACAGACGGACACCAAACGCGATGTTGTCGTAAATCGACATCGGGAATGGCGTCGGTTTCTGGAAGACCATGCCGACTTTGGCGCGCAGCAGCGCGATGTCCTGCTTATCAACCAGAATGTTTTCGCCATCAAGCAGGATTTCACCCTCAGCGTGCTGTTCCGGATACAGCTGGTACATTTTGTTAAACGTACGCAGCAGCGTGGATTTACCACAGCCTGACGGGCCGATGAATGCCGTGACTTCGTTCTTAGCAATATCCAGGGAAATATTTTTCAGCGCGTGGAATTTGCCGTAATAAAAGTTCAGATCGCGAACCTGAATTTTGCTGTTGGATGCGTCAGTCATTCTCAGACATCTCTCTTATTCGCGCGCCGCATGGCGACGCCGGGTAAACAGTGATGGCAGCCGCTATCACCTGCCATCGATAATAAATTCGCTTATTGCTTTTTCGGGGCGAAAATCACACGCGCCAGAATGTTCAGCAGCAGCACACACACGGTAATCAGCAGTACACCCGCCCACGCCAGTTGTTGCCACTCGCCAAACGGGCTCATCGCAAACTTAAAGATGGTGACCGGCAGGTTAGCAATCGGCTGCATCATGTCGGTGCTCCAGAACTGGTTGGAGAGCGACGTAAACAACAGCGGCGCGGTTTCACCGGCAATACGGGCAATCGCCAGCAGGATCCCGGTGATAATGCCGGAAACTGAGGCTTTCAGTGTGATGGCCGAAATCATTTTCCACTTCGGCGTACCCAGTGCGTAAGCCGCTTCACGCAGGCTGTCCGGCACCAGTTTCAGCATGTTTTCCGTTGTACGGATAACAATCGGGATCTGTAACAATGCCAGTGCAAGCACGCCCGCCCAGCCGGAGAAGTGTCCCATTTTTGCCACCATAATGGTGTACACAAACAAGCCCACAACGATGGATGGTGCGGAAAGCAGAATGTCGTTAATGAAACGAATGAATTCAGCCAGCCAGGATTTACGTCCATATTCGGCCAGATAAATCCCCGCCATCACGCCCAGTGGCGTACCGATGACCGTTGCCCACAGAATCAATAATCCGCTGCCTGCAATGGCGTTAGCCAGACCGCCGCCTGCCGTATTCGGAGGCGGGGTATTTTCTGTGAACAGCGCCAGCGACATCCCGTCAACACCTTTAACGATCGTGGTGAACAAGATCCACACCAGCCAGAACAGACCAAACGCCATGGTCAGCATAGAGACCATCAGCGCCAGACGGTTCTTCTGACGGCGCCACGCCTGACGTTTGCGACGCGATTCCAGTAATGCAGTATTACTTTGCATTTCGAGTGTCGTCATCTTAACGGCCCTCTTTCTTAGCCAGACGCAGGATCATCATTTTCGACAGCGCCAAAACAATAAAGGTGATGACAAACAGGATCAGACCCAGTTCCATCAGTGCAGACGTATGCAGCCCGGCTTCCGCTTCGGCGAATTCGTTCGCCAGTGCAGAGGTAATGCTGTTGCCCGGCGCGTACAGCGATGCGCTATCGAGCTGGTAGGTGTTACCGATAATGAAGGTCACCGCCATGGTTTCGCCAAGTGCGCGCCCCAGACCTAACATCACGCCGCCGATCACACCATTTTTGGTGAACGGCAGCACGATGCGCCAGATCACTTCCCACGTAGTGCAACCAATGCCGTAAGCAGATTCTTTCATCATCACCGGCGTTTGCTCGAACACGTCACGCATGACGGAAGCTATGTACGGGATGATCATAATGGCGAGGATGACGCCTGCAGCCAGAATACCGATACCAAAACCCGGACCGGCGAACAGGGCACCAACAATCGGGATACCGGAAAGTACATCGCCCAACGGCGTCTGAAAATACTGCGCAAACAGCGGGGCGAAAACGAACAAACCCCACATGCCATAAACAATACTGGGGATCGCCGCCAGCAGTTCAATAGCAATCCCCAGCGGGCGTTTCATCCAGTTCGGCGCCAGCTCGGTAAGGAATAATGCGATACCAAAGCTGACGGGAACAGCAATCAGCAGGGCAATAATGGAGGTCACGACCGTGCCGTAAATCGGCACCAGTGCGCCAAATTGCTGGTTCGGTGCATCCCAGGTTTTCGTCCATAGGAAGGACAATCCGAACTTTTCAATGCTCGGCAGGGAAGCAATAAACAGCGAGACGATAATGCCGCCCAACATAAATAGCACAATCAGCGCTGCCAGTTTAACCAGCGCGCCGAAGATGATGTCACCGTTTTTGCTGGGTGCCTTGATAGCCGGCTTGTATTCAGCCATACCACTCTCTTTTAATTCAGATTTAATTCCCTCCCCGGCCGGAGAGGGAATGAAGCAGAAGACTTGTACTCTATATCAGACCCGAGGTCAGATCCTAGTAAAGTGCTTTACCGCTGCTGTCTTTGATGTTGGTTTTCCAGGCTGCGCGGATCTGTTCTACAACAGAAGCTGGCAGTGCGGCGTAATCCAAATCAGTCGTCAGTTTGTTACCGTTTTTGTAAGCCCAGTCGAAGAACTTCAGCACTTCGGTACCCTTCGCTGCATCTTGCTGGTCTTTGTAAATCAGGATGAAGGTGGTGGAGCTGATTGGCCACGCATTATCACCTTTCTGATTGGTCAGGTCCTGAGCGAAGGTTTTGCTCCAGTCTGCGCCTTTAGCGGCTGCACTGAAGGATTCTTCTGTCGGGCTGATGGCTTTGCCGTCTGCATCTACCAGCTTGGTGTAAGCCAGGTTGTTTTGCTTGGCGTAAGCATATTCTACGTAACCGATTGAACCTGGCAGACGCTGTACGAATGCGGCCACGCCGTCGTTGCCCTTGCCGCCGAGACCCGTTGGCCAGTTAACAGTAGAACCTGCACCGATTTTGTCTTTCCACTCGCTGTTCACTTTTGCCAGGTAGCTGGTGAATACGAAGGAAGTACCGGAACCGTCAGCACGGCGAACCACCGCGATGTTAGTGTCTGGCAGTTTCACGCCCGGGTTCAGCTTGGTGATCGCCGTATCGTTCCACTTTTTGATTTTACCGAGGTAAATATCACCCAGCGTTGCGCCATCCAGTGTCAACTGACCGGATTTGATGCCCGGGATGTTAACAGCCAGTACCACGCCGCCGATTACAGTAGGAAACTGGAACAGACCGTTTTTATTCAGATCTTCTTCTTTCATCGGTGCATCAGATGCCCCGAAATCAACGGTTTTAGCGATGATTTGTTTCACGCCGCCGGAAGAACCGATGCCCTGATAGTTAACCTGAGTACCGGTTGCTTTCTGGTATGCATCAGCCCACTTAGCATAGACAGGGGCTGGGAAGGTACCGCCAGCGCCAGTCAGGTTAGCGGCAGCGAAAGCAGACATTGCTGTGAGGGAGAAAGTCGCTGCTACAAGACCGGCGACGGTGTTACGCATCAATTTCATGTTCCACTCCTGGTGGTTTTAAACTTCCCGACTGATGTCGACGTTAATTAAAGTGTTTGGCACAGGAGGAAAATAGGACAGTTTAGTGACAGTAAAATGTACGTTATATGACAGTTTTATGACACTGGTCACAATTCGAACCATACGGGCAAAATGCGGGAGTTTTAAGCAGAAAAAGCCGGTTATTACACCGGCGGATAATGAAAAGCAGGTAAATTAACGCCCCTTCTTCTTACGGCCAGGCTGGGCAAAACGCTTGCGGGATGCGGAATTCACTTCAGGTTTTTCACTGTTTTTCGTTTTAGTGACAGCCGGTTTTTTAGCCTGAGCAGGTTTTGATGGCACTTTTTTCGCCGGTTTGTCTTCAGACGAAGAGTTTTCAATCAGCTTAAACAATTCGATCAGTTCATCATCGGTCAGATCACGCCATTCGCCCAGCGGTAATCCTTTCAGATTGATATTCATAATACGCACACGTTCAAGCTTAGTGACGTCGAAACCAAAATGCTTAGTCATGCGGCGGATCTGTCGGTTAAGTCCCTGCACCAGCGTAATGCGAAACACCATCGGTGCTTCTTTCTTCACTTTGCATTTCTTGGTCACGGTGCCGAGCATCGGCACACCCGCGCCCATACCGGCAATAAACTCGTCCGTGATCGGTTTATTGACAGTCACGATATATTCTTTTTCGTGGTCGTTACCGGCACGCAGGATTTTATTGACCAGATCACCGTGATTGGTCAGTAAAATCAGGCCCTGCGAATCTTTGTCCAGACGGCCAATCGGGAAGACGCGTTTGCTGTGGTTAACGAAATCGCGGATGTTGTCCCGCTCCCCCTCTTCCATCGTGGTGATAATGCCTACGGGCTTGTTCAGCGCAATAAGCACCAGATCTTCTTCATCACGCGGCTCAATAATCTGACCATTCACTTTCACCACATCGCCGGCAAACACCTGAGCACCCACCGCAGCACGCCTGCCGTTGATAAAAACATTTCCCTGTTCGATGTAACGATCAGCATCGCGGCGCGAGCAGATGCCGCTCTCGCTAATGTATTTGTTGAGACGAATGGAGGAGTTGGTCAGCATTCAGCGGGGTACCTTCAGAAAAACGCGAACTATACCTTATCCGGGGCGGGTTACGAAGCCTGAGAGAAGAGAATCGTGACCGGCTGCTGACAAAGAGAGAGCCGGAGAACAACATTCTGGAAAGAGAAAAGCGCCCCGGGAGGCGCTTAGAGATAACATGGCTGAAACCGGACAGTCTTATTCGACAGTCACAGACTTCGCCAGATTACGTGGCTGGTCAACATCGGTGCCTTTAATCAGCGCAACGTAGTAGGACAGCAACTGGAGCGGTACGGTGTAGAAAATCGGAGCGACGATTTCTTCAACGTGAGGCAGCTGAATAATCTTCATACCGTCACTGTCGACAAAACCCGCGTCCTGATCGGCGAAGACATACAGTAAACCGCCACGTGCACGCACTTCTTCGATATTCGACTTCAGTTTTTCCAGCAATTCGTTATTGGGCGCAACCACGATCACCGGCATATCCGCATCAATCAGCGCCAGCGGGCCATGTTTCAGCTCGCCTGCCGCATAGGCTTCAGCGTGGATATACGAAATCTCTTTCAGCTTCAGCGCACCTTCCATCGCGATCGGATATTGATCGCCACGGCCAAGGAACAGGGCGTGATGTTTATCAGAGAAACCTTCAGCCAGCGTTTCGATAGTCTTATCCAGCGACAGCATTTGTTCGATGCGCGCAGGCAACGCCTGAAGCGCGTGAACAATGTCGTGCTCAACTTGCGGACTCATCCCTTTCAGGCGGCCCATACGCGCCACCAGCATCAGCAGAACGGTCAGCTGCGTGGTGAAAGCTTTGGTTGAGGCCACACCGATTTCGGTGCCCGCTTTGGTCATCAGCGCCAGATCGGATTCACGCACCAGAGAAGAACCAGCCACGTTGCATACTGCCAGCGAACCAAGATAACCCAGCTCTTTCGACAGACGCAGCGCTGCCAGCGTATCAGCCGTTTCACCCGACTGAGACAGCGTGATGATCAGGCTGCCCGGACGAACAGCAGATTTGCGATAGCGGAATTCCGAAGCGATCTCGACATCACAAGGCATGCCAGCCAGTGACTCAAACCAGTAACGCGCCACCATCCCGGAGTTATATGACGTACCGCAGGCGATAATCTGCACGTGCTGAACACGGGACAGAATTTCGTCCGCTTTTTCGCCCAGCTCGCTCAGATTCACTTCGCCGTGGCTGAAACGGCCTTCCAGGGTGTTTTTAATGGCCAGCGGCTGTTCGTAGATTTCTTTTTGCATGTAGTGGCGGTAAACGCCTTTATCACCGGCGTCGTACTGCACTTTGGATTCGATTTCTTCACGCTCAACGGCATGACCATTTTTGTCATATACGCTGACGGAACGGCGCTTAACTTCAGCAACATCGCCTTCTTCCAGGAACAGGAAGCGGCGGGTCACAGGTAACAGCGCCAGCTGATCGGAGGCAATGAAGTTTTCACCCACACCACGACCAATCACCAGCGGGCTGCCGGAACGGGCAGCGACCAGAACAGACGGATCGCGGCGATCCATCACCACCGTGCCGTAGGCACCACGCAGTTGCGGGATAACGCGCTGGACCACTTCGAGCAACGTACCGCCCTGGAGTTGTTCCCAATGCACCAGATGCGCGATCACTTCGGTATCTGTTTCAGAATCAAAACGGTAGCCGCGTTCAATCAACAATTCACGCAGAGGTTCGTGGTTTTCGATAATGCCGTTATGCACCACAGCAATGTAATCAGACACATGCGGGTGAGCATTGGCTTCAGAAGGTTCGCCATGGGTTGCCCATCGCGTGTGAGCAATACCGGTGCCACCATGCAAAGGATGTTCATCGAGTGCATCAGCCAGCATCTGGACTTTACCCAGACGACGCAAGCGCCCCATTTTCCCGTCAGCATCAATGACAGCCAGACCGGCTGAGTCATAACCGCGGTATTCGAGACGGCGTAAACCTTCCAACAGAATTTCAGCAATATCGCGTTGCGCTACTGCGCCTACAATTCCACACATCAGTTTTATTCCTATTGAAGGTCTTTTCGGGACCTTTTTTGATGCCTGACCTGATTTATCCGCAAGCCCCGTTTTCCGGTGTACTTGCGGTTCCCCGAGCCTTGTAGAGAGTTGGGGATTATTATGAACAGCTTATTTTTTCTTCACCGGTTTCTGCCAGTCAGGTTTATGCACCTGCGGCACCCGGCTTAACAGTAAACCATTGTCCGGCACGTCGCGCGTGACCGTTGTACCGGCGGCGATCGTCACGTTATTACCCACAGTGACTGGCGCTACCAGCTGAGAATCTGACCCCACAAAGACATCGTTACCGATGATGGTCTTATGCTTGTTTACGCCGTCGTAGTTGCAGGTGATGGTACCCGCGCCGATGTTAACGTTATCCCCAATATCAGCATCACCAAGGTAGGAGAGATGGCCAGCTTTAGAGCCTTTGCCGAGACGCGCTTTTTTGATTTCGACGAAATTGCCGACATGCGCGCCTTCAGCCAGTTCAGCGCCGGGGCGCAGACGGGCGAAAGGCCCGACCGTACAACCGCTTTCCAGCACCGCATCTTCGAACACGCTGTAAGGACTGACTTCACAGTCATCGCCAATCACGCAATTTTTCAGCACGCAGCCCGCACCGATTTTGACGCGGTCACCCAGTTTCACGTGACCTTCGATAATGACATTGGTGTCGATCAGTACATCGATGCCGTGAGACAGTTCACCGCGCAGATCAAACCGCGCTGGATCCATCAGCATCACGCCTTCGAGCAACAGACGCTCTGCCTGTTCACTCTGATATACGCGCTCAAGACGGGAAAGTTGCAGGCGGTTATTCACACCATCCACTTCGCTGTTTCGCGCCGGATGAACGGTGGCGATCAGATGTCCTTCCGCATGCGCCATCGCAATAATATCGGTGATGTAGTATTCACCCTGCGCGTTGTTGTTATTCAGCTGACCGAGCCAGCGTTTGAATGACGCGCCGTTAGCGACCAGGATACCGGTGTTAATTTCCTGAATTTTCAGCTGTTCTTCGCTGGCATCTTTCTGCTCAATAATGCCGGTAACAATGCCATTCTCACGAACGATACGGCCATAACCGGTCGGGTCATCCAGCACGACGGTCAGTAAACCAATGCCGCCATCGGGCTTGGCTTTGAGTAATTCGTTCAGGGTGTCGACGGAAATCAGCGGAACATCGCCGTACAGCATCAGCACATCTTCATCATCGGCAAAGAACGGCGCCGCCTGCTGCATCGCATGACCGGTCCCCAGTTGCTCTGCCTGCAATACCCAGTTCAGATCACTGCCTGCCAGATTTTTCTTCAGTAAATCGCCACCATGGCCATAGACCAGATGCACGTTCCGGGCACCCACTTGCGTGGCCGCATCAATGACGTGCTGAACCATTGGCTTGCCAGCCAATGGGTGAAGAACTTTCGGAAGGTTGGAGTACATGCGTGTCCCCTTGCCCGCGGCAAGGATCACCACACTCAGTGCGCTGTTCGACATAGGTAACCTGACAAATCCAATTTGAGTGACAAAAGTAACCCGTTCAGTGCGCGGATTACTACATATTTCGCTTCAAAAACCGCCCGCAGGCCGCAGCCTGCAAGGGTTGTATGCTGTATAGACTACACCAAAAAAACTGAGGGTAAAGTGTCGGTTAATCACCCAAGTATTCCATTAAAAGCGAAAATTAGCCTTGGGAAAAACACTGAAAATGCACTTTATTAAAAGCAAAAAAAAAGCGACCCGAAGGTCGCTTTTCTAACTGATGTTGTTACATCGCTTTTCTGGTCAGTTCGATAACGCGAAGTTTCGCGATCGCCTTAGCCAGTTCCGCTGACGCCTGAGCGTAATCAACGTCGCCGTGAGAACCACTAATGTGTTCTTCCGCTTTGCGCTTAGCTTCAAGCGCGCGCGCTTCGTCGAGGTCTTGCCCACGGATTGCAGTATCAGCCAACACGGTCGTTGCATTCGGTTGCACCTCAAGGATGCCGCCGGAAAGATAGATATACTCTTCTTCACCGTGTTCTTTAACAATGCGCACCATGCCAGGCTTGATGGCGGTGAGCAGCGGAGCATGCCCCGGGAAAATACCCAGTTCGCCTTCGCTACCCGTCACCTGGATCTTTTGTACCATGCCGGTAAACATACGTTTTTCCGCACTAACAACATCCAGATGGTAAGCTTTTTCAGCCATGTCATCCTCTCTCACAACAAGCTAGCGTTACAGTTTCTTGGCTTTTTCCACTGCTTCATCAATGGTGCCAACCATGTAGAACGCTTGTTCCGGCAGGTGATCGTAGTCGCCGTCCATAATGCCTTTGAAACCACGAATGGTATCTTTCAGCGATACGAACTTGCCCGGAGAACCGGTGAAGACTTCGGCCACGAAGAATGGCTGGGACAGGAAGCGCTGAATTTTACGCGCACGGGATACAACCAGTTTGTCATCTTCTGACAACTCGTCCATACCCAGGATCGCGATGATGTCTTTCAGTTCCTGGTAACGTTGCAGAATAGACTGCACGCCACGAGCCACATCGTAGTGTTCCTGACCCACAACCAGTGGATCCAGCTGACGGCTGGTGGAATCCAGTGGGTCAACCGCCGGGTAAATACCCAGTGACGCGATCTGACGACTCAGAACCACGGTCGCATCTAAGTGAGCGAAGGTGGTAGCTGGAGATGGGTCAGTCAAGTCATCCGCAGGAACGTAAACGGCCTGTACGGAGGTGATTGAACCACTTTTGGTCGAGGTGATACGTTCTTGCAGAGCGCCCATCTCTTCCGCCAGCGTTGGCTGATAACCTACCGCTGATGGCATACGGCCCAGAAGTGCGGACACTTCGGTACCGGCCAGGGTGTAACGGTAAATGTTGTCAACGAACAGCAGTACGTCACGACCTTCGTCACGGAATTTCTCCGCCATGGTCAGACCGGTCAGTGCAACGCGCAGACGGTTACCTGGTGGCTCATTCATCTGACCATACACCAGGGAAACTTTGTCGATAACGTTGGAGTCGGTCATTTCGTGATAGAAGTCGTTACCCTCACGAGTACGTTCACCCACACCTGCAAACACAGAATAACCGGAGTGCTCGATCGCGATGTTACGGATCAGCTCCATCATGTTTACAGTCTTACCAACACCCGCACCACCGAACAGACCGACTTTACCGCCCTTAGCGAACGGACACATCAGGTCCATAACTTTGATACCGGTTTCCAGCAGTTCCTGGGAGTTTGCCAGCTCTTCATAAGAAGGCGCAGCGCGGTGGATCGCACGACGTTCTTCTTCGCCGATCGCACCTTTCATGTCGATTGGTTCACCCAATACGTTCATGATACGACCCAGAGTCGCTTTACCCACCGGTACTTCAATTGGGTGTTCCAGGTTGTTCACTTTCAGACCGCGACGCAGGCCGTCTGAGGTACCCATTGCGATACAACGAACAACGCCGCCGCCTAACTGTTGCTGTACTTCCAGCACCAGTTTGGAGGTACCGTTTTCTACCTCAAGAGCATTGTACACGTTCGGTACTGCATCCTGAGGGAACTCGACGTCCACCACGGCGCCGATTACCTGGATAATCTTTCCAGTAGCCATCTTGAATCCTCTACGTAATTCGTAAACCTAGCTTAAACCGCGGAGGCTCCCCCGACGATCTCGGTGAGTTCCTGAGTGATGCTGGCCTGACGAGCTTTGTTGTATACCAACTGCAGCTCTTTGATCAGGCTGCCGCCGTTATCGGTTGCGGCTTTCATCGCTACCATTCGCGCGGCCTGTTCGCTGGCCAGGTTTTCTACGACGCCCTGATAAACCTGGGACTCCACATAGCGACGCAGGAGAGTATCCAACAGTGCTTTAGGGTCCGGCTCATACAGGTAATCCCAGGATTTTTTCGCCAGTTCGCCGTCTTCTGCTGGTGGCAGAGGCAACAACTGAACGATACGTGGTTCCTGAGACATGGTATTGACGAATTTATTGCTAACAACGCATAACTTGTCTAAGCGACCTTCGTCGAAAGCCTGCAACATCACTTTCACCGGCCCGATCAGTTCTGACAGGGAAGGGTTATCCCCCATGCCAGTCACCTGAGCAACAACGTTGCCCCCAACGGAGCCGAAAAAAGAGGCTGCTTTGGAACCGATCAGTGCGAGATCAACTTCAACACCTTTTTCGGACCAGCCTTTCATCTCTGACAGCAGTTTTTTGAACAGGTTAATGTTCAGACCACCACAAAGACCACGGTCGGTAGACACCACCAGATACCCGACACGCTTAATTTCACGCTCATCCAGGTACGGGTGCTTGTATTCCAGATTACCAAGCGCAAGGTGACCAATCACTTCACGAATGGTTTCTGCATAAGGACGGCTGGCCGCCATGCGATCCTGCGTTTTACGCATTTTGGAGGCGGCGACCATTTCCATCGCTTTAGTGATCTTTTGCGTGTTTTGCACGCTGCTGATCTTACTACGTATCTCTTTTCCGCCGGCCATCTCTGCTTCTCCTCATTACCAAACGGCCTGCTGCTTATCTGCCAGAGGCAGGGCAGCAAGGCCGCGAGGTGTTACCAGGACTGGGTTGCTTTGAAGGTATCGAGGATATTTTTGAATTTACCCTCGATCTCATCGTTATACGCACCAGTTTGGTTGATTTGCTGCAGAAGCTCGCCGTGCTCACGGTCAGCGTAAGCCAACAGTGCAGCTTCGAAGCTACCGACTTTAGACAACTCAACGTCTTCCAGATAACCACGTTCTGCTGCGAAGATGATCAGAGACTGCGCAACGATTGACATCGGAGCGTATTGTTTCTGTTTCAGCAGCTCAGTCACTTTCTGACCGTGATTCAGCTGTTTACGGGTTGCCTCATCCAGATCAGAAGCGAACTGCGAGAACGCAGCCAGCTCACGATACTGTGCCAGAGCGGTACGAATACCACCGGACAGTTTCTTCATGATCTTAGTCTGAGCAGCACCACCAACACGGGATACCGAAATACCCGGGTTAACCGCAGGACGAATACCGGCGTTGAACAGGTTAGATTCCAGGAAGATCTGACCATCGGTAATCGAGATTACGTTGGTCGGAACGAACGCGGAAACGTCACCCGCTTGCGTTTCGATAATTGGAAGCGCAGTCAGGGAACCGGTTTTGCCTTTCACTTCACCTTTGGTGAATGCTTCAACATACTCGGCGTTAACACGCGCAGCACGTTCCAGCAGACGGGAGTGAAGATAGAAAACGTCGCCTGGGTAAGCTTCACGGCCAGGTGGACGACGAAGCAGCAGGGAAATCTGACGGTAAGCAACAGCCTGTTTAGACAGGTCATCATAAACGATCAGTGCGTCTTCACCGCGGTCACGGAAGTATTCACCCATTGCGCAACCGGAATACGGTGCCAGGTATTGCAGTGCAGCAGATTCTGATGCAGTTGCAACAACAACGATGGTGTTTGCCAGTGCGCCGTGCTCTTCCAGTTTACGAACCACGTTAGAAATGGTGGACGCTTTCTGGCCGATAGCCACATAGATACATTTGATGCCGGAATCGCGCTGGTTGATGATCGCATCGATCGCCAGAGCTGTTTTACCGGTTTGACGGTCGCCGATGACCAGTTCACGTTGACCACGACCAATTGGGATCATGGCATCAACGGACTTATAACCTGTCTGCACAGGTTCATCTACCGACTGACGTTCGATAACGCCAGGTGCGATTGCTTCAACAGCTGAGAAGCCGTCGTGCTCTACCGGACCTTTACCATCAATTGGCGCACCCAGGGTGTTAACCACGCGGCCCAGCAGGCCACGGCCAACTGGAACTTCCAGGATACGGCCAGTACATTTTACTTTCATACCTTCGGCGAGGTCAGCGTAAGGGCCCATTACAACGGCACCTACAGAGTCACGCTCCAGGTTCAGGGCGATAGCGTAGCGGTTACCCGGCAGCGCAATCATTTCGCCTTGCATGACATCGGCTAAGCCGTGCACACGGATGATCCCGTCACTGACGGAAACGATAGTACCTTCATTGTGAGCTTCGCTCACCACATTGAACTGAGCAATGCGCTGCTTGATCAGTTCGCTGATTTCGGTGGAATTCAGTTGCATGCTCCAGTCCCCTTAAGACTGCAAGACGTCTGCCAGGCGTTCTAGACGACTGCGAACGCTGCCATCAATCACCATATCACCTGCACGGATTACGACACCGGCAAGAACAGACTTGTCAATTTTGCAATTCAGCTTAACTTTGCGAGACAGACGTTTTTCCATCGCAGCAGCAATTTTTGCCTGCTGTTCTTCCGAAAGCGGATTTGCTGAGGTCACTTCAACTTCAGCAACAGCCTCGAGAGAGGCGCGCAGTTCAATAAACTGCTCCAGCACTTGCGGAAGAACGCGTAAACGTCCATTTTCAGCCATTACCTTAATCAGGTTTTGGCCTGCGTCGTCGAGTTCGTCACCACATACGGCAATAAACGTTTTAGACAAAGTTTCAGGCGCGCTAGCACCGGAAAGCAGTTCTTCAATTTGTTCATTGCGCGTGACTTCAGCCGTGAACGCTAACATGGACTGCCAGCGGTCTAAGCTTTGGTGCTCAACGGCAAAGTCAAAAGCTGCTTTGGCGTAGGGGCGAGCTACAGTTACAAATTCAGACATCAGCCCCTCCCTCCTTACAGTTCAGCGACCAGTTTATCAACGATGTCGCTGTTAGCAGCTTCATCCACGGAACGTTCGATAATCTTCTCGGCGCCAGCAATGGCCAAAATTCCGACTTGCTTACGCAACTCTTCACGGGCGCGTTGGCGTTCGGCGTCGATCTCTGCCTTGGCTTGCGACACGATCTTGTTACGTTCCTGCTCGGCTTCAGCTTTTGCTTCGTCGACGATTTGAGCTTTACGCTTGTTCGCCTGATCGATGATTACCTGAGCTTCAGCTTTGGCTTTCTTCAGTTGGTCGGTCGCATCGGCTTGCGCTAAGTCCAGCTCTTTTTTGGCACGTTCTGCGGAAGATAAACCTTCAGAAATTTCTTTCTGACGTTTTTCGATGGCAGCCATAATTGGCGGCCATACGTACTTCATGCAGAACCAGACAAACAGGACGAACGCGATAGCCTGGCCGAGGATTGTTGCGTTAAGATTCACAGCACAATGCCTCTTTCAAAGTGAATTATTTGATGTAGTTCGATTAACAGTGAGCAAGCTCAGTGTTAGGCGACAGCAAACATCACGTACAGACCCAGACCAACCGCAATCATTGGGATTGCATCGACCAGACCCATAACGATAAAGAACTGTGTACGCAACAGAGGGATCAGGTCAGGCTGACGTGCAGCACCTTCCAAGAATTTACCACCCAAGATGCCGATACCGATTGCAGCACCGATTGCCGCCAGGCCCATCATCACAGCGGCAGCCATGTACAGCAGATCCATACTCAGGTTTTCCATGACAGTCTCCAGTTTGTTTCAGTTAAAACGCAGTAGTGTTGAAAGAAAATCAGTGTTTTTCAGATGCCATCGAGAGATAGACAATCGTCAGAACCATGAAAATAAAGGCTTGCAGCGTAATGATCAGGATGTGGAAAATGGCCCAAGGCACATTTAGAATCCACTGTGACCACCACGGCAACAGGCCAGCAATAAGGATGAAGATCAACTCACCCGCATACATATTGCCAAACAGTCGCAGACCCAGTGAAACTGGTTTAGACAGCAGGCTGACACCTTCAAGAATCAGGTTAATCGGAATGAAAACCGGATGATTGAATGGCTGCATTGTCAGTTCTTTAATGAAACCGCCAAAGCCTTTCATCTTAATGCTATAGAAAAGAATCAGAATGAATACGCCGAGTGCCATGGACAACGTGATGTTCACGTCAGCCGTAGGAACCACACGCAACGCTGGCAGACCAAGCAATTTTTCACCGATAGTCGGCAACAAATCGATTGGCAGCAAATCCATCAGGTTCATCATAAACACCCAGACGAAGACGGTCAGCGCGAGAGGTGCAATCACTTTGCTTTTGCCGTGATACATGTCACGTACGCTGCTGTCGACGAAACCAACGACCAGTTCAACTGCGGTTTGCAGTTTACCCGGGACACCGCTGGTGGCGTTTTTGGCTACGCGATGGAAAATAACCAGAAAGAGTACTCCGAGGAACACGGAGAAAAACATCGAATCGATGTTAATCGACCAGAATCCCGTCCCAATCTGAAGCTGAGTCAGATGGTGACCGATATACTCTTGTGGAGTAGAGATTTCTCCTGATGCAGACATGATGCCTCTTACCCTTTAGTAGTTAAGTACGGTAACTGTTAATGACGGCCGGTGCCAAAATCTGAGTCATCAACACCGATAAATAGGCCAACCCCAACGGAGCAAAAGCCGCCTTAAACAGGCCAAGTGCGATAACCATTAAGATCACCGTAACCAGCACCTTCAGCGCTTCTCCGATTGCAAAGGACCAGGCAACCCGTCCAGAGACCGTTGTTTGCGCCTGATGGCGCCATGCAAACAGCATGAACAGTACATTTGGCACCCAGGCGGCCAACCCACCCATAAGAGCCGATGTGGTCCATTCCAGGCTTTTAAAACCAAATACTGCACTGAGCAGAACAAAGGTCAATAACTGCAGTATCAACAGCTTTCTGGCAACCTTCACACTATTTGTACTGTGTAAAATACCGGATACAGACATGACGTTTGTTCTCTCCGTATCAAGTACCTAGCTGGAGGTAGACTGAATGCCGTATATCACTGCCTTTACTGTTTTGAGTCAAGCAGCAAAAACCGAGCAAATTATACGGGGCACAGGGACGAATTCAATGGATAAGTAGCGAAAAGGTGAACAATTATTTAAATTTTCCCCTTCACGACTATTTTGACAACCAAACTATAGCTGAATTTGCCCTTTTTGGTTTGATACGGTTATTTCATCACCCGACAAAGAAGCGTGCACTGGATCACATAATTAACTCATGACACTTTATATACCCTGCACTGTTTGAATGTCTTTAGCTAATCAGGCCTTTTAAAATCTTTATAAATCAATTTGTTAATAAAACACTGTTCGTTAAACAATCTTCTTTAAAAATAACCACGATTTATTGACACAACAACCCAACAAATAACAACATTTTCATTACAAGTTCAATATCAGCCGGTTGATGACCGTTCAATTTCAAAAGTGACTATTACAGTCCGGATTAAAATAAAAACATCTCTGAAATGCTATCAGTCTGTAAAAAAGCGGTGATTGAGTGTTTGTCACCGCTATATAATTAGCCTGCTCATTTTAACTGCAATAACACATGCGCTTTTTAAATATTTTTTGATAAAACGCAACTTTAGTTTGAGCTAAGAATGACGAGATGCCGTTCCCCGTCAAGTTCTGGTACCTGCAGTTTTATGACCGATTCCAAAGTGATACCTTCCGGCAATAGCGCCATTTCATCATCAGGGCTCACCCCTTTTAAGGCGTAAAAACGCCCCTGCCCTTTTTGTGGCAGGTGATGGCACCAGGAAAGCATATCCTGCAGGGACGCAAAAGCACGGCTGATCACCCCATCAAACAACGGGTCTGGCTCAAACTCTTCCACACGACTTTGTACCGGTTCGATATTTTTCAGCCCCAGTTCATGCTGAACCTGACGCAGGAAGCGTACGCGCTTACCCAGGCTGTCCAGCAGCGTAAAGTGTGAATCAGGGCGAACGATGGCAAGAGGAATTCCCGGTAAACCAGGGCCTGTGCCTACGTCGATGAAACGGCTGCCCTGCAGATGCTCATTTACTACGATGCTGTCCATGATATGGCGTACCAGCATCTGCATCGGGTCACGGACAGACGTCAGGTTATAGGCTTTGTTCCACTTATGCAGCAGTTCCACATAGCCAATCAGTTGCTGTTTTTGCTGATCGGGTAACGCTATTCCTGCCGCAGCAAGCAGCGAGTCCAGTTTCTTTTGCACAGTGAATCCTCAGAAAGAGTCGATATTCGGGAACAGCCCGGTTGAGAAATGATAAAACACTCAGAAAGATGGGAAAAGTAAGAACTGACCGCCGCTTTGTTTTCAAAGGGCGGTCATAAGAGAGGTGAGTTATGCGCTACGGCGCAGTAAGCCTTGTTTTTTAAGCCAGATCAGCAAGATCGAGATAGCTGCCGGCGTAATACCCGAGATCCGCGATGCCTGACCAATGGAGGTCGGCTTGTGATCGTTAAGCTTGGCGATCACTTCATTGGAAAGACCATTAACCTGGCGGTAATCAAGATCAACAGGCAACACAGTGTTTTCGTTACGCTGCTGTTTTTCGATCTCTTCCTGCTGACGGGCGATATAGCCTTCATATTTGATCTGAATTTCAACCTGTTCTGCTGCCTGCACATCCGGGACAGAAGGTGCGAACGGAGAAAGACGGGTAATCAGCTCATAGGTCATTTCAGGACGACGCAGCAGTTCTTCTGCACTGGCTTCTTTAGAAAGCGGTGCAGAAAGATGTGCATTAATCTCTTCAACCTGCGCGTGATGAGGGTTCACCCAGATACCACGCAGACGCTGACGTTCCTGTTCGATCATTTCCAGTTTTTCGTTGAACCGCGCCCAGCGGGCATCGTCAACCAGACCTAATTCACGGCCTTTTTCTGTCAGGCGTAAATCGGCATTGTCTTCGCGCAGCATCAGTCGATATTCAGCGCGTGATGTAAACATCCGGTACGGTTCTTTGGTGCCCAGCGTACACAGGTCATCAACCAGCACACCGAGATAAGCTTGATCGCGACGTGGCGCCCAGCCCTCTTCTTCGCTGGCACTACGGGCAGCATTCATGCCAGCGAGTAAGCCCTGTGCAGCGGCTTCTTCGTAACCCGTCGTACCGTTGATTTGTCCGGCAAAGAACAGACCGGCGATAAATTTACTTTCCAGCGTCGGTTTCAAATCACGCGGATCGAAGAAATCGTATTCAATCGCATAACCCGGACGAACAATAACGGCATTTTCCATCCCCTGCATAGACCGGACGATCTGCATCTGCACATCGAATGGCAGGCTGGTGGAAATTCCGTTTGGATAAACTTCATTGCTGGTCAGGCCTTCCGGTTCAAGGAAGATCTGATGAGAATTGCGATCGGCAAAACGCATGACTTTATCTTCGATCGACGGGCAGTAACGCGGGCCGATCCCTTCGATGATCCCGGCATACATCGGGCTGCGATCCAGATTATTGCGGATCACGTCATGGGTTTTTTCGTTGGTATAGGTCATGTAACACGGGATCTGGCGCGGATGTTGCGACACATTGCCCATGAACGAGAATACCGGTGCCGGATTATCACCATGCTGTTGTGCCAGAACACTGAAATCAATGGTCCGGGCATCAATACGCGGAGGTGTACCGGTTTTAAGACGGTTAACGCGTAAAGGCAATTCACGCAAACGTTGAGACAAAGAGATCGCCGGAGGATCCCCTGCACGGCCACCGCTGTAGTTTTCCAGACCTATGTGGATCTTTCCGTCCAGGAAGGTGCCGACAGTCAGTACAACCGCTTTAGCGCGGAATTTCAGCCCCATTTTGGTCACAGCACCGACCACACGATCGTTTTCGACGATCAGGTCTTCAACAGGTTGCTGGAAGATCATCAGGTTTGGCTGGTTTTCCAGGGCGGTACGGACGGCCTGACGGTACAGAACGCGGTCAGCTTGAGCACGTGTTGCCCTGACTGCCGGGCCTTTGCTTGCGTTTAGTATCCTAAACTGAATACCCGCATGATCGATAGCCGTAGCCATCAGTCCGCCCAATGCGTCGACTTCTTTTACCAGATGTCCTTTCCCGATCCCGCCAATTGCCGGGTTACACGACATCTGTCCCAGCGTGTCGATATTGTGGGTTAATAATAAGGTCTGACGTCCCATGCGTGCAGAAGCCATTGCGGCTTCAGTACCTGCATGACCACCACCTATGATGATGACGTCAAATTGATCCGGATAAAACATGCGACTGCACCTCGGCGTTCAAGCGAACTTTCTTTGTATGGCGTTGGGAGGAGGGATTCTACTCAAGTTTTGAGCTTCCACAAGTCCCCGGGGATCTTCACTAATTAAAAGAAGATCTTTTTTATTTAAAGATCTCTTATTAATACTTCTATTAGGATCGCGATCCTCTGTGCATAAGTCTTTTTTGTTTATGAAGATCAGTATGCTAAGAAGGATCGAATGCTGTGAATGATCGGTGATCCTGGACAGTATAAGCTGGGATCAGAAGTGAGAGTTATGCACAGCATGAAAAGCGTACAGGAGTTGTTAGAGGGATAACTACGGGTTTTACCCTGCTTTTAAGCATAGTTATCCACATCTGATCGCCTGAAATTTACACTTATTTGATCAAATTAATCCAGTTGATCACCCAAACCTCGGCCGGATCCTCAGGAATTTCGTGTTGAGTCACGTCGATCTCAAGACGATCACCGATCCGTTTTGCCCCTAATGACGTCAGTTTTTGATCCAGAGAACTGATCGCGCCACAGAAGGTGTCATATTCACTGCTGCCTAAACCTAATGCACCAAAGCGTACTTTTGACAGATCGGGTTGCTGATCTTCCAGCTGCTCCATAAAAGGTTGCAGGTTATCAGGCAGCTCACCAGCACCGTGTGTCGAGCACACGATCAGCCAGATACCTTCCTGCGGAACTTCGTACAGTTCCGGACCATGGAACATCTGAGTGGAAAAACCGGCTTCTTCCAGTTTCTCAGCCACGTGTTCTGCTACATATTCGGCACTGCCAAGCGTACTGCCACTGATCAGGGTAATGTCAGACATGATGCTCTCACCCGGGAAAAGGAGGCTATTGTACGCTGTGAATGAGCTGGGATCTACCTGTGGATAATAGGGGTATAGAAATCAGTGTTCAGGGCTGGATGGTACGTGTGATGGGGTTCTGCAGGGAGATCAGCGTCTCGGTCGACTGGATCTCGTCAATTGTCTGGATCTTGTTGATAAGTACGTGCTGAAGGGAATCAATCGAGCGGCACATGATCTTAATGAAAATGCTGTAATGCCCAGTGGTGTAATAGGCTTCGACCACTTCTTCTATACTTTCGAGCTTTTTCAGTGCCGACGGATAATCCTTGGCACTTTTCAAAATGATGCCAATAAAACAGCATACGTCGTAACCCAGCTGTTTAGGATTGACGGTAATATGCGCGCCGGTAATGATGCCCGCTTGTTTCATCTTTTCTACGCGGACGTGGATCGTCCCCGGGCTGACGGTGAACACTTTTGCCAGTTCAGCATATGGTGTGCGGGCATTATCCATCAGGGCGTTCAGGATCCCGCGATCCAGCTCGTCGAGCTGATAAATTTCAGTCATGATTATCTTTCTCTTTAGGCTTAATTTCTCTGCCAGCGTCGCTGTACGCGGCTTTTCATGCCGGTATCGAAGCGCCAGATATGATCGAAAATGCGCAGGATGCCGGGCTTGCCATAGTGCGACATTGCCAGGGCATGAAAGCGGTGGTGTTTTTCCCGTTGCAACGCCCTGACCTTCTTTTGTACTTCATCTGGCAACCGCTGGGCGATAAAGTCCGAGATCACCACGGCATCAGCATCCTCCCACTGCGGAGAAGCGAGTTTATCCAGTGTGGCATTCAGACAGGCGGCCAGATCGGTACCACCACGAAAATGCTGCCCCAGAAAGCGCAGCGCCTGATCCAGGCCGCCGTTGGAGGTCAGTTCATAATGGATCACTTCACTGGCAAACAACATGATGTAACATCGGCGGTTATCAGCCAGTGCGATTTTCAGTAACGCCAGACAGAACGCTTTGGCGCACTGTTCGTTAAATCCCCCCATCGAACCGGATGTATCGACGCAGACGACAAAAGGTCCACGCGGTTGCGGTTCCTGTTGCTGATAGACCACAGGCCGTTTGACCACTTTCTCGCGCCAGACGTCCCCTTGCAGGCGATATGTCATCAGACGCTTTTCCAGCAAACGGCGGTAAAATTCGTATTCCAGCTCAGGGAGCCCCAGTGTTACCAGCTCCGTCGGCATCAGGCGCAAAATATCATCGCTCTGATGAATGCCGTTCACTTCTTCCGGCACCGTTGCGGGTTCGCGCACCATCAGCCGGTGAGTTTCCATTTTTGCATCTTCATGCGGACTGGTTTTGACCGTCTGGCTGCGCCCCAGTTGTTCTGCCAGATGCATCAGCTCAGGCTGCTGCTGAAGAAAAGCGCCGAAACGCGCCAGCGACTGAATATCACCCCGCAGACGCTTCCCTTTACTCATATCCCACAACCGGCCTGCTGCCGTATCGTTCTCCGCTAATAAAGGAGAGAGCTCGCTGCTGAGCTGCAGTCGTTGCAGCAATTCTTCCTGCAACTGCTCCTGTTCTTGTTCGAGTAACTGATGATGAACGTTCACCGTTTGGAAGGTCAGGTTCAGGCGCCAGCGCTGGAGGAACAAGGTATGAAAGCTGTTGCCGGTTTTCGCCGTCCGTGAGGTTTCATTATTCTCCTGTAAGGTGCGGGCTTCAGTGGCAAAGGGAGAGCTGAGTTGCTCCAGTTCATCGATGAGGGAAGGCAGTCCGGACTGAAAAGCCGTGGCGTCGATCTGCTGGCAATGCTGATAAAGATAGAATTCTTTCGCCAGCTCTTGGGGAACCGGCGTTTCGTGGATCCTCTGGCGAAGGCGCAATTTCCATTCTGGGAGATCTTTGGTCAGGGCACGCTTGAGACGGGGAAATTTCTCGAAGAACACCGTCAGCGCTGGCGCAGCCAGCAAGCCGACGAGCAGTTCTTCAATCAGTTCGGCTTCGCTGATGGCCAGCAGAAGATCCAGTGACTCGAGACTGAACATGATCAGTGACCACTGAATGTCTGTTGCTGATGACGCAACTGTTCAGCCACCTGAAGCAGGCTGGCTTCTATTTTTGCCATCCATTCTGCCGGAACAAACAGACAGTTTTGCTGCTGGCTGAATTCATGTCTCTGCTGCGCCAGTTTTGCGGTCAGGTCACTCAGCGTATTTTTCATTTCGTCGGGAACGGCAATATGCTCATGGCCCGGCAGCGTCAGCGGCGTGCTCTGACGGCTAACATCCAGCACCAGAAGTTGTTGTTTGTCATCGATTTCCAGATCCACGGTTTGTACAAAACCAATCCCGTTGAGTTTGGCTTTCAGTACGCCTCCTTTATTTAGCCACTCTTCCAGGATGATGCGTTCGAATAACAGGTGTGTGACTTTTATTTCATGCAGGTGTAAAGGCGTTTGCAATAACAGGGTCAGGTTGGTGGTGTTAAGTGATTCAGGCAGGCTGTACTGTGGCTTGCGGCTGAAAATGCCGGCTTTCTTGCTCAGTTTGATTGACTGACGCGAACTCTGTTGCTGCTGATGTTGCATCCATTGCTGATTCAGCTGCTGAATTTTCATCAGCAGTGTCTGCTGCTGATAAGCCTGTTCGGTGATCAGTTGCTCAATCTGGGTTTGCAGCAGGTTATAAGTATTAAGGTCATGCCATAAACAGTCTTTCAGCAGGATCAGATCCACCTGCGTGATCGCTTTTCTGCCACTGAAAAATGCGCAGGCCTGCAACAGGCGCAGAGCTTTTTTCCAGCGACGGTCAGAGACATAAGGTGCCGTATCCAGGGCTTCAAGGCGCTGGCGCAGCTGGAAGATCAGTTCAAAGCAGCTGTCTGAAAGATTGACTTTGTCGATCTCCGGCTGCCATTGTTGGTATTCTTCATCGCTGATACTCAGGGACTCTGCCACCGGATTGGCGTTTTCATTGTTCCGGCTGGTCAGCAGTGAGCGAAAATTTTGCTTATCCTGCACTTTATCCAACCACAGACGGATCAGCATGCGGTCGTACAGCGCTTCGAGGCCACCATCGGCTTCGGGTAATTCGTTGGACGCACTGACCAGCAGACGCATCGGAATAGGTTCTTCTCGTTCGCCATTACGGAAGCGGCGTTCATTGATGGCGGTGAGCAATGTATTGAGGATGGCCGGGCCTGCTTTCCAGATTTCATCAAGGAAGACAATTTCAGCTTCCGGCAAGTAACCTTCGGTCAGACGCAGATAGCGGCCTTCATCTTTCAGGGCCTGAATCGAGAGCGGGCCAAAGACTTCTTCCGGCGTGGAAAAGCGCGTCATAAGATATTCAAAAGCGCGCGCATGTCGGAACGCAAATTTCAGGCGCCGGGCAATCAGGCTTTTTGCAATACCTGGCGGGCCGAGCAGAAAAACGCTTTCGCCGCACAGGGCTGCCAGCAGGCAAAGTCTTATGGCATCCTGCCGCTCGTACAGGCCATGTTCTAATGCGTTAGCAAGACGGGCGATCCGTTCTGCCAGAAGGGGAGATTGCGCCATACTGTCTCTTCCGGTTTCCATTGAGTTGTTGAATAGTGTACTGGCTAATAGCGATATGCCACGTTTATTTTTGTCGTTATAGCTTGTTGATTACTAAAAATTTTCTATTATCAGAAATGTGACCCCGTTCATATGAACGCCGGTTTAGCTGCACATTTAAGGGTAGGCAATCCAATTTATTCGTGCATACTGTGCGCCTTTTAGTGGGCATCATAAGATCGAGCGCACTCATCGCTTACGGATGTTCGAGCAAAAAAGAAACGAAATATGAGCACTGAACATAAACGGTCACTCCCAGCAGTAACCCTGGCCGCCATTGGTGTGGTCTATGGCGACATTGGTACCAGTCCTCTCTACACCTTAAGAGAGTGTTTTTCTGGTCACTATGGTTTCAACGTTGAACCCAGCGTCGTTTTTGGTTTTCTCTCTCTGATTTTCTGGATGTTAATCCTCATTGTTTCGCTCAAGTACCTCACTTACGTGATGCGGGCGGACAACGCAGGCGAAGGCGGTATTCTGACGCTGATGTCTCTGGCGGGCAGAAACACCTCGGCACGCACCACTGCCGTTTTGGTCATTCTCGGCCTGATCGGCGGAAGTTTCTTCTATGGTGAAGTGGTGATCACTCCGGCTATTTCTGTTCTTTCCGCGATGGAAGGTCTGGAAATCGCAGCACCTTCACTTGATCCTTATATCGTCCCCTTATCTATTACTGTCCTGACGCTGCTTTTTATTATTCAGAAACACGGCACTGGCATCGTGGGCAAACTGTTTGCGCCGGTGATGTTGTTGTGGTTCCTGACGCTGGCTGTTCTCGGCGTGAACAGCATCATGCAGAACCCTGAAGTACTTCGCGCCATGAACCCGATGTGGGCGGTTAACTTCTTTATCGAGCATAAGTCGTTTTCCTTCCTGGCACTTGGCGCGGTCGTTCTGTCGATTACCGGCGTGGAAGCGCTGTATGCGGATATGGGCCACTTCGGGAAATTCCCGATCCGTCTGGCCTGGTTCACAGTGGTGCTGCCTTCTCTGGTGCTGAACTACTTCGGTCAGGGCGCATTGCTGCTCAAAGATCCGGAGTCGATTAAAAACCCGTTCTTCCTGCTGGCGCCTGACTGGGCTTTGATCCCGTTACTGGTGCTGGCAACGCTGGCCACCATTATCGCGTCTCAGGCTGTTATCTCCGGTGTGTTCTCCCTGACGCGTCAGGCTGTGCGTTTAGGCTATCTACCGCCAATGCGCATCATCCACACTTCAGAAATGGAAGCAGGCCAGATTTACATCCCGGCCATTAACTGGTTGCTGTACTTTGCGGTGGTTATCGTTATCGCCAGCTTCGAGCATTCGAGCAATCTGGCAGCGGCATACGGTATCGCAGTGACCGGTACGATGGTGCTGACCAGTATTCTTTCCTGTACGGTGGCACTCAAAAACTGGCACTGGAAACCTTTCCTGGTCGGGCTTTTGCTGATCGGTCTGCTGTTTATGGATATCCCGCTGTTCGCGGCGAACGCTACTAAACTGTTCTCCGGCGGTTGGTTGCCGCTGACGCTGGGTTTGTGCATGTTTATCGTTATGACGACCTGGAAAAGCGAGCGCTTCCGCCTTATGCGCCGCATGAACGAGCATGGGAATTCCCTGGAAGCGATGATCGCCTCTCTGGAGAAATCCCCGCCGGTGCGTGTTCCGGGTACGGCTGTGTATATGTCGCGCGCCATCAACGTCATTCCGTTTGCGTTGCTGCACAATCTCAAACACAACAAAGTGTTGCATGAGCGTGTGGTACTGCTGACGTTACGCACCGAAGATGCGCCTTATGTACATAACGTCCGGCGCGTCACCATCGAACAGCTTTCGCCGACGTTCTGGCGTGTGGTCGCCAGCTACGGATTTAAAGAAACGCCGAACGTGGAGGAAGTGTTCCACCGTTGCGGTCTGGAAGGATTGCCGTGCCGGATGATGGAAACGTCATTCTTTATGTCGCACGAATCACTGATCCTGACCAAGCGCCCCTGGTATCTCTACTTCCGTGGCAAACTCTTTATGGCGCTCAGCCGCAACGCCTTACGCGCGCCAGATCAGTTTGAAATTCCGCCGAACCGCGTAATCGAACTCGGTACGCAGGTAGAAATCTGATCCTCATTTCTACTGCTCGCAGGGCACCTTCGGGTGCCCTGTTTTATTTTCTCTTTCTCCTTTCTGAAACGACTAACTCAAATTTCCCTGCGGTTTCTTAATTATTCAGCGAAACGTTTCGACGCTGATCACAATTCCATCATAACTCCGTTGCGATGGCCGGGGATCTTTATAAACTCATCGGTGAGCGAAACGTTTCGCTGTAGGAGTTCACAATGAAGAAGTCACCGCTGTTAAATGCCGAAATCTCACATGTTATTGCCCGGTTAGGTCACACCGATCAGCTGGTTATTGGCGATGCCGGACTTCCGGTGCCAGCAGCTTGCCAACGCATCGATCTGGCCCTGACCCAGGGAGTTCCCACCTTTTTACAAGTCTTAGAGGTAGTGACACATGAGATGCAGGTTGAGCGGGCTATCCTCGCCGAGGAAATCCTCACTAAAAATCCTCAACTCCATGAAGCGTTGCTCGCCCAATTGACACAACTCGAACAACACCAGGGAAACACCATTGCTTTGGATTACGTCAGTCATGAGTCATTCAAAGCACAAAGCGAAAAAAGTCGGGCTGTGATCCGCAGCGGGGAATGTTCGCCTTATGCGAACGTTATTCTGTGTGCTGGCGTAACCTTCTGAGGCCTTTATGCAACCTTTGCTGCAACTGACAGGCATTGATAAAGCCTTTCCCGGCGTAAAAGCACTTTCCGGCGCGGCGCTCAGCGTCTATCCGGGACGTGTAATGGCGCTGGTGGGAGAAAACGGCGCGGGCAAGTCCACCATGATGAAAGTGCTGACCGGCATCTATCAGAAAGATGCCGGCTCAGTGCATTTTCTTGGCAAGGAAGCGGTTTTCAGTGGCCCTAAAGCCTCTCAGGAAGCCGGGATTGGTATCATTCATCAGGAATTAAACCTGATCCCCCAACTGACGATTGCTGAAAATATCTTCCTGGGCCGTGAGTTTGTGAACGGTTTTGGCCGCATCAACTGGAAAAAGATGTATGCCGAGGCCGATAAACTGCTGGCGCGCCTGAATCTGCGTTACAAAAGCGACCGGCTGGTAGGCGATTTATCCATCGGCGACCAGCAGATGGTCGAAATTGCCAAAGTGCTGAGCTTTGAATCCAAAGTCATCATTATGGATGAACCGACGGATGCCCTGACCGATACCGAAACCGCTTCTTTATTTAACGTGATCCGGGAACTGAAAGCCGCCGGTTGCGGTGTGGTGTATATCTCCCACCGCATGAAAGAAATTTTCGAAATCTGCGACGACGTGACGGTGTTCCGTGACGGGCAGTTTATTGCAGAGCGGCCGGTCAGTTCGCTTGAAGAAGACACGCTGATTGAAATGATGGTGGGCCGTCGCCTCGAAGAGCAATACCCGCGCATTAATCATGAACGCGGTGCGCTGCGTTTGCAGGTACGCGATGTCAGCGGGCCGGGCGTGGATAACGTCAGCTTTGATCTGTACAGCGGCGAAATTCTGGGGATTTCCGGTCTGATGGGCGCAGGCCGTACCGAACTGATGAAAATTCTCTACGGAGCCTTACCGCGTAAAAGTGGTTATGTGGCGCTCGATGGCCGCGAAGTGGTGACACACTCACCGCAGGACGGGCTGGCAAACGGCATTGTTTATATCTCTGAAGACCGCAAGCGCGATGGCTTAGTTCTGGGCATGTCAGTGAAAGAAAACATGTCGCTGACGGCGCTGCGTTATTTCAGCCACGCTGGCGGACGTCTTAAACATGCGGAAGAACAGCAGGCTGTCGGCGATTTCATCCGCCTCTTCAATATCAAAACGCCGTCGATGATGCAGACCATCGGCCTGCTTTCCGGCGGTAATCAGCAAAAAGTGGCAATTGCCCGTGGATTAATGACGCGGCCGAAAGTCCTGATCCTCGATGAACCGACGCGCGGCGTTGACGTTGGTGCCAAGAAAGAGATTTACCAGCTTATAAACCAGTTCAAGCGCGAAGGGCTGAGTATCATTTTGGTTTCCTCAGAAATGCCGGAAGTGATCGGTATGAGTGACCGGGTTTTGGTGATGCATGAAGGCCATTTAAGCGGTGAATTCCCGATAGAACAGGCTACGCAGGAAGTGTTGATGGCTGCCGCTGTCGGCAAGCAATACGGCGTGACGCAGGAGTAATCAGATATGAGTTCTCAGACATTGCCAGCCAAAAAGCGCTGGATCAGTAAAGAGTGGTTGTTGGAGCAAAAGTCTCTGATTGCGCTGCTGGTGTTGATTGCCGTGGTCTCTTCCATGAGCCCGAATTTCTTTACGGTCAATAACCTGTTTAACATCCTTCAGCAAACGTCCGTTAACGCCATTATGGCCGTCGGCATGACACTGGTGATCCTGACGTCCGGGATCGATTTATCCGTCGGCTCTTTGCTGGCGCTGACCGGCGCCGTTGCCGCCTCGATTGTCGGGCTGGAAGTGAATGCGTTTGTTGCCGTTGGCGCCGCGCTGGCGTTAGGTGCGGCTGTGGGTGGCGTCACCGGAATGATTGTGGCCAAAGGGAAAGTCCAGGCGTTTATCGCTACGCTGGTCATGATGTTGCTGCTGCGTGGTATTACGATGGTGTACACCAACGGCAGCCCGATCAGTACCGGCTTTAATGATGTCGCTGATGTTTTTGGCTGGTTTGGTATCGGTCGCCCGCTGGGTATCCCGACACCTGTCTGGCTGATGGCTGTGGTGTTTATTGCGGCATGGTACATGCTGCATCACACCCGGCTGGGGCGTTATATCTACGCGCTGGGCGGTAACGAATCCGCTACGCGTCTGTCAGGTATCAGCGTCGATAAAGTCAAAATTATCGTCTACTCCCTGTGTGGTTTGTTAGCCGCTCTGGCCAGTATCATCGAAGTGGCGCGCTTATCTTCTGCGCAGCCCAACGCAGGTACGGGTTATGAGCTGGATGCGATTGCCGCAGTGGTATTAGGGGGAACCAGCCTGTCCGGGGGTAAAGGACGCATTGTTGGAACGCTGATCGGTGCATTGATCCTTGGCTTCCTGAATAACGGTTTGAACTTATTAGGTGTTTCTTCCTACTACCAGATGATCGTAAAAGCAGTTGTCATCCTGCTGGCGGTTCTGGTGGATAACAAAAGCAACAAATAAACTCTCCTACAGGACTTATGACCATGAATATGAAAAAACTGGCTGTCTGGGTTTCCGCCGCAGCGATCACCGCTTCTTTCAGTGCTAACGTTCTGGCGAAAGACACCATTGCGCTGGTCGTTTCCACGCTGAACAATCCGTTCTTCGTCTCCATGAAAGACGGCGCGCAAAAAGAAGCGGACAAACTGGGTTATAACCTGGTGGTTCTTGATTCTCAGAACAACCCGGCGAAAGAGCTGGCAAACGTACAGGACCTGACGGTTCGTGGCACCAAGCTGATGCTGATCAACCCGACGGATTCTGATGCGGTAGGCAATGCCGTTGCGATGGCAAACCAGGCGAAAATCCCGGTGATCACTCTTGACCGTCAGGCTACTAAGGGTGTTGTCGCCAGCCACGTTGCGTCTGATAACGCCTTCGGGGGGAAAATGGCCGGTGATTACATCGCCAAAAAACTGGGCGAAAACGCTAAAGTCATTGAACTCGAAGGTATCGCCGGGACGTCTGTTGCCCGTGAACGCGGTAAAGGTTTCGCTCAGGCCGCTGAAAAACACCATTTCCAGATCCTCGCCAGCCAGCCTGCTGACTTCGACCGCACCAAGGGCCTGAATGTCATGCAGAATCTGCTGACTGCGCATCAGGACGTGCAGGCCGTGTTCGCTCAGAATGACGAAATGGCGCTCGGTGCATTGCGCGCCCTGCAGACTGCCGGTAAAACGGATGTGCTGGTCGTTGGCTTTGATGGCACCGACGACGGTATCAAAGCCGTTAACAGCGGCAAAATGGGCGCGACTGTGGCACAGCGTCCTGAACAAATCGGTGTGATCGGCGTTCAGACTGCAGATAAAGTACTCAAAGGCGAGAAAGTGCCGGCTGTTATCCCTGTTGATTTGAAACTGGTTGCTCAGCCGTAATACTCTTTTTATCGATGCTGTAACTGCGCCTCCTGATGGAGGCGCTATTTGACTCAGGGATCTCCACATGAAAACCGGCAAACTGGTGGTACTCGGCAGTATCAACGCTGACCACATTCTGAATATCAACCACTTCCCGAAACCGGGCGAAACGGTTATCGGTAAGCAATACACCGTAGCCTTTGGCGGTAAAGGGGCGAATCAGGCTGTTGCAGCCGGTCGCAGTGGCGCTGATATTTCTTTTATTGCCTGTGTGGGAGATGACGATATTGGCGAGCGAGTTCGCAAACAGCTGGCCAGTGACCATATTGATACGCACCCCATCGAAGCCATTAAAGACACCACCACTGGCGTAGCGCTGATTTTCGTGAATGCGGAAGGTGAGAATGTTATTGGCATAGATGCGGGGGCAAATAAAGCCGTCACGCCTGAATATCTTGATCGCTATAAACAGCAGGTCATTGGTGCTTCTGCTTTATTAATGCAACTTGAATCTCCGCTTGAAACGGTGATCGCAGCATCGAAGATCGCTAAAGACAACGGTACGCAGGTGATCCTTAATCCGGCTCCGGCCTGTGAATTGCCCGATGAATTGCTGGCACGGGTGGATATAATCACCCCGAACGAAACTGAAGCTGAAAAGCTGACGGGAATTAAAGTCGACAGTAATGAAGATGCCGCTCGCGCCGCAAACGCTTTACATGACAAAGGCATCACGACTGTCATCATTACGCTGGGCAGTAAAGGCGTCTGGCTCAGCCAGAACGGAGAAGGAAAGTTAGTGGCGGGGTTCCGTGTAAAAGCTGTCGATACGATAGCAGCAGGTGATACCTTTAACGGCGCGTTAGTCACAGCCCTGCTGGAAGGCAAACCGATGGACAGCGCAGTACGATTCGCACACGCCGCAGCAGCGATTGCCGTGACGCGTCCTGGCGCACAACCTTCCGTCCCGTGGCGCAAAGAAATAGACGATTTCCTCGCACAACAGGAGGCCTGATTGGCCACCATGAAAGATGTCGCCCGCCTCGCGGGCGTTTCAACCTCTACCGTTTCCCATGTGATCAACAAGAATCGTTTTGTCAGTGAATCCATCGCTGAGAAAGTGAATGCTGCCGTTGAACAACTCAATTACGCGCCTTCCGCCTTGGCCCGCAGCCTTAAGCTGAACCAGACACGCACCCTCGGCATGTTACTGACCGCCAGCAGTAACCCGTTCTATTCGGAAGTGGTGCGTGGGGTGGAGCGTAGTTGTTATGAACGCGGCTACAGCCTCATTTTATGTAATACCGATAATGACGCCGAACGCATGAACCGCAGCCTGGAAACGCTGTTGCAAAAGCGGGTCGACGGACTGCTGATCATGTGCACCGAAAACCACCGACCCTCGAAAGACGTTATCAGCCGTTATCCGTCACTGCCGATTGTGATGATGGACTGGTCACCGTTTGATGGCGCGATAGATATTATTCAGGATAACGCGTTGCTGGGCGGCGAAATGGCGACGGAGTTTTTAATCCGTCAGGGATATCATCGCATCGCCTGCATTACCGGCCCGTTGGATAAAACCACCGCACAGGAACGGCTGAGTGGATATCGTCAGGCCATGGAAAAAGCCGGTTTGAAGATTTTACCTGGTTATGAGGTGTGTAGTGATTTTGAATTTGAAGGCGGATTAGCCGCAATGCAGCAGTTGCTGGCGCTGCCCGAACCGCCGCATGCGGTTTTCGCCAGTAACGATGCGATGGCTGTTGGCGTATATCAGGCACTTTATCAGCGTGGATTGCGTGTTCCCGATGATGTAGCCGTGATGGGGTACGATGATATCCAGCTGGCGCAATATATGATGCCGCCGCTGACAACAATCCATCAGCCTAAAGACTCACTGGGAGAACTGGCGGTTGATGCATTACTGCATCGGTTGCAAGACCCGGCTTCAGAGCCTCAGATTTTAGTGCTCACCCCAGAGCTGGTAGTCCGTCAGTCTGTGGGATCATTCATCAGCAAGTAACAGGCTCTGGCATTCCAGAAGTGCGGCATTGGCATCACCGGCCAGAATGGCATCCGTCAGCCGCTGGTGATGTTCCAGTTTAATCACTTCATTGCCTGTAATTGCCCGAAAATAGCTCTGATACACTGAACTGAATAAATTCGCAAAAGAGGTCAGAAAAGGATTTTTCCCCGCTTCATAGATTAGCTGGTGAAACTGCGTATCTACCGTTATCCAGTGTTCCCGATCAAAGCTGTTATGCAACTGGCGCATTTCATACATATATAGAGAGAGCTGATGCTTTTGCTCTTTACTGGCAGCGAGTGCGGCTAACGCACAAGCCTGAGGTTCGAGTGCTTTGCGTAAAACAATAAAATGCGCCATCACCTGATCGAAGTTTTCACGGGTCATCCACCAGGTCAGCAATTCCTGATCGAGAAAGTTCCAGCTCGATTGTGGCATTACCCGGGTACCAATACGCGGACGGGGTAAAAGCATTCCCTTAGCCGCCAGCGTTTTTACTGCTTCACGTACGGCCGTCCGGCTGACACCAAAAATCTCTCCTAACTCATTCTCGCCAGGAAGAATAGCCCCTTCCGGATACTCCCCAGACAAAACGCGTTGTGCAATTTTCTCCGCCAGCAGGTAAGAAAGGTTACGTTGAGCTGCCTGTTGATGTGCATTAAGTAGCATGTAAGGTATTCCTGAATGTCTTTCTCTTAATTATGAAGGAGAGTTTACTCCAGCCTCTGGCTTGAAACTGGTGTGTTTTTAGCGAAAAACGACCGGTATTTGTCCATTTTGGACGAAATTGACGGATTAATGAACGGTTGGTGAAAAAAGTGAAATTAGGGGTTGCGGCCTTCTGAGAACTCCCTATAATGCGCCTCCACTGACCGGGAACAACGACTGACAAGTCGCCCGGACGGGAAGAGAAAAAGAAGAATGTTCGAATGAATAATCTCTTGACTCTTCAGCGGGAAAACGTAATATACGCCTCCCGCGCCGCATAAGATTCCTTGCGAACCGCGGCATGCTCTTTAACAATTTATCAGACAATCTGTGTGGGCACTCACAAGACGATATCAGCCACTTCGGTGGCAAAAAATATCAAGTCTTAGAGTGACCAAGCAGTAATTCATTTAGTTGAATTATTACGAAGTAATCTCTGAGCACCGCTTCACTTGTTGAAGCAAATCGAACTTTTAATTGAAGAGTTTG
>NZ_JAHXYO010000010.1:0-194809 GCF_019969905.1 Rahnella sp. GSA61A | reverse complement strand
AGTCACGGCCTGGGGCCCGGCATCGTTAAAGCAACCCGTAGCCGCGTTGTGGAACATGCTGATGGCAGTACGTCGCAACGCGGACCGGATGCTGGGTAAAGCCCTCGCCCCCGTCACGGATTTACTGGAAAAACTGGCAAACCGCCTGCGTGTTGAAGGTGACAATGCCTACCGCGCGCATGTGGGCACCAATGTACACCTCTACGGCGGCGAACGGGCGGCAAAAGAAGTGGAGATGTTTAAGCAGGAAAAGCCGGATTGGGTGGATGTTGGGAAGAAAAAACAGACATACAAACCATTAAATTCTTTTGATGATGAACAATCGATAACAGAAGGATGGCCAGATATTCGGGAAAATTCCTCTAACCCAGTACTTAAGGGCAAGTTTGATACTTTTGATAACTCAATGAGTGCGATTGAAATCCCACCAGGAGAGATTCTTTACCGTGTTATTGATCCAAGTTCCTCCGACAATAGTATCTGCTGGATGCGAAAGGCTGAGTTTGAAAAACTGACGTCGAAAAGTGACTGGCGTAAACGTTTTGCCGTATGGAAAAGCTGGAATGAAAATGGGGAATATGTCGTTTACACCGTTCCGCCGGGACGGCCTCTTAAGGTCTGGGAAGGTCGTGCTGCAACACAAATTAATGAGAATGCCAAAGAATATTCGCTGGAAGGCGGAGCGGTACAAATCGTACTGAACCCGTCGCAGCTTAAAAAAGAGTTTACCGGTGAACGGCGGAAAACCGGCTGGGGCTATGGCGATGTAGCAAGTGATCCGGTCAGCCCTTATCTGGGGCTACCGAAGCTAGAGAATAAAAACAGCTGGTACGAACCAAAAGGAAAAGAATAATGGGTATTTTACATCCGCAGGAATGTTACTTTTTAGAAAAATTCATCTCAGCAGAACATTATGCCGAAACCCGTGATGCCATCATTGCCTATATCGATGCCCATGAAGAAGCCCTGGCAAGATATAAACGTGAACTGCCGCTTAATGCCCGAAAAACCCCTCAATGGCAGCAGGCCGATATGGTATGGGAAAATCGCGTGATGCCTAATATCAGACCCATGAAAGAACGTTATATGAAAGCTTATATTCTACGAACTCATAGCGACATCAAAGCATTCGATATCGGTCATGCTATGAGCAATATTAGCAAAGGTATTGTTGAGTTTTGGAATGGATGGATGACTGAAGGTGAAATAGAAAAAATTTCTGCTCTTGAATCTGTGGCTAAAAAACTTGACCGTCAACTATCAACAACATTGAGTGGGACGTGGGATGAAGGTAATTTAACTTACAACGGCCGGGGGTGCTATGCCTTGGAAGACCTACCATCTCAAATCCCCGAATATAAACTTGATCCAGCAGTAAGGATTGAAATTGATGATATTCCTATCGAAACAGGAATTTACTTGCCGGATGCAGATTTTTCTTCAGCAAGATTTATTGCTGCTAATTTTGGCGAACCACCAGAAGCAGTGCAAGGAATTAAACGTACAGACAAGCTAGACGTGGAAACAGGTAAACCAAGATATAGCTGGAGAGAATCTCAGTGGGCAAAAACCGGTTGGACTCTTATCCGCCGGGTTGGAGGCGAATTTATCAATGTGCCGGTGGACGGATTTTTCCCGAAAGGATTACCCGAAGAATTGTACAACTGGCCGGAGAAAGAGAAGTTATTACGCCAGGCGGAACCCACCCGAATCACCGCGTACAGCGGCGAAACCAGCCCGCACTCCGGCCGCTGGGGCACCTTTATCGACGGCAGTTTGCGTTATGCTCATGTCAAACAAGGCCAAGCCCTGCCGGAATATGAAGATAAAGAAAGCAAGCTTCATCGTACGCTTTGGTCACTGCTGGAGCGGGATGATAAGGGCAGCGTTTTTATAAACAGCTAAATGACTTTTGTGCATGTAGCCGGTTTTGATTTAAACCGGTTACTGTGATTAACAAGGACGTGGCGGATAAATCTAAAGGAAACAATAATGGGAATTTTACATCCGCAGGAATGTTACTTTTTAGAAAAATTTATCTCAGCAGAACATTATGGCGAAACCCGTGATGCCATCATTGCCTATATCGATGCCCATGAAGAAGCCCTGGCAAGATATAAACGGGAGATGCCTCTCAATGCCCGCAAACTCCCTCAATGGCAACAGGCTGATGTCGTATGGGAAACTCGTGTAATGCCAAATATTCGTGATTTAAGGGAGTACTTCAGTAAACGATATATCCAACGTAGTCATAATAACCCAGAAGCATTTAGAATGGGCAATGCAATGGGATATATTCAAAAAGGTATTGTGGACTTTTGGAATGGATGGATGACCGAATATGAAATGGAACGAATATCTGCTCTCGAATCCAAAGCTAGTAAACTTGATAAGCGTCTGTCAATAACATTAAGAGGTGCCTGGATAGAAGGTAACCTGACATATATTTATTCAATGTATGATAAATCCGAGTTACCTAAGACAATTCCGCGTTATGAATTAGATCATTCAGTGCGTATTGAGTCAGGCGATGTTCCAACGCAGACAGGTCTCTATTTGCCGGATATTGATTTTTCACCCGCAAGATTTATTCCTGAAGACTATGGTCAACCGGCCTCAGCGAGACAAGGTACCCAACGCAGTGACTGGGTGGATTCAGAAACAGGTGAAAAGGAATATCGCTGGCTGGAATCTCAGTGGGCAAAAACCGGCTGGACCCTTATCCGTCGGGTTGAAGGCGAATTTATCGATGTGCCGCCGGAAGGTTTTTTCCCAAAAGGATTACCGGAAGAATTATACAACTGGCCGGAGAAAGAGAAGTTATTACGTCAGGCGGAACCCACCCGAATCACCGCATACAGTGGCGAAACCAGCCCGCACTCCGGCCGCTGGGGCACCTTTATCGACGGCAGTTTGCATTATGTTCATGTCAGACAAGAGCAAGTCTTACCGGAATATGAAGATAAAGAAGGCAAGCTTCATCGTACACTTTGGTCACTGCTGGAGCGGGATGATAAGGGCAGCGTTTTTATAAACAGCTGAATGACTTTTGGGCGAGTAACGGGTTTTGATTTAAACCGGTTACTGTTATTGACAAGGACGTGACGGATAAATAAAAAAGGAAAAGAATAATGGGTATTTTACATCCGCAGGAATGTTACTTTTTAGAAAATTTTATCTCAGCAGAACATTATGCCGAAACCCGTGATGCCATTATTGCCTACATTGATGCCCATGAAGAAGCCCTGGCAAGATATAAACGTGAAATGCCGATTAATACTCGCAAACTCCCTCAATGGCAGCAGGCTGATATAGTATGGGAGTCACGCGTGATGCCTAATATCAGACCGATGAAAGAACGTTACATGAAAGCTTATATTCTACGAACTCATAACGACATCAAAGCATTCGATATCGGTCATGCTATGAGCAATATTAGCAAAGGTATTGTTGAGTTTTGGAATGGATTGATGACTGAAGAAGAAATTTTGGTTATTTCCCAGCTAGAAACTATCGCATCAAAATTAGATCATAGACTTTCTGATTCACTGAGAGGTGCATGGGATGAGGGGGATTTGACTTATATTAATTCAATGTATGATAAATCAGATTTACCTAAGACGATTCCTCGTTATAAATTAGATCAATCAGTACGTATTGAGTTAGGTGATATTCCCAGCCAGACAGGATTCTATTTGCCGGATATTGATTGTGCACCCGCACGTTTTATTGCTGAAGACTATGGTAAACCGGCCTCAGCGAGACAAGGTACCCGACGCAGTGACTGGGTGGATTCAGAAACAGGTGAAAAGGAATATTGCTGGCTGGAGTCTCAGTGGGCAAAAACCGGCTGGACCCTTATCCGCCGGGTTGAAGGCGAATTTATCGATGTGCCGCCGGAAGGTTTTTTCCCAAAAGGATTACCGGAAGAATTATACAACTGGCCGGAGAAAGAGACTTTAACCAACTAAAAGCTTTCATCGATTTACTTTCTACGTTGAAAAGAAACCACAGGTATGGACTATTGCTCATCCTAAAAAACAATAGCCATTGTTGAAATAGGAGTTTTCAACTCCGAAGTAGAGTTTGAAAAGGTTTCAATTTTTAATCCAGAAATTTGTATTTCCCAGCCCCGCCACATTAAAAATGCCATAACGAAAAGGAATGTCTCATGGCCACATTACACACCCTGTTAGCGCTATGCCCACAGGAAAACCCAGATATATTGATGCAAAAGGCCAAAGTGCAAACGGCGCTGTGGGAAAAATGGCTAAACCCGGTTAGCAGCGATAACGCAACTGGTGAAGATCCCGGTTATGACGATGATTTTCAACGTATGCGTGAAGAAGTTAATAAGCTTTCAGGCGCGGATACTGAACTGGTATGCCAGCTGGCGGAGAAATTACTGACCACTGTATGCAAAGACGTAAGGGTGGCCACTTATTACCTCTGGGCACGATTGCATCGCGACGGCGAATCGGGTCTGGCCGAAGGGTTGGAGCTGTTGAGCGGACTGGTCTCACGCTATGGCGACCAGTTGTTGCCATCACGAAAAAATAGCAGGCGGGCTGCCATGGAGTGGCTGGCAGGAAGTAAAGTCCTCGACAGCCTTTCGCTGTATCCCGAAGTCGATAAGCCAAAGTTTGAACGCATTTTGGCTGCACTCACCCTGTTTGAAGACGTTATTACATCATGGGAAGACGCAAACCGACCACAGTTGGGCGGTCTTTATGATGCCCTTGAATCCCGACTGGCTCAGTCTGGTGGCTTCGATGCCGTTGTTCCGCAAAATAGCGGCGGTCAGGCAACGTCTGATTCGCGCTCCATCTCGCCGGACATGCCGACATTAAAGGTAATACAGTCTGGTCGTGAGTTACTCGATCAGGCTAAGGCGTTAGCTCAGTACCTGCGAGACCAGCCACAAGGCTGGCTATCAGGACACCGCTTGATGACTACAATACGCTGGGACACCGTCGACCAACTACCTCCGCTGGACGCTAAAGGTTGTACTCGCCTGGTACCACCCCGTACTGACTACCGTGCCCAACTCAAACGCCTGTATCTGCAACAAAGCTGGAGCGAATTACTGGAAAATGCAGATAGGATGTTTACTGAAGGCGTGAACCATTTCTGGCTGGATATTCAATGGTACTTGCACCAGGCACTCAGCAAGTCGGGGGCGCCTTATGATAGTTGGGCAGAATTTATCGAACAGGATCTGCGGTTATTGCTGCTTCGTTTACCGGGACTGGAAACGCTGGCCTACAGTGACGGTACCCCCTTTGCAGACGAAGTGACCGCAGGCTGGATCGCTCGTGATATTCAGGACAATGACGGGCGATGGCAATCTGAACCCAATGCAGTCTCTGCAAGTGGCGATGAAGATGTTCTTCAGCTTGAAACCGAAGCACTGGCGCAGGCAGACGGTGAAGGTATTGAAGCTGCACTCAATTGGTTGCAGATTCGCCCGGGGATCACTACACCTCGCCAACGTTGGCTAATACGGCTGCTCATGGCTCGTGTTGCTGAACAATATGGAAAAAATGAAATGGCACTCCACTTACTTGGAGAACTGGACAGCACAGGAAATAGCCTCACGCTGAAGCAATGGGAGCCGGCCCTGCTGTTTGAAGTAAAAGCACGACGACTCAAACTGCTGAGAATGCAATTCCAGCGCGGCGATACTGATAAAGCAAAACTCATCCTCGAAATGGACACGCTACTCGCCGGATTGGTTTCAATTGATCCTGCGCGCGCGGCAGTGCTTTGTGCTTAAGAAAGGACTTTAACCGCGAATGAACTCAAAATCCCCCTCTCTTTATGAAATCCTCACTGGCAACTTTGCCGGCGGCCTCGACCTGCACAACGTCAGCGAAGAGAATCAGGTGATCCTCTCTGTGCTTGATAACATGCAGCGCATTCTTAACTGTCGCGCGGGCACGCTTACGCACCTGCCCGATTATGGCTTGCCGGACATGAGCAAAATCCTGCAAGGGATGCCCGGCACGGCGCACTCGCTGCTGACCACGCTTTCCGGCACGTTACTCAAATACGAACCCCGCCTGAGAAAAATCAATGTGATATTGCTGCCGCAGTCCAGGCCGGGGCATCTTGAGTACGCCCTCGACGCCGAACTGAAAGACCTCGGACTTGTGCGCTTCGGAACAGAGTTTATGCCGGAAGGCCGCGTGCTGATGCGTCATATGAAACAACAGAATTACGTGTGACAAATTTAAAATATTTTAATTCCTGTTTTTTAAAATTTAATGTCAACAGGGAGGAGTAACCCACAATCATGAAATAGCCTCTAAATAAAACAGATCATATGCATGGAAAAGCTAACCAGGCGCAATGTCTGGTCATTTAAATTAATAAAGGGTTTTTATATATGTTTAAAGGTATTTTTTTACTGACCACCGCCTCATTATTTTCTTTAAGCGCGCAAGCGGGGCTATTTGGAGGCGAAGACTTCAAATGTGGCAGAGATGATGCTGTCAAAGCTGTTCAGGATTACATCAAAAGTGAAGCAGGAGCGAAACTGCAGAACGATTATATTATCAACTCCGGAGCATTCTATAAAAAAGACATCCAGGAATTTCAGAGTAAAATAGATTCAATACCCATGACGATTTCTAATGTCTCAACAACATCAACAACCGACGGAACGCTGAACTGTAGTGCAACAATAGCGGCACAACTTCCACCAGAAACCCTTGAAGTGTTAAAAAACAACCCGGAGTATCTGTCCAGTATCATTTCAGATAATGGGAAAATGAATAACGGTAAAGTTGTATGGAGTAATTATCCCTACAGCCTCAGTCTGGCTGATAACAAAAAGGATATATCTGTAAGCAGAGTTAATTACATTCAGAACTCTATATATAAAATGTCCACACTCGCAGTGAATAAAGATCATATCATCACTTCTAATTTCACTGTAAAATTATCCAACTCAAAAAATAACTATGCAAGAAGCGACCGAAACCTGAATGATATCTGGAAAAGCCTCCCGGACTCGATTAAAACTTCCATGAAGAAATCACAACAAGCGTGGGTGAATGAAAAAGCGCTTAAATGCGGAAAATTATCGGATGCGGATATGGAAATTACGCCAATTCAAAACAGGATTAATATTTATGATTGTCAGACAAAAATGACAAATGAACGCATCGCATTTTTAGGTGGCGATAATTATTAATTTACAATGCTAGTCAATGTGCACCCAAAAAATCGGGTGCACAAACTTTACCGCCAAATAAAGCTTTCTCAGGTAAGACAAGATGATAACCCAAGACAAAAACCGCCAGTTGCGCACCGGGGATGACCCGCGTGCGCTGGCTGATTACGCGGTTTTACGCGAAGAACTGAGCAAATTAACCCATCCGGCGCGTCCCGATGTGGACTGGAAAAAGGTGGAACACCTGTGTCTGAACCTGTTCCAGCAAAACGGTATCGAGCTGCAAACGGCCTCCTGGTACACACAGGCCAGAGCGCGGCTAGCGGGCATGCCGGGATTAAATGAAGGGCTGGCGATCCTCGAGGCATTAATTTCACGTCAGTGGCCGGGACTGTGGCCGCAGCCGGTGCACGCGCGGATGGAAATTCTTTCGGGTCTGAGTCAGCGTCTTCAGCAAATATTGCGCGGTATGTCACTGGAATATCATGATTTATCGCAGATTTATCAGGCAGAAAAACTGATCGCTTCGCTTTGCAATGTGTTGCAACGCCTTGAACTGAAACACGTCAGCCAGCTGGAAGCACTGACTAGTTTCATGCATGGTACTGCCGTCAAGCTGGAGAATATGCACGCGACCAGCGATGCAGCAATCGTTTTACCGGCGGCAGCGGTAGAAAAAGCGGAAAAAGAGTGGACCGCGCAACCCGGTGAACAATGGGTGTATGTTGCGCAGAGCGGACCTGCCGAACCGCAGGTGATTGCACCGCCTTCGCCAGTGAAACGTCCGGTGCAGTGGAAAGGGTTTATCGCAGGTATCGTGGTGACGGCATTGGCCGGTACCGGTTTTAAAGCCGGGATAGATGCTTTTTATCATCCGCAAACGGCAGAGCAACTGATGGCGACGCTGCCGGTATTACCAAAATCGCTGAACGCACAGACGCTGGAAACACTTAAGAACCAACAGGCTGAGATGCTCCACCGCGAGGCACCGGCATTTCTGGCCGCCACCCAACAGCAAACACGCCAGCTGGCAGCATTGCCGCCGCGCTGGGCACAGGACACCGGAGCACAACTGGTAAAACAGGCGCAAATCCTCTGGCCGGATAACCCCGCATCTCAACAACTGGCAAAAAACTGGACACAGCAGCTTAACGCCAGTGCGATACCGCTGGAAAACCTCGATGGCTGGCAACAGGCGAATACGCAGTTACAGCAACTGGCGGACAAACTCAACGGGCTGGATGAACAACGCGGTAAATACATGACCGTGTCGCAGCTAAAATCCTCCGTGTTTGCCATCCAGCAGGCGCTGAACAGTTCGCCGCCAGTCGAAGAATCGCTGCGCAAACTGGCGCAGGATAAACAGCAGCAAAAAGGCATATCCCCGCAGCGGATTATGCAAGTGGATAACCAGTTCACGCAGTTGCTGAACAGGTATGTGTTGCTCCTCCAGAACTTACCGGCGACAACCGAAAAAAATGGTCAGGCAGATCACTGACTGATGTTTGTGGCGGCGGACGTCAGCCATCTTAAATTACAGAGGAAGTATGTCAGCAAAAGAACGGTTTCTAAAAAAATTACAAGACAGCCAACCTCGCACTGGCTCTTTTGAAAATAAAGGTCAGGCGGATATCGCCGAGTTCCGGCAGCGGATCAGCCTGCTGCAGGAAAACATGGAAGAATGGCTGGAAGGCACCGGTATACGGATCGAAGGCACCACTATCTCACTGGTTGAATGTCTGATGGGCGGGAAATCATTCAGCGTTCCGGGTATACGGCTGTTTTATGAAGACAGGCAGGTGAAATTCACGCCGGTCTATTTATATGGCCAGGGCGTCACAGGCTGTGTGGAAGCCAGTCTTTGCATTCAGGGTCGCGTGACTGTCCTGTGCCGGTTGTTTATGCGTGCTGGCGAAAACAGGGACTGGACATGGCGCCCTGCAAATCCCTTCACCGGGCCAGAGCGGGCGTTTAGTGAAGATGCCTTTTTTGAGCTGATAGGAGGCTTATTACCCTGACGCCTTCGGGCGTCTTTTTTCCTCAGTCACCCGGGCAGACTTCCGTTAAAATGTAAAAAAATGCTACAAAAATTACCTTCCGGCTCCATTTTTCACCAAAACCGATGACATAAATTTACATTGCATTAAAAATAAGAATGCGCTGTCACTCCTGCAAATTTAACTTTCTTGTTACCAATTTTGCACACAACAAGCCATTACCGAATGCAGGGAAATTACATTTGAAAAACATCACAACTTTTTGATCCAGATCAATGCAACAACATGACCTCTCACTTTTTGTGGTTAATTCCCTTCCCCCGCTTTTCTCCGAATTTAGTTTTCCCTCCCCTGCTTTTTACCCGTACTGAAAGTGTTTCAGCGACTAATTTCCCCACGGAACGGTCCCTGTTAATCCCTTCGCGCGATGTGCTTAAATCGGTTTCTCGCAAAACCCCGGCAGTCCCACCCTTTCATTCATGACTTCACCTGCGAATGTCATACATCGCCGGTTCCCGTACCGGTATTGCTGTTTGGAAGGGTAACCTGACACACAAAAGAGGTTGTTATGTTTGGTCTTGATGCGCTAGAACTGGCCCGGATCCAGTTTGCCTTCACCGTCTCTTTTCACATCATTTTTCCCGCTATTACTATCGGGCTTGCCAGTTTTCTGGCTGTTCTGGAAGGCATGTGGCTGAAAACAAAAAAAGAGGCATATCGCGACCTGTATCATTTCTGGTCGAAAATCTTTGCCGTTAACTTCGGTATGGGCGTGGTCTCCGGTCTGGTGATGGCTTACCAGTTCGGCACCAACTGGAGTATGTTCTCGTCATTCGCGGGCAGCATTACCGGTCCGCTGCTGACGTACGAAGTGTTAACTGCATTTTTCCTCGAAGCTGGCTTCCTCGGCGTGATGCTGTTCGGCTGGAACCGCGTCGGACCGGGCCTGCACTTCTTCTCTACCTGCATGGTGGCGCTCGGCACACTGATGTCGACGTTCTGGATCCTCGCTTCCAACAGCTGGATGCAAACCCCGCAGGGCTACGAGATTGTTAACAACCTGGTGGTGCCGGTCAGCTGGATGAAGGTTATCTTCAACCCGTCCTTCCCGTTCCGCTTAATGCACATGACTACCGCCGCGTTTCTGGCGTCTGCCTTCTTCGTGGGCTCTGCTGCGGCATGGCATTTGCTGCGCGGTCGCGATACGCCAGCCATTCGCACCATGTTGTCGATGGCAATGTGGATGGCGCTGATCGTCTCGCCAATTCAGGCATTCCTGGGCGATGCGCACGGCCTGAATACCCTGAAATATCAGCCCGCTAAAATCGCGGCCATCGAAGGCCACTGGGAAAATAAAGACAACAAACCTTCCCCGCTGGTGCTGATCGGCTATCCCGATATGAACCGTGAAGAAACCCGTTACGCGATTGAAATCCCGTATCTGGGCAGCCTGATCCTGACGCACAGCCTGACCCATCAGATCCCGGCGCTGAAATCCTTCCCGAAAGAAGACCGCCCGAACTCTTCCGTCATCTTCTATACCTTCCGCATCATGGCCGGTCTCGGCATGCTGATGATTTTGCTGGGGGTGCTGAGCCTGATCCTGCGCCGTGGCGGCAAAATGTATACCTCTAAAGCGTTCCTGCGCTTTGCTTTCCTGATGGGGCCTTCCGGTCTGCTGGCGTTGCTGGCGGGTTGGATCACCACGGAAATGGGGCGTCAGCCGTGGGTAGTTTATGGCCTGCTGCGTACCAAAGATGCGGTATCTAACCATAACGTCATCCAGATGAGCGTCAGCCTGATCCTGTTCATCGTCATTTACTGTTCGGTGTTTGGTGTCGGTTACGGCTACATGATGCGTCTGATCCGCAAGGGTCCGCAGGCGCACGAAGGTGAAAGTGTTGATCACGGTGGTCCGGGCCAGCACCGCACGCCTGCGCGTCCGCTGTCTGCGATTTCAGAATCACTGACTGACGAAAATAAGGGAGCTTGATAATGGGTATCGACTTACCGCTGATCTGGTTTTTGATCATCATCTTCGGCGTGATGATGTATGTGGTGATGGACGGATTCGACCTGGGTATCGGCCTGCTATTCCCGCTGGTGAAAAAAGAACACGACCGTGATGTGATGATGAACACCGTTGCGCCGGTCTGGGACGGCAACGAAACCTGGCTGGTGCTCGGCGGTGCGGCATTGTATGGCGCATTCCCGCTGGCGTACTCGGTGATTCTGGATGCACTGACTATCCCGCTGACCCTGATGCTGTTCGGTCTGATTTTCCGGGGTGTGGCGTTTGAATTTCGTTTCAAAGCCAGTCCGGCCAAACGTCACGTGTGGGACAAATCTTTCATCTGGGGTTCGGTGATCGCCACCTTCTGTCAGGGCGTGGTGCTGGGCGCGGTGATCAACGGAATTCCGGTGGTGAACCGGACTTATGCCGGTGGCGCACTGGACTGGCTGACGCCGTTCACGCTGTTCTGTGGTTTTGCGCTGGTGGTGGCTTATGCCCTGCTCGGCTGCACCTGGCTGATTATGAAAACCGAAGGCGAATTGCAGGAAGCGATGCACAAAATCGCTAAACCCCTGTTGCTGGTATTCCTGCTGGTGACGCTTGCAGTCAGCCTGTGGACGCCACTGACCCACAGCGATATCGCCACCCGCTGGTTCTCGCGCCCTAATCTTTACTGGTTCCTGCCGGTACCGGTGCTGGTGGTGCTGGTCTCCGCGTGGATGTATCGCGCCATCAGCAAAAATGCGCATCACGCGCCGTTCCTGCTGACGCTGGCGCTGGTGTTCCTCGGCTATACCGGTCTGGGGATCAGCATCTGGCCGAACATCATTCCGCCGTCCATTTCTATCTGGGAAGCGGCTTCACCGCCGCAAAGCCAGGGCTTTATTCTGGTCGGCGCCCTGTTCATCATCCCGATCATTCTGGTGTACACCTTCTGGAGCTACTACGTGTTCCGCGGGAAAGTCACACCGGATCAGGGTTATCACTGAGGAATCGCGTTATGAATCTCATCAGAAAAATGGATGACAGCAACATCACTAAAGCCCCGTTCTTAAAGCGTGTCGGCTGGATGGCCGTCATCTGGGGCGGCAGCGTGCTGGCGTTATTTGTTGTGGCATCGGTGTTTCATCTGCTGATGTTTGCGGCAGGAATGAGAAGTCATTAAATGGAAACGATTGGGAGGAATTTTGCTGGTGCACGCAATGTCGAAGCAAGCTTCAACTCCCTAAAATTGCTGTAATACCCCACCCCAACCCTCCCCTTCGCAGGGGAGGGAGCCGGGCGCTGTCTTCCTCAGCATCGGGAGATTAAGGGTCGGTTTGCCTTGCTCCTCCCCCTGCGAAGGGGGAGGCTGGGAGGGGGTTTAGCAGACAACTCTGCTATACCCTCTCCCTTTTTTATTTCTCCAGCACCCGCCCGATAAAATCGAGAATATCGTCCATCGCTTCCTGACGCGCTGCGGCGGAAGGCATGACGATCAGCTGATCGGAATAGCCATTCATGATGGCAGACAACTGGCGGGTAACGCGTCCGGCATCGGTCGGGCGGAACACGCCGCTGTCGATCCCGGCGCGGATAATGTCGGCCAGCAGCGCCAGCCACTTATGCACCATCAGCCGCGCCAGTTCGGCGTAAGCCTCATTATGCGCCGCCAGTTGCCACAGCGAACCATACAACTGCCAGATATCGCCCTGCGTATCGGGCAGATAATTGCACACCAGCGTGTGTAATTTTGCTTTGGGCTCAAGCGGTGAAATTTCAGCGGAAAACTCTTTCAGCTCCGCCATCATCACCACCGACAGCGCTTCAACGCACAGCGTCTGCCAGTCAGGAAAATAATGATAAATGTGGCTGCGGGAAATCCCGACGTACTCCGTCAGCTCGCGCGTCGTGACTTTTTCAATCCCCTTTTCGATAAAGAGACTGATGGCTCCGTCAAGAATTTTAGCCCTTAACGCTTCCCGGTTTTCTTTCATAATTTATCCTGTACTGGCATTGAGCAGTTGCTCAGACCGGCATTTTATCAGGAAGCCTGGCGTGTGCCCACGGACTTACGCAGCACGATTTTCAGCACCACGACGCTGGTAATCACCAGCACAGCCGCAGAAATCAGCACCGCCAGAAACGCCTGATCAAATGCGGTTCGAGCCAGACTGGTCAGTAACGAAGCATGCTCAGGACTGAGATGCCCGGCGAGCGCCAAGGCTTCATCAAGACTGTCATACGCCGTTTCACCGCTGACCAGTCCTTGCGGAAGTGTCAGGCTGCGGCTGTAAACCGCCGTCATCAGGCCGCCCAGCAAGGTCACGCCGAGCACGCCGCCCATTTCCCACGACACATCTTCTATCGCGGCCACCATTCCGGCCTTGTCTTCCGGGGCGTTGAGCATGATCGACGTCGAGGCTGCGGTCACTGCGCCACCAAGGCCAAAACCTAAAATAAACAGACTGATCAGCTGTATCACCGCGCTGCCATCGTAGACCAGGGCGTGAATGACGATGCCGAGTGCAGATATCGCGAAGCCGCCGAGCATCATTTTGCGCACACCGACACGCGGGATCAGCATACCCGCCAGCGGCGAGGCCAGCGCAGACGCCACCGGGATCGGCAGGATAAACATCGCCGCCATAAACGGCGTCAGTCCAAGCACCAGCTGCAACCGCTGGCTCAGCACCAGTTCGATACCGATCAGCGCAATCATTGAGGTGATCGCCACGCCCACGCCACAGGCAAACGCACGGTTGCGGAACAGTGAAAAGTCGATCATCGGCTGTACTGCGCGTTTTTGTCTTCTGACGAATAAACCGAGGAACAGGACGCCTGCGGCCGCAGAACCCATGATCACCAGCCACGACGAATTAATCTGGCTCAGCTCTTTCAGCGCGTAAATCACGCCCACCAGCCCCGCCATCACCAGCGCAGAACCGGCAAAATCACACGGACGTTGTTTATTACCTTCACCGCGCGGGATCAGCGCCTGTGCAAACGGGAAAACGGCCAGCACAATCGGCACGTTGATCAGGAACACCGAGCCCCACCAGAAATATTCCAGCAGCACGCCGCCAATGACTGGCCCGAGCGCCGCAGCGCCGGAAGCCACCGCCGACCAGATGCCGATCGCCAGCGCACGTTCACGTTCGTTGGTAAATACGTGGCGCACAATTGCCAGCGTCGCAGGCATCATCATCGCCGCGCCAATCGCCAGGAAAACGCGGGAGGCGATCAGCATTTCAGCGCTGGCAGAAAACGCCGCGCACAGGGAAGCGAACGCAAATACCGGCAGCCCGCTCATAAAAAGATTTTTGTGTCCGATGCGGTCACTGAGCATTCCCGCGCCCGGTAACAGACCGGCGACCACCAGCGGATAGGCATTCACTATCCATAATTTTTCCGATGCCGTGGCGCCCAGCGCCTGCGTCAGACGCGGTAAAGCGGTGTACAGCACGGTCATATCAATGATGATCAAAAAGAGTGTACTGGTGACAATCGCAAGTATCAGCCAGCGGTTATTGACGAACATAAAAAGTGCCTCAGATAGATTTTGAGCAAACGCTCAAGGCCAGCAAGGTACTTGAGCAATCGCTCAAAATCAAGCAGCATCTGCCTGACAGTTGATGAAGCGTTGAAGATGTAACGGGGGAAAACGTCAGATTTACAGGCAATAAAAAAGCCCGCTCGGAAGCGGGCTAAAAAGGGCAAAACAGACTTTTGTCTCAACTTTCTTATTATCTCCCTGGTGCAGGATTTCTTATTCTTTCACCGTCTCCTCGAGTGTGAAGCGCCCTAACGGATTCTGGTGGAAATCTTTGATATTTTTACGGGTCACGTTGCGGTACGGGCTGTAATACAGATCAATCCAGTTCACATCGGCTTTCGCCATTTTCTGCAAATCGATGTACATCTGTTCACGCTTCTTCGGATCCATCTCCACCCGCGCGGCGGCCACCAGCGCTTTCACTTTGTCATTGTGATAACGCGTCATGTAATTCATGTTCGAGTCATGGCCCAGCGTAAAGGTGGTTTTCTGATCAGGGTCGAGAATGTCGTTCGTCCAGTACATCACCGAAATGTCATAGTCCCCCGCCACTAACATGTCCCAGCTCTGGCTCGGATCCACTTTCTGCAAGTTGGCAGTGATCCCGGCTTTTGCCAGTTGCTGTTGCAGCAATACCGCAATCTGTTCATCCACTTCATCACCGGCATTCACCAGATATTTCAGGGTCAGATTTTTCACTCCGGCGGCGGCCAGCAGTTGTTTGGCTTTTTCCGGGTCGTACGGGCGTTGCAGGTTGTCAGCGTAATGATACAGCGCGCCATCAGGGATGTAGGAGTTGGCGATTTTGCCGTAACCAAACGTCACGGTATCAATAATGGCTTTTTTATCGATGGCGAAGTCCAGCGCCTGACGCACTTCCACTTTGCCCAGGTCACCGTGAGAATGGTTGATCAGCAGGTGATCTTCACGGGTTGACGTATCCAGTTCGACGGCGAGTTTCGGGTCTTTTTGCAGCGATGAAATGCGCGAGAACGGGATCGACAGTGCCGCGTCAATTTCTCCGGCCTGCACTTTCAGCATGCGGGTATTGTCGTCCGGCAGCGTCAGCCACTCGACGCCATCGAGTTTCACTTTTGCGGCGTCCCAGTAGTACGGGTTCTTCACCAGTTCGACTTTCTCACCGCGCGTCCACTCTTTCACGCTGAACGCGCCGGAACCCACCGGGTGTTCGGCAAAATCATCCGCGCCCTGTTTGGTCAGCGCCTGCTGCGAAATCACCGAGGCATTCGGCAGTGCCAGTTGAGAAAGGAATGCTGCCGACGGCGTTTTCAGGGTGATCACCAGCGTATGGGCATCGGGGGCTTTCAGCGTATCGATAATGCTGTATGAATCCTTCCACAGCGATCCGGCGTCATCACGGATACGCGTCAGGCTGAACACAGCATCAGAGGCGGTCACCGGCGTGCCGTCAGAGAATTTCGCGTCGCGCATTTTCAGCGTATAGGTTTTACCGTCCGGCGAAATCGTCCAGCTTTCAGCCAGGCCCGGCAGCAGTTTGGTGCCGGTGTTATCAACGCGCACCAGCGGATCGAACACGTTGGAGAACACCCAGTTATCGGCGTTTTGCGCCGACTTGATCGGGTCAAATGTGGTGCTGTCTTCACGACGGCCGATGGTCAGTACCCCCGCAGCCTGCGCCATTTCGCTGACCAGACTCAACGCCAGCAGCACCCCGGCGGCCACAACGTTAAAATGCTTTTGCTTCATGTAACATTCCTTCAGTCATCGGATTGATCCCGTCGCTTTTGTGGTTATCAAGAACACAGGCGAAGGCATGGTCGGCAATATGCCGGGTTTCAGGTGCCGCACCGTGCCTGCACTCAGGCAGCGCAAAGGCACAGCGTGGATGGAAAGCGCAGCCCGCAGGCAACGAAACCGGGCTGGGTGGTTCTCCCTGTAACGGATGCTCCGGCAGCGGCCGGTCGGGGTCGATTTCAGGGATTGCCGCCACCAGCGCGGCGGTATACGGATGGCGCGGCGCGTTAAACACCGTTTGCGTCGGCCCGCTTTCGACAATACGTCCGAGATACATCACTGCCACGCGGTCACACAGGCGGCGCACAATCGCCAGATCATGGGCAATAAATAAGATCGCCAGCCCCATGCTTTCGCGCAGATCCATCAGCAGATTGATGATCTGCGCCTGAATCGACACATCCAGCGCCGCAACACATTCATCAGCGACAATCAGGCGTGGCTCGATAGCCAGCGCCCGGGCAATGCCGGCGCGCTGACATTGTCCACCGCTCAGCGCCTGCGGACGGCGCGTGGCATGTTCCGGGCTGAGGCCGACCAGCGTCAGCAACGTGCTTACCCGCGCCGGGATCTCCGCTTTCGCCACTTTGTTGTGTACCCGCAACACCTCGCCGATACTTTCGCCAATCGTCTGGCGCGGGTTGAGTGAGGAAAACGGATCCTGAAAAATCATCGCGGTTTGCTGTCGCAGACGGGCAATGTCAGGTTTCATGCCGTCGGTAATCAGTTGCCCGTTAAAACGAACCCGTCCGGCGCTGGCATTTTCCAGCTGCAACATCGCCCGCCCGAGGGTACTTTTTCCGCTGCCCGATTCACCGACCAGCCCCAGCGTTTCGCCTGCGTGAATATGCAGGGACACACCGTTTACCGCCTGAACGTGACGCTTTTTGAGGCCAAAGCCGGAGACCGGAAATGTCACGGAGAGTGCTTCCACTTCCAGCAGCGGATACGGCTGCGGCGTGAGATCAGACGAATGACTCATTGTGCCTCCCGTGGTTCAGCAGATGATGACAGGCCGTTGCGTGGCCGCCCGCTGACATCGCGGGTTGATTTTCACGGCAGAGCGCGGACGCCTGCGCACAGCGCGGATGAAAACGGCAACCACTGGGAAAATGTGCTGCGACCGGTGGCTGACCGGGCAGCGTGATCAGCCGTCCGCTGCCGCCTTCACTGACCGGCTGACAGTCAATCAGGCCGCGCGTATAAGGATGCTGCGCCTGGGCCAGAACCGGCCGTTTTTCACCGGTTTCACATAAACGCCCGCCGTACATCACCGCAATGCGGTCACAGGTTTGCGCCACCACGCCAAGGTCGTGAGTGATCAGAATAATCGCGATACCCAGCCGGTCGCGCAGATCGCGGAGCAGACGCAAAATCTGCATCTGCACCGTGACATCCAGCGCCGTGGTCGGTTCATCAGCAATCAGCATTTTGGGTTCGCAGGCCAGCGCCACGGCGATCATTGCCCGCTGACGCATGCCGCCGGAAAACTCGTGCGGATAGTTATCTGCCCGTCGCTGCGGATCCGGAATACCGACCTGACGCAGCAGTTCCACTGCCTGACTTTGCGCTTCACGGCGGCTGGCCCCAAAATGCAGACGGCGGCTTTCAGCAATCTGCTGACCGATGGTCATCACCGGATTCAGATGGCTGGCCGGATTCTGGAAAATCATGCCGATCTCCCGCCCGCGAATGGCCGTCATGCGTTTATCGTTCAGCGTCAGTAAATCGATGCCATTGAGGCGGATTTCCCCGGCGCGAATATGCAGCCCTTCACCGGGCAGCAGGCGCATCATGGCGCGACAGCTCAGGGTTTTGCCGGAGCCACTTTCGCCGACCAGCCCGAGAATATCGCCCGCATTCAATGTCAGCGAGAGTCTGTCCACCAGCGCCACACCTTGCCGGTCTTCAATGGTTAAGCCGGAAACCTGCATTAACGTCATGGCCGTTCCCCCAGTTTGTCACCCAGTCCGTCCGCCAGCAGGCTGAAACTCATCGCCAGCACCACAATCGCCAAACCGGGGAAGGTGGTTATCCACCACGCCGTAGTAATAAAGCTCTGGCCTTCGGCGACCATCACGCCCCATTCCGCTACCGGCGGCTGGACGCCCAGGCCGAGATAACTCACCGACGCGCCACTGAGTAACACCAGCACGCAGTCGGACATCGAGAACACCAGCGAACTGGTCAGCGCGTTGGGCAGAAGATGCAAAAGTAAGATACGCGGATGGCTGTAGCCCAGGCTGCGCGCGGCCAGAATGAAATCCCGGTGTTTAAGCGTCAGCACCTGCGAGCGCACCAGACGGGCATACGACACCCAGCCCACCATCGCCATCGCAATATAAAAACTGCCCAGTCCCGGCCCGAGAATGGCGATGATCGACAGCATCAGCACCAGAAAAGGAAACGCCAGCACCACGTCTATCACCCGCATGAAAAAGATATCGACTGCGCCGCCGAGATATCCGGCAAACGCGCCGATCAGCGTGCCGAAGGTAAACGGAAAAATCACACCAATCAGACAGATTTGCAGATCAATCCGTGCCCCCCACATCACGCGGGAAAGAATGTCGCGGCCAAAGTTATCGGTGCCAAACGGATGGGCGAACGTTGGGGGTGACAGTGTCACAGATGCATCCTGCGCAATCGGATCGAACGGCGCGATCCACGGACTGAGCAGCGCAATCAGAACCCAGACACTCAGCATCAGCATGCCGAGCCGTAACGCCTGCTGGCGCGGCAACCCGCGCAGGTGAAAATGCCCCATGCGTTGTGTCGCTATCTTTTCGGTCATGCTCATAGCTTCACCCTCGGATCCAGCGCCACAGTCAGTAAGTCTGCAATCAGGTTCACGATGACTGTCGCCAGGGCGAACACCAGCACCACACCCTGCACCACCATGTAATCACGGCTGATAATGGCTTTCACCAGCAACTGCCCCATACCGGGAATGGCAAATACGCTCTCAATTACCACCGTGCTGCCAATCAGCCAGCCGATATTTACTGCCAGCAGATTGACTGTCGGCACCAGTGAATTGGGCATCACATGTCGCCAGAAAATACGGTTTTCGTTTTGCCCCCGCGCACGGGCGGCGGTGACGTAATCATTCTGTAATTCCATCAGCAGACTGGCGCGCAGGTTACGGGTCAGAACCGCTGACAGCGCCAGCGCAACGGTCAGGCACGGCAGAAACAGGTGATGAATACGCTCGCCGACATCGCTGCCATAGCCCGACACCGGGAACCAGCCGAGGGACAGACTGAACAGTAAAATCATCATGATCGCCAGCCAGAACGCCGGTAATCCGAGGCCGATAGTAGAAAGTAAACGGATCACCTGATCCGCCAGTTGCCCGCGATGTCGTGCCGCTCCGGCCGCCAGCGGCACAGTAAACAGCATCGCCAGCAGCACGCTGCCGAGCACTAGATACAGGGTTGGCTCAATACGCGACATGATCAGCGTTAACGTATCCACACGGTAAATCAGTGACTTGCCCATCTCGCCATGAAACAGGTTGCGCAGAAAATAGAGATATTGCTGCCAGACCGGCAGATCCAGTCCGTACTGCACCCGGATTCGGGCGATGGCTTCCGGTGTGCTGCGTACCCCAAGCAGGATCCGCGCCGGATCGCCGGGTATGGCGCGCACCATCACGAAAGTCAGAATACTTATCCCCAGCAACACCGGCAGCAGTTGCAGCGGTCGCCAGAGCAAAAATCGGTAACGGTGCATGACAATCCTCTTAATGACAGTTTCTGGTGCAGAGCGAGAGTCTTTTCCCCTGTGGCTTTACGTTATCCGCAGTCAGGCCGCGCCGGTAGTTAGCAAAAATACTAGGTTTGCACCGTCAGCGATGTGGCACCGCGATTGCATAAATTTTCCTTACCAGGTGAGATTGAGCAAAACCGGTGCCCGATCAGCCCATTCAGACTGGCAAACAGTGATGCGGAGATAAATTCATGAAGCTCGCGGTGCAAGAGAGTGCAGTGTCTTTGCGGGAAACGACCGTTGATGGTGCGTTTGATCAGCTTTTCGCTCAGACCTCGCGCCTGGGGTTTGACGCCCTGATTTACGACTACACGCCGGTACCGCGTTCGCTTGAGGGCGAGCTGATCACACCGTCGCTGTTGCGGATGTGTAATGTGCCCGGCGACATGCAGCGGTTATGGCTGGAGAACGGGTATTATCAGGTCGATCCGGTGCAGCATTACGCTCTCGAAAGCTGCGCACCGTTTGTCTGGTCTTATCAGCGCCCGGACAATACCTCGCTGCAAAACCGCCTCAGTGACCTCAACAAACCGGTCACCCATTACATGTGCGATAACAACATGCCGAGCGGCGCGACGGTGCCGTTGCATTTGCCAAATGGTGGATTTGTGACGGTCACCGGCATTCACACCGGTGCGGGACATGAGCTGGATATTCATGATGTATTGGCCGAACTGAGCCTGCTGGCGCTGACCTTTCAGGAGTGCGTGTTTCCGCTGTTCGACAGCAGCATTCTCACCTGTCGCCACGTGCGCTTAAGCAAGCGCGAACGCGAATGTCTGACGTGGGCGGCAGAAGGCTTAACCGCCAAAGAGATCGCCCGCAAACTCAACCGGTCGATTGCCACCGTCACGCTCCATCTCAATACCGCCGCCCGCAAACTGGGGGCCAGTAACCGTGTGCAGGCCGTGGTTCGCGCGATGCATTACCGTTTACTCGACAGTTAATCTGCCCTGTTTTCTATCTTTTTTACTAGCTGTTCAACGCCGCCCCGATGTTTACCCTGTGGTTATTATTCACCGACAGGGGAAACAAAATGTACAACATCACTGAAGGCTATGCGCCGTTTCAGCAATACCAGACCTGGTACCGCATCTGTGGCGATTTACACAACGGCAAGACTCCGCTGGTTATTGCTCACGGCGGCCCCGGCTGCACCCATGATTACGTTGATGCCTTCCGCGATATCGCCGGAACCGGCCGCGCGGTGATCCACTACGATCAGATTGGTAATGGTCGCTCGACCCACCTTCCCGACAAACCCGCCGGCTTCTGGCAGCCCGCGTTCTTTCTGGCGGAACTGGATAATTTGCTGCGCCATCTGGGCATTGAAAAAGATTACGCGCTGCTCGGCCAGTCCTGGGGCGGCATGCTCGGTGCCGAACACGCCGTCATGCAACCTCCTGGCCTGAAAGCGCTGGTCATCGCCAACTCACCGGCCTCGATGGAACTCTGGTTGCAGGCCGCCGCCCGCCTGCGCAGCGAACTGCAGCCGGAGGTTCAGGAAACCTTACTGGCACATGAAGCCGCCGGAACCCTCAACAGCGCAGAATACAAAGCGGCGTCGCAGGTATTCTATGCCCGTCATGTCTGCCGTCTCGATCCGTGGCCGGAGGAGGTAAAACGTACCTTTGCGGCGATGGACGAGGATCCGACGGTGTACCTCGCCATGAACGGCCCGACTGAATTCCACGTCATTGGCAGCATGAAAGACTGGACGGTGATCGACCGCCTGCCCGCCATTAACGTGCCGGTATTGCTGATTTCCGGCCGCTACGATGAAGCCGCTCCCGACGTGGTGCAGCCGTTCGCAGATTTAATCAAAGGCGCTGAATGGGTGATTTTCGAGAATTCGAGCCACATGCCACACGTCGAGGAACGGGAAGCCTGTATGAAATGCGTCGGGGAGTTTCTGGAGATCAACAGCTCCCGCTGATGACGTATACAGGCTGCTTCTGGCTTATCCCGAAGCAGCCTGAGGGAATATTCTTTATGCCCCGATGACTCACATCATTAACGGCTGACACCGGGCGATTGCCCGGTAATGCGCTTATAAGCCCGGCTAAACGCAGCCTGTGAGGTATAACCCAGACGAAATGCCACGTTCTCGATAGAAATCTTGCTGTCTGAGAGCCACTGCGTGGCGAGTTGCATGCGCAGTTCCGTCACGTAACGCAACGGCGATACACCAATCATCGATTGAAAACGCGCGGCGAAAACCGAGCGCGAGATGTGCGACTCTGCCGCCAGCTCCGCGACGGTCCAGTTCCTGCCCGGATGCCGGTGCAGCGCCAGAATTGCCCTAGCCAGCCGGGGTTCCCGCAATGCAGCGGCAATGCCTGAGGCATTTTCACATCCACATTCCACCCACCCGCGAACAATCATTGCCGCGGCAACTTCCGCAAGCCGGGCCAGAATGCCTGCAAAGCCGATGCGGCCGGAGCATATTTCACGTTTCATCGAATCCATCACCGGCAACAGTCCGGGATAGCGTTCGCCTTTGGCATCCGCCACCATGGTTTCCGGCATCAGTTTACCCAGACTTTGCATTCCGCCCAGATCAAACGCCATGCAGCCATAAAAAAGAATCGCGCCCGGTATCGTATCCCTGCTCGGGCAGGTATCCACACCACTCACGGCTTCCCCTAATGGCGCGACATCGAAGTCGTCAATGTCCTGAGCGGTATGGCCGGGTTCAGAAAGAAGCTGATGTGCCATTCCGTGCGGCATAAAAACGACATCACCGGCAGACAATGGATGGATCGCGCCATCCCCGGTTTTAAGAACAGCGGAACCGACGGCAAGATAGTGAAAATAAGCATGTCCGGGCCTCGGTTTGAACGCCATGCCAAATTCAGAGCCGGTCTGGATGCGGCGATATTGCACACCACGCAGACGCATTCCTGTCAGGAGTTCACTGATCAGGTCAGAAGAAAGGGCAAAGGGATCGTGCTGGGTCATTTCAGGAGTAATAGTCAAAAAACAAGGATTTCGAATCATAGATCATCTCAACCATCCTGCCTAGACTCTGCGCTACGTTAATCTTCAGGAACATTTGAAATGAATCATAAAACAGAGGGCTCAGCGCCCGCGACCCGACAAGATGTGCAACAGGCTCCGCCAGCATGGATGGCAGTCTTCTCCCTCACCATGGGCGTGTTCGGTTTGTTAACAGCAGAATACCTGCCAGCCAGCCTGTTAACGCCCATGGCCTCAGACCTGCAGGTGACAGAAGCATTAGCCGGTCAGGCGGTGACGGTCACCGCGGTTATCGCGCTGTTTGCCGGACTGCTGGTACCGGGCCTGACCCGTAAGCTTGACCGCAGAACCGTTCTGTTAAGTTTTACTGTGCTGATGATCGCCTCAAACCTGCTGGTCGCCCTTTCCTCCAGCCTTGCCGTGTTGCTGGTGATGCGGATCCTGCTTGGCGTCGCGCTGGGCGGATTCTGGAGTATGGCCGCAGCGGTTGCGATGCGGCTGGTTCCGGAGAAACTCGTGCCGCGGGCACTGTCGGTTATCTTCAGTGGTATTGCGGTGGGAACCGTCGTTTCCGTGCCGCTGGGAAGCATTCTCGGTGAACTCTATGGCTGGCGCAGCGCGTTCATTGCCGCGGCTCTGGTGGGAGGAGTCACTCTTGCTTTTCAGTGGTTCACATTACCGCGCATGGCGCCCCGTCAGGTTACACATATAGCATCAGTCTTAACATTGCTGCGCCGTCCCGGCATTGCCACGGGGATGTCCGGCTGCGTGCTGGCACATACCGGCCAGTATGCCCTGTTTACGTATATTCGCCCTTCTCTGGAAAGCGTGAGTCATGTAGATGCGGGCGGACTGGCCCTGCTATTGCTCGGATTCGGAGTGGCAAATTTTGCGGGTACATTGCTGGCCGGATGGATAATGACTTACAGCCTTCGCCTGACGCTGATTGTGATGCCTTGTTTAGTCGGTATCGCAGCGCTGGGGATGATATTACTGCCCGTTCAGATCACCGGACTCACGCTGCTGGTTTTGCTGTGGGGGCTGGCATTCGGCGGTGTCCCCGTCGCCTGGTCAAACTGGGTAACCCGCTCGGTGCCCGATCAGGCTGAGAGCGCAGGAGGCATGGTGGTGGCTGCCGTGCAATCTTCTATCGCGGCCGGTGCGGCACTGGGAGGCGTCATGTTCGGACTGGGTGGGATCTCCGGGGTATTTATCACGGCAGGTATTGTGATGTTAAGTGCTGCGCTGATCATTGCCTTGTGCGTCAGGGTTGGCCTGTCCGGTGACGGCGCAGAAACCCCGTCCCTCCAGCACGAATAGCGTCAGGGAAATACGCTGATGAACATTCAGTAAATTCCTAAAAACAGCTAAAATTAATTCCACATAAACATTGTTACCATCATATCCGAATACTCAATTTATCATCATGTTAAAACTATTTCCGGTTCATTTCCCTGAACCGGATTGAGCTATAACAGTTTTATTAAAATTGAATATACGTTTTAGGGATAAAATTTACTCCCGGCGGAGTAAAAAATACAGATTAAATATAAATCCTTAAAAATCAATGAACTACACCATGCTGGCGACAATGTTTTTAATTTCTATCATGCGCAGGCGGGAAATAAAATCAATTTCGCTTCACGAAAAAAACAACAATTAACCCATTGAATTTTAATGATAAAAATGAAAATAACCTGAACTGTTATAGTGTATTTTCACCAAACTGTATCTACCCCGCAAAATAATATCAGTGCACAATCCTTTCATCTTAATCACGTATAAATCACAAGTGTACTCTGTATGTTAATTTTAATTAACGTGTCCCACTTTCTCCACAGGGGATGTCAGCAATGTTTGGATTAGATGCTTTTCACCTGGCAAGAATACAATTCGCATTCACCGTGTCTTTTCACATCATATTTCCTGCCATTACGATCGGGCTGGCCAGTTTTCTTGCGGTGCTTGAAGGGATGTGGCTGAAAACCGGCAACCGCAGTTACCGGGATCTGTATCATTTCTGGTCCAAAATTTTTGCTGTTAACTTTGGCATGGGGGTCGTGTCAGGTCTGGTGATGGCCTATCAGTTCGGCACCAACTGGAGCGGATTCTCGCAATTTGCCGGTAGCATTACCGGCCCTTTACTGACCTATGAAGTGCTGACCGCATTTTTCCTCGAAGCCGGTTTTCTGGGCGTGATGTTGTTCGGCTGGAACCGGGTGGGGCCTGGCCTGCATTTCTTTGCGACCTGTATGGTGGCGCTGGGCACGCTTATCTCCACCTTTTGGATCCTGGCATCGAACAGCTGGATGCATACTCCGCAGGGCTATGAAATTGTCAATGGCGTCGTGGTGCCGACGGACTGGTTTAAGGTCATTTTTAACCCGTCATTTCCTTATCGTCTGTTCCATATGTCCATCGCGGCTTTCCTCGCCAGTGCGTTCTTTGTGGGGGCTTCCGGTGCCTGGCACCTGCTTCGCGGCAATGATACGCCAGCGGTTCGGAAAATGTTTTCCATGGCATTGTGGATGGCGCTGATCGTCGCCCCCATTCAGGCAATGGTCGGTGACGCCCACGGACTGAATACGCTGGAATATCAGCCCGCCAAAATTGCGGCCATTGAAGGGCACTGGGAAAATCCGCCCGGGGAAGCCACACCGTTAATTCTTTTTGGCATCCCGGATATGGAGCAGGAACGCACGAAATATGCCCTGGAGATCCCTTATCTGGGCAGTCTGATCCTGACACATAGCCTGCAAAAACAGGTGCCCGCGCTGAAGGATTTTCCGAAAGAAGATCGTCCCTATTCGCCGGTAGTTTTCTGGTCTTTCCGCATCATGGTCGCGCTCGGTCTGCTGATGATCACGGCAGGCGTGCTGGGTGTGTGGCTGCGTTATAAAAAGCGGCTTTATCAGTCCCGCCCGTTCCTTTGGTTCACGCTGCTGATGGGACCTTCCGGTCTGATTGCCCTGCTTGCGGGCTGGTTTACCACTGAAATTGGCCGTCAGCCGTGGGTGGTTTATGGCGTTCAGCGCACCCGCGATGCCGTCTCCGCACACGGTGAAATGCACATGAGCCTCAGCCTGTTAGCTTTCCTGCTGGTGTACTCGTCCGTTTTTGGTATTGGCTACGTTTACATGATGCGTCTTATCAAAAAAGGGCCGGTGACCGGTGAAGGTGATGAGGTTTCTCACGGTGGACCAGGTAAGCCAAACACACCGGCGCGTCCGCTGTCTGCGGCGCAGGAAGGGCTGAGCAATCCTGAGGGAAGTAAAAAATATGATTGATTACACTATTATATGGTTTGGAATTATCGTATTTGCGAACCTGATGTACATCGTAATGGATGGCTTTGATCTGGGTATCGGTATTTTATTCCCGTTCAATAAAGACAAAACCGAACGCGACATGATGGTCAACACCGTTGCACCGGTGTGGGACGGTAATGAAACCTGGCTGGTACTGGGCGGCGCGGCCTTATACGGCGCTTTCCCGCTGGCTTATTCAGTGATTACCGATGCACTCACCATTCCGTTAACCCTGATGCTTTTCGGTCTGATTTTTCGCGGCGTGGCGTTTGAATTTCGCTTCAAGGCGACCGAAAAGCACCGTCCGTTTTGGGACAAATCGTTCATTACCGGTTCCATCGTGGCCACCTTCAGTCAGGGCGTTGCGGTCGGCGCAGTGCTTAATGGCTTTGAGGTGACAGGCAGAACGTATAGCGGCTCAGCGTTAAGCTGGCTGGCCCCCTTCCCTATTTTTTGTGGTATCGGGCTGGTGGTCGCCTACGCGCTGCTGGGCTGTACATGGTTAATCATGAAAACGGAAAATGCCCTGCATCAGAAGATGTGCCGTCTGGCTAAACCCTTGGTGATAACGCTGCTGGCGATCACCGGTGTGATCAGCATCTGGACGCCGCTGACCCATGCCGATATTGCTCATCGCTGGTTCAGCATGCCGAATCTGATCGCCTTTCTGCCGGTGCCGGTACTGGTCTTAGCCTGTACCTGGGGAATTTTGCGGGCGATAAAAAGTCACGCGCACTATATGCCGTTTCTGCTGACTCTCGCGCTGATTTTCCTCGGATTTTCGGGGCTTGGGATCAGCATCTGGCCGAATATTATTCCGCCGGCCATCTCGATTTGGGATGCGGCATCGTCAGAGAAAAGCCTGGCATTTATGCTGGTTGGCGCGGTGTTCATCATCCCCGTGATCCTGATTTATACCTTCTGGAGCTATTACGTCTTCCGGGGGAAAATCAGGGAAAACGAAGGCTACCATTGATCGCAACAGTATCGGGCGAAATGACCGCATTTCGCCCGGTTATCACCGGAGGTTCCTGATGCAGGATATGACCGTTAATCGTAAGAAGCCCTTCTGGAAACGCGTCGTCTGGCTGATCGTCATTTATTCATTGAGTGTTTTATCACTGGCCGTGGTGGCATTCTTATTCAGAATGATGATGACGGCAGCCGGAATGAAGTCGCATTAAAAATACGGTGTCAGATGCAGCGACCGTTGTCACCCTTGCCCGAAAATCTTAATCACCGCATCCAGATGTTCCTTCATTGCCTTCTTCGCTGCACGACTGTCACGGGCCTCCAGCGCGGTCAGGATCTCGAGGTGCTCAATCTCAGAACGGTGCGGCATGTCCTGCGGCGTGTAGTGTAATTGCAGGCTGCGGAACATGGTGCCATAACGGTGGCCGAGCAGGTGGGCGATGATGAAGGCATAAGCCGGATTTCCGCTGGCCTGCGCAATACGGATATGGAACAACCGGTCGCCGGGATGCGTTGCCGAGCCATTGCGGTTATCGCGACAGTTTTGTTCATATGCCTGCCTGATCGCCGCAAGTTCGGCGTCAGTGGCATTTCTTGCCGCCAGCGCGGCGGTTTCCGGCTCTATCAGACGACGGGTTTGCAACAGCGAAAACGGTGGCAGTTCAGCCGTAAAATCCAGCTCAATATTCAGCTCATCATCCACATCCGCCCACTGATTACGCCCCGCCTGCGACATCACCGGCTCCTGCGAAGGCGTGGCCGGAACGGCAGGTTGCTGACGGACAATGACGCCGTTTCCCACCCGCACATCCACCAGCCCGATCACTTCCAGCGCAATCAGCGCCTCACGCACCGACGCGCGGCTGACCTGTAACTGACTCGCCAGTTCACGCTCGGCCGGAAGACGGCTGCCGGGCGGAAATTCTTTGTTATCAATTAACGTTTTAAGCTGGTCAGCTATCTGCCTGTATATTCTGGGATTTTCTAATTTTTTTATCGGCATCGGACACCTGAGGTCAATTCTCATTAAGTGATTCAGCTAGCATTTTCCGGACAAAAATCTTGCTGATTTGTTTTATGCATGTAAAAAATTGGTTAACCGAAATGGCGTTTTAAGCAGAAGCTTGCCGAACATCTTAACAAAAAGCACTGCGTTTAACGCGTTTTTTTCACCTCCAATGGCCTGACCATTAGGCCTTTAAAGCACCTTTTAGGGAGAATTGTTATGAACCTGGCCGGGAAAAAAGTTCTGATCACCGCCGCCGGACAAGGCATCGGTTTCAACACCGCCACGCTGTTTGCCCGTGAAGGCGCAGAGGTGATTGCCACCGACATCAACATCGACGCATTACACAATATTCCCGGCATCACCCCGCGCCTGCTTGATGTGACCGACCCGCAGGCGATTGCTGCGCTGGCAGAAGAAACCGGCGCGCTCGATGTGCTGTTCAACTGCGCTGGCGTGGTGCACAGCGGCGATATCCTGACCTGCACCGAACGCGAATGGCAGTTTGCGCTCGATCTTAACGTCACCGCGATGTTCCGCATGATCCGCGCTTTTCTGCCCGCCATGCTTGAGCGCAACCACGGTTCAGTGATCAACATGTCTTCCGTCGCCTCCAGCATCAAAGGTGTGCCGAACCGCTTTGCTTACAGCGCTTCAAAAGCGGCCGTGATTGGCCTGACCCGTTCTGTTGCAGCGGATTACGTCACCCGCGGCATTCGCTGTAACGCGATTTGTCCGGGCACGGTGGAATCGCCGTCCCTGCGCCAGCGCATCGCGGCACAGGCAAAGGCCGAAGGCCGCAGCGAAGCCGAGGTGTATGCGGCGTTTGTTTCCCGCCAGCCGATCGGGCGCATCGGTAAAACCGAAGAAATCGCCCAGCTTGCGCTGTATCTGGCTTCCGACGCCAGTTCATACACCACCGGCACGGTTCAAATTATTGACGGCGGCTGGAGCAACTGACACGCCAGCGGCTTTAAACATTTGATTTTCACCGATCTGACTTTCACAGAAGGACACTGACCCATGAAATTATTACGTTACGGCAACGCAGGTTCTGAGCGCCCCGGCCTGCTGGATGACAACGGCACGTTGCGGGATCTCAGCGCACATATTGCCGACATCAGCGGCGAATTTCTGCAGCCTGAAACGCTGGATAAACTGCGCCAGCTCGATCCGCACACGCTGCCACTGGTCGGCGGTGAACCACGTCTGGGTGCCTGTGTCGGCAAGGTGGGGAAATTTATCTGTATCGGCCTCAATTACGCCGACCACGCCGCCGAAACTGGCGCGGAGATCCCGAAAGAACCGGTGGTTTTCAGCAAATGGACCAGCGCGATGGTCGGGCCAAATGACGACGTGGAGATCCCGCGTGATTCTGTCAAAACCGACTGGGAAGTGGAACTCGGTGTGGTGATCGGCACCGGCGGGCGCTATATCAGCGAAGCCGATGCGATGTCGCACGTCGCCGGTTACTGCGTGATCAACGATGTCTCTGAGCGCGAATTCCAGATTGAACGCGGCGGCACCTGGGACAAAGGTAAAGGCTGCGACACATTCGGCCCGACCGGTCCGTGGCTGGTGACAGCGGATGAAATCCCTGACCCGCACCAGTTGAATCTGTGGCTGGAAGTTGACGGCAAGCGCTATCAGAACGGCAATACGCGCACCATGATTTTCCAGATCCCCGAAATCATCAGTTATCTCAGCCGCTTCATGAGCCTGCAACCCGGTGACATCATTTCTACCGGCACACCGCCGGGCGTCGGACTGGGGCAAAAACCGCCGGTGTACCTGAAAGCCGGTCAGGTGATGCGGCTTGGGATTGAAGGTTTGGGTGAGCAGCGCCAGAAGACAGTGCAGGCATAACCCTTTACAGCTAAAGGAATTTTGCGATGACAACGATTACCGCTTTACGTGTTGAAGATGTGCGTTTCCCGACCTCGCTGGCGCTGGACGGCTCGGATGCCATGAACCCGGATCCGGATTATTCCGCTGCGTATGTGATTTTAGACACTGACACTCCGGCGCTGAAAGGCCACGGCCTGACCTTCACCATCGGGCGCGGCAATGAAATCTGCTGTGCGGCGATTAAAGCGCTGGAACATCTGATCGTGGGCCGCGAACTGGCGGACATTACCGCCGATATGGGCCAGTTCTGGCGCGATTTCACCAGCGACAGCCAGTTGCGCTGGATTGGTCCTGACAAAGGCGCAATCCACCTGGCGACCGGCGCGGTGGTTAACGCGGTGTGGGATTTATGGAGCAAAGCCGCCGGTAAACCGCTGTGGAAACTGGTGGCGGATATGTCACCGGAAGAGCTGGTGCGCTGCATCGATTTTCGTTACATCACCGACTGCATCACGCCGCAGGAAGCGCTGGCCTTATTGCAGCAACGTGCCGACAACAAACCCCGGCGCACGGAGAAACTGCTGGCGGAAGGCTACCCGTGCTACACCACGTCAGCGGGCTGGCTCGGCTATCCCGACGATAAACTTCGCCGTTTATGTCAGGAAGCGGTCGACGCCGGTTTCGATTATCTGAAACTAAAAGTCGGGCGCGACCTGGAAGACGACATCCGCCGTGTGCGCATCGCCCGCGAAGTGATCGGCCCGGACCGCAAACTGATGATCGACGCCAATCAGGTATGGGAAACCAACGACGCCATCCCCTGGGTGAACGCCCTCGCCTTTGCCAACCCCTGGTTTATCGAAGAACCGACTAGCCCGGACGACATCGAAGGCCACCGCAAAATCCGTCAGGGCGTTGCACCGGTTAAAGTCGCCACCGGCGAAATGTGCCAGAACCGCATCATGTTCAAGCAGTTCATTATGCGCGAAGCCATCGACGTGGTGCAGATTGATGCCTGCCGCATGGGCGGCGTCAACGAAGTGCTGGCGGTGATGCTGATGGCGGCCAAATACAATCTGCCGGTGTGTCCGCACGCGGGCGGCGTCGGGTTATGCGAATACGTGCAGCATCTGTCGATGATTGATTATCTGTGCATCGCAGGTACGCACGAAGGCCGCGTCATCGAATACGTTGACCATCTTCACGAGCATTTTGTGCATCCGTGCGACGTCCGGGGCGCGGCCTATATGCCGCCGCAGGCACCGGGATTCTCCATTGAGATGCATCAGGCGTCGATCGAAAGATACCGCCATCACGCCTGACCTTAATGATCGAAAAGCAGCAAGGAGAACGCCGATGATGCGAATCGACAGCCACCAGCATTTCTGGCGCTACATCCCGCAGGATTATCGCTGGATAGGCGATGACATGGCGGTGCTGAAACAGGATTTATTGCCGGAGATATTGCGGCCTGCGTTACAACGTCACGATATTCAGGGCACGGTTCTGGTTCAGGCCTGTTCCTCTGTGCAGGAAACCCGCTGGCTGCTGGAGATCGCAGAGCAAACCGACTTTGTGCATGCCGTGACCGGCTGGGTGGATCTGTCATCACCCGCACTGCAACGGGATCTGGAGGCGATTTCACACCCGCTGCTGCGCGGCTTTCGTCATCAGGTTCAGGACGAGTCTTCACCTGCGCAGTGGCTGGAAAATCCGACCATCAATGCGGGTATTCGCCAGATTCAGCGGCAGGACTATGTCTATGAAATTCTGGTGACGCATCGCCATCTGCGCGATGCCGTGCAGTTCGCGGCAAAGCATGACGGGCATTTTCTGGTGCTCGATCACTTCGGCAAGCCGGATCTCAGCCGGGGTGCAGCGTACTGGAAGCAGCAGATTGCACCGCTGGCGGGGTTAAAACACGTCAGTTGCAAGCTCTCGGGGTTGCTGACCGAGCCGCGTCCGGCAGGTATGCCAGCCCGCGATCTGTTGCCGTATTTCGATGCCGCACTGGACGTTTTCGGTGCCGGACGCCTGATGTTTGGTTCCGACTGGCCGGTGTGTTTACTGGCAGACGGGGATGAAAATCCGTGGGATTTATGTGAACAGGCCACGGCCGCACTCAGTTCTGACGAGCAGGCAGCCATTTATGGCGGCAATGCCTGCACGATTTATCGATTACAGCCTTTACCGATTACAGGAAATGACTGATGAATCTGCATCTGCAAAATAAAGTGGTGATGGTCACCGGTGGCGGTTCCGGTATCGGCGCGGCGATTTCGCTGACGCTGGCGGAAGAAGGCGCGGTTCCGGTGATCATCAGCAATACCGAACCGGCCAATGAACTGATGCATAAACTGCAACAGCTTTCGCCACAGGCCAGCTTTGTACTGACTGAACTGCGCGACGAAGCCAGTTGCAAGGCAGCGGTGAATGAGGTGCTTACCCGCTACGGCAGCATCGACGGGCTGGTGAACAATGCCGGTGCCAACGACAGCGTCGGGCTGGATGCCGGTCGCGAAGCCTTTGTGCAATCGCTCGAGCAGAATCTGATCCACTATTACCTGATGGCGCACCTGAGCCTGAACGCCCTGCGCGCCAGCCGGGGAGCTATCGTCAATATCAGCTCAAAAACGGCACTCACCGGACAAGGCAACACCAGCGGTTACGCTTCGGCCAAAGGCGGCATTCTGGCGCTGACCCGCGAATGGGCAGCGGCGCTGCTCGGCGACGGTATCCGCGTGAACGCGGTGATCCCGGCGGAAGTCATGACGCCGCTGTACGAACGCTGGATCAAAAGCTTCGACCATCCCGAAGAAAAGCTGCAACAAATCACTTCGCATATTCCGCTGGGACAGCGTATGACCACGCCGCAGGAAATCGCCAACACCGTGGTGTTCCTGCTCTCTTCCCGCGCCTCGCACACCACCGGCCAGTGGCTGACCGTGGACGGCGGTTATATGCATCTCGACCGGGCCTTAACATGAAACGCCGCTATTGTCAGGCGCTGGATCTGGCGGACGATCCGGTGCTTATCGAAGAATATCAGCGTTATCACCGCGAAATCTGGCCGGAAATTACCGCGCACCTGCGCCGCTATGGCATCGCAGACATGGAAATTTACCGGCTGGGCAACCGCCTGATGATGGTGATGGAAACCACGGAAGATTTTGACAGCGGACTGTTCGAACGCCGCAGTCTGGAGGATCCGAAAGTCTGCGAATGGGAAGCCCTGATGTGGAAGTATCAGCGCCCTACGCCGTGGACGCCCGCCGGTGAAAAGTGGGTGGAAATGGAGAAGATTTTTTCGCTGGCTGATCAGAAATAGCTATACATCTCCCTGCTATGAGGGAGTTAACCGTTTTTCACGTTATCTGACATAAAAAATCAGCCACCTGAGCTGACCCCCTACATGCGTCACCAGATACTGAGGAATACAACATGCTCGCCGATAAAACTGCCGCGCCCGCTTATGCGCAGCGCAAAACGACGTCCGGTTTCCGACTGGCGTTCATACTGGTCACCACGCTGTTTTTCCTGTGGGGTTTATCCTACGGGCTGCTGGATGTCCTGAATAAGCATTTCCAGGACGTGTTGCACGTCAATAAAGCCCAGTCCGGTCTGCTACAGGCCGCCTATTTCGGGGCGTATTTTATCATCGCCCTGCCCGCCGGTTTCTTCATGGACAGGTTCGGTTATAAAGCCGGGATCCTGGTGGGTCTGTGTCTGTATGCCCTGGGCGCACTGTTGTTCGTGCCCGCCGCCTCCGCAGGCAGCTTCGGCATGTTCCTGTTCGCATTGTTCGTGATCGCCCTCGGTCTGGGCTGTCTCGAAACCGCCGCTAACCCGTTCGCTACCGTTCTCGGCGATCCGGCCGGAGCCGAACGCCGCCTGAACCTTTCTCAGTCCTTCAACGGTTTAGGTCAGTTCATCGGCCCGATCATCGGTGGTTCACTGTTCTTCTCCGCCACACAAGGCACCACGACGGACGGATTGTCCTCGGTGAAAACCACTTACGTCGCCATCGCCGTGTTAGTGCTGCTGATTGCCTTCCTGTTCGGACGCACAAAATTGCCGGACATCCGCGAGCAAAGCGCTCCGGAAGATCACGGTATCGAGAAAGGATTGTGGCAGCACGGCCATTTCACCGGCGGCGTCATCGCACAATTCTTCTACGTCGCGGCACAGGTTGGCGTCGGTGCCTTCTTCATTAACTACACCACCGAACACTGGCACACGCTGTCGAACCAGAACGCGTCGTATCTGCTGTCTGTCGGCATGATCAGCTTTATGGTCGGGCGTTTCTTCAGCACCTGGCTGATGGGCTTTGTCCGCCCGGCCACGCTGCTGGTGGTCTACGCCATCATCAATATTGTGCTGTGCGGCGTGGTGGTGGCCGGTATTGATAATGTGTCGGTGATTGCGCTGGTGGCGATTTTCTTCTTCATGTCGATCATGTTCCCGACCATTTTCGCGATGGGCGTCAAGAACATGGGCAAACAAACCAAACGCGCCAGCTCGGTGATGATCATGGCGATTGTCGGTGGCGCGGTGATGCCGTATCTGATGGGCGCGATTGCCGACCACTACAACACCGCCGTTTCTTACGCCCTGCCGATGGTATGTTTCGCTGTGGTGCTGATTTATGCCGTGAAACAACGGGCGAAAGCGGCGATCTGAGAACGTTGTCATACAAAACAATCTGACTGCTCCCCCTCACCACACAGCCCCTCCTTAATACCCTTCGGGTGTCGGGGAGGGGTTGCAACCCTGCAAACCACGTCATGAGTTTTAACATTCCTGTCATCCCTGATAGAAAAATCCTGTTTATACTTCATCGCGTATAAAGCTGGTTAATAACGCTGAAGGGTAAAAAAATGTCGATTCGTTCATTGCAGGCACTGTGTTTAACCAGTTTTTTTATTGCGGATGTTCGTGACGGGCTTGGGCCCTTTCTGGGGATCTTTCTGACACAACGCCACTGGCAGCCCGATGATATCGGCTTGCTGATGACCGCTGGCGGCGTGGCAGGGTTGCTGGCAACACTCCCTGCGGGCTTCATGACTGATGCATCGAAAAACAAGCGGCTGATTCTGGCGCTGCTGTGCGTGCTGATCACCGGCACGACGCTGCTGCTCTGGCTCAGTCAGGCAAATGCCGTAGTGGCGTTTTCGCAGATCGTGAGCGGAATATGTGCTGCGTTTGTCGGTCCGCTGATCACCGGGATCACGCTGGGTCTGACCGGGCAAAAAGGCTTTAGCGGGCAGATGGGTAAAAATGAGGCGTTTAACCATGCCGGGAATTTTATCACCGCGCTGATTGCCGGAGGGATCGCCTGGTACTGGGGCATCGGCGGTATTTTCATTCTCATGACCTGCACGATGTTATTAACGCTCATCGCACTGACGGGCATCCGCCGCAGCGATATAGACGATGATGCCGCGCGAGGGCTGGAGTCTGGCGCATCCGCTCAGGTCCCCGATTTCTCGGTGCTGGCCCAAAATAAACCGCTGCTGATCACCGGTCTGACACTGTTGCTGTTTCATCTGGCCAATGCGGCGCTGTTGCCGATGCTCAGCATGAGAATCGCGGCAGCGCCCGGCTCCGTCAATCCCGGCCTGTACGCTGCCGCAACCGTGATTATTTCTCAGATGGTGATGATCCCGGTAGCAATCTGGACCGCCGGGCGCATCGACAGAGTCGGCTACTGGCGCCTGATTATGCTGGCGCTGCTGATCATGCCCGTCCGGGCGGCGCTGGCGGCGAGTTCTGCCGCCCCTTTAATGATGGTGCCGGTGCAAATACTTGATGGTTTCGCGGCTGGCGTACTGGGCGTGGTAGTGCCGAGCTTTATTGTGGTGCTGCTGCGCGGAAACGGTCATGTCAACGCGGGCCAAAGCGTGGTGATGCTGATGCAGGGCGTCGGCGCGGCCATGAGCCCGGCCCTGACGGGTATGATTGCAGGGCATTATTCGTTCGCTACGGCGTTCAGCGTTCTGAGCGTTATCGCCCTGACGGGGCTGCTGATCTGGTGGCGATATGCCCCGTTACTTTCAACACAGTCTTGTATGGAGACAAGCTAAGTCGTCGGTCACGCGGGGCGAAGCAAGCGTAAACATAGCCTGCAGAATCAGGCCAGATTCAAACCGAACAGGCGGCTCAGGGCAATTCTGCCGCTGTCGGTGACGCTCACTTCACGATAACCCTGCGTGCGGGATATCCACGTTTTTTGCAGAAAAAGCGTCATTAATGCCTGCCCCGCATCGCCTCCCAGATGGAAGCGTCTTTCGCTCCAGTCAAGGCAAGGGCAGCAAGCCTTGCGGCGCGGGCGCGGATTGAGCACCGCGCCCAGACGTTGAAAATGGGCTTTCCCGGCCGGAGTCAGCGCGTTACCGTCCGCTTCAAGCCAGTTTTCCTGCAGCAGAAAATCGTAGATTTTTACCGCCAGCTCTCCGGCCAGATGGTCATAACAAGTTCGTGCATAACGCAGAACGACCGGCGTCCGCGACGCAAAAGTTTTGTGGTTATGCATGGAAACCCCCATCAGGTTTTCCAGCAATCCGGCGATATGGTGGCCAGCCAGGCTGTAATACCGGTGGCGCCCCTGCGTCAGGCAAATCACCAGCCCGTTGCTGAGCAGCCGGGTAAGATGACCGCTGGTTGTGGAGGCGGCGATGCCCGCCACCGCACTGAGTTCAGTCGCGGTCCACGCGCGTCCGTCCATCAGGGCACACAAAATACTGACCCTTGACGGGTCAGATATTGCTGAAGCCACCAGTGACATGGATTTTTCAAGAGACTCATCCGGCTCACTGTCGTATTCGGTTTGAAGAAAATTCATGCAGAAGGTATCGCCCATTGTTGAGTGACTTCAGCCGCGCGGATATCGTCATCCGTCAGCAGAATAAGCCGGTTATCGTGGTCGCTGTACTGTACCAGAATGTTAATGCCATTCCGGGCGAGTGTCTGGGCGATTTCGCCCAGCTCGCCCGGCTGTTTCTGGGGTAGTTTTCTTATCAGCGGGCGTGACAGCTTTCTCACGTCAAAGCCAGCATCAGTCAGAACCTGACGGGCTTTTTCACCGTCTTCTATCAGGAAATGCGCATGCCCCGCTTCTGCCGTGGAAAATACGCCGCCGCCCTCCAGCCCCACACCGTTCATGCCCAGAATACGGCCAAGGGAGGCCAGCGAACCGGGTGAATGGTCGAGGATCACGTGAATGTCATACATGCTGATGCGCTCCTTTACCGGAAGACTTGTCGGAAGAATAGTCACGAAATACACGGGCAACGCGTATTCTGTAGAATGAAAAAATCGACTGTTTACCCTCTTTCTGCGCGGCCAGATGCATCAGATTCTGTTTCCACCCTGCCACCGACTCTTCATCTTCCCACCATGATAATGAAAGGATTTTTCCGGGCGTGGTCAGGCTCTGGAATCTCTCAATGGAAATAAATCCCGGCGTGTCCGATAACAATGGTTTCAGTTCTGCCGCCAGTTCAAGGTACCGCTCACGCGCTTCGGGTACTGCATCTGCCTCAAAAAGTACTGCGATCATCGTTCTGCTCCCTCATGAATTTCGTTCAGCTTATTACCGGCAAAAATCAGATGCTTCGGTCAACACCGAAGTGTGTCTGTTCCCTGCGGGCAGGAACGGCATCCGGGGAGGCATGATCATGAATTTGTCTCATGTTCAGTGAATTTAAATCACTTTTTTTCACTCAATGACTCAGGCATAAAAGAGTCATCGCGATTCACTCTTAAAAATACGAAAACGACTGAAATAACGTAGATTTTTCAGCAGCCGGGACACCTGATAACAATGAATAAAAAACTGACATTTACCCTTAAAAGCATCCGTTTCGACGAGAATTATAACCCCTCGGAAAATACGCGTATTACCACCAATTTTGCCAATCTGGCAAGGGGTGAAAAACGCCAGGAAAACCTGCGCAACACCTTAGTGATGATCGATAATCGCTTCAATTCTCTGGCGCACTGGGATAATCCTAATAAAGACCGGTATTGTGTCGAACTCGATATTATTACTGCTCAGTTGAATATTGATGCTGAAGGCAAGGCCGACAGCTTCCCGGTGATTGAAATACTGAAAACAACTATCGTTGATAAAAAAACCCACCAACGCATTGCAGGCATTTTAGGAAATAACTTTTCCTCCTATGTGCGTGATTATGACTTTAGCGTTTTACTGCCAGAGCATAATAAGGATCAACCTGAATTTAGCCTGCCGGATAATTTTGGCGAATTACATGGGAATATATTCAAACAATTTTTAAAATCAGAGACTTACAAAGATAACTTCACTAAAACACCGGTTATCTGCCTGAGTGTTTCCAGCAAAAACACTTACTATCGCACGGGAAATAAACACCCTGTATTAGGCGTTGAATATCAGCAGGATGAACTCTCCCTGACTGATGAATATTTCGCAAAAATGGGATTACGGGCGCGGTATTTTATGCCTGAAAACAGCGTTGCGCCTCTGGCATTTTATTTTTCTGGCGATTTGCTCAGTGATTACACTAATCTTGAGCTTATCAGCACCATCAGCACGATGGAGACTTTTCAGAAGATTTATCGCCCTGAGATTTACAATGCTAATTCTGCGGCAGGATTACAGTATCAACCCAGCCTGAATTACCAGGATTATTCTTTAACCCGTATTGTTTATGACCGGGAAGAACGTGGCCATCTGGCTATTGAGCAGGGGAAGTTTACTGAAGAATGCTTCATCAAACCTTACCAAACTGTTCTTGAACAATGGTCTGCCCATTCCGCTCTCTGATTAACCATAAAAAATATAAGGTCACCTGTGTATGAAAAAATTATTACCGACATCGACTGCGGGCAGTTTGCCTAAACCTTCGTGGCTGGCACAACCTGAGGTGCTCTGGTCCCCGTGGAAATTGCAAGATCAGGAATTAATTGACGGCAAAAAAGATGCCCTGCGTTTGTGTCTGGAAGATCAACAGCAGGCTGGTATCGATATTGTCAGTGACGGCGAGCAAACGCGTCAGCATTTTGTCACGACCTTTATTGAGCATCTCGAGGGCGTTGATTTCGAGAAACGTGAGACGGTTAAGATCCGTAATCGCTATGAAGCGAGTGTGCCGACAGTTGTTGGCCCGGTGAGTCGCAAAAAGGCCGTTTTTGTTGAAGATGCGAAGTTTTTGCGCCAGCAAACCACACAACCGATCAAATGGGCTCTTCCTGGGCCGATGACGATGATCGATACGCTTTATGACAACCACTATAAAAGTCGCGAGAAACTCGCCTGGGAATTTGCCAAAATTCTCAATGAAGAAGCCAAAGAATTAGAGGCTGCTGGCGTCGATATCATCCAGTTTGACGAACCGGCCTTTAACGTGTTCTTTGATGAAGTGAATGACTGGGGCATTGCCACGTTAGAAAGAGCCATCGAAGGGCTGAAATGTGAAACGGCTGTGCACATTTGCTACGGCTATGGCATCAAAGCCAATACCGACTGGAAAAAAACGCTGGGCACAGAGTGGAGACAATACGAAGAGATTTTCCCCAAACTGCAAAAATCTAATATCGATATCATTTCACTGGAATGTCATCACTCGCATGTTCCGATGGAACTGATGGAGCTTATCCGCGGTAAAAAGGTGATGGTGGGTGCCATAGACGTGGCGACCAATACCATTGAAACCCCGGAAGAAGTCGCCGCAACGCTGCGGAAAGCCCTGCAGTTTGTAGACGCCGATAAACTCTATCCTTGCACCAACTGCGGCATGATTCCTTTACCCCGTGGCGTCGCCAGAGGCAAGCTGGATGCATTAAGTGCAGGCGCAGAAATTGTCCGCAAAGAACTGCTGGCTAAATAACGTCGCCAAATAGCCGATCACTTAAAAAGAATTTTGTCTGGGTTGCGCGATCATTTCGATCGCCAACTATCCGGAAACCCGCCTGAGGTGTAAGCAGCCCCGTTTTACGCCTGTTTGTTGTTTTGCCCGTGCGCTTTTTTACCCCTGTCACGGACGAAACTATTCCGATAAAGCGCGTAGCCGCGTTATGCCTTATAAGGCTGCGCGGCAATATCAATATCGATGTTAATCGTGTCACCGACCAACGACAGCAGACTGTCCATCGCGAAAGCAGAGCGGGAAATCGCCGTGTGTGCGTGCAGAATCAGGGACTTCGCGCTGGCGTCATTCATAACAGCATCCAGCACAACCGGTCTTTGGATATTTTTGATAGTCAGCATGCCAAAAATCTTAAATTGCCCATTTCCCGACTGCGTGACTTTTTGACTGGTGAACGTGACCCAGGGATAACGGTTTTCATCAAAGAACATACTGCTCTTTAACTGATGCGTCAGCAGCAGGTTCGAAGCCTCCAGCGAGGAAACCGGAATTCTGACATCTATATGATTCTGCATGTTTTGCTGATGATCTAAAAAAGCATCGCCGGATACCTGCGATAAATTCGCCTGCGAGGGATGTGTGCTGAGCATGACCCACGACAACGTAATGGTTGTGCGATCTGCGTTGATAACATAATGCTCCGGGGTACCGGAGAAAGATAAAGATGCATAACCCATTGATAAAATAAATAAAAACGCTCGCAGCATGAGGGGTTCTCCAGAGGTTGACTCTGAGTAAACGTTTCAGCTGTTGTTTCTATTCGGTTGAAATCAGTATTAAGGCAAAAGCAGTGATGCACTGAGCATATCCTGCCCCGCCCCCATCAAATCCGAACGGAGCGCTTCCACCACTTCAGGGTCGAGCCCACCGCGCGCTGCGGTCTCCTGCATTATGATGAGGCTTTTTTCCGGCGAATATGCCGGTTTGTAACAACGGGCTTCACGCAGCGCGGCATAGCAGTCGGCGACCGAAATAATGCGCGGCCCGAGATCGAGCTGTGCACCGCGCAGATGGAAGGGATATCCCTTGCCGTCCGGCCGTTCATGATGAAAGCTGGCCATCCGGGCGATGTCCTGCATGCCGGCAATCCGCGAAAGAATTTTCCAGGTGAACTGCGGGTGTATATGGATCTGGCGGCGTTCGAAATCCGTCAGAGGCTGCGCTTTGGTGAGCAAGGCGGCGGGGACAACCAGTTTACCTAAATCATGCAGCAAACCGGCGACGCGGATCCGCGCGACACCTTTTTTAGAAAACCCGTACATTTGCGCAAGCCTGGCGGCGATACCTGCCACCACAACAGAATGTTGTGCGGCTGAACGGCAATGCAGGTCAATGACGACAGCCAGCAGGGCAGACAGTTGCGTCATTTCCTTGTCACTTAACACACGGTCAGCAAAGGGTGAAAAGGACGCGGCTGTACTGATAAGCGTGGCGGAGGCGAATTCCGTCCAGAATTCCTTTTCCAGTCCAAGCTCGCGTAACGCCAGCATGTCGTCGAGCAGGTAACGGGATCCGATGGAATCACACAGGGTTTCGACCGCGCGCACCGGATAATGACCGCGTGGAAATTCATGCAATGCCAGTAAATCCAGATTATCGGCCAGATCCAGCAGGCGGTTTTCTGAATGCTGCCGGCCTCTTGCGACGATCAGACCCGCGCTGTCAGCCAGTAACGGGATATCCGCAAGTTGGCTGGCGCAATCGTGCGGAGCATGTGTCCCCCTGCTGATATCACGTAAAAGTGCAGCAATGAACAACCGCTGTTGTGCCAACAGACTGAACTGGCGCTGACGGGCAATATTCATCACGATATAAGCACGCCGCACACCACGATGTCCGTTTTCAGGGCTTAACAAGTCCAGCGCAGAAGAAAATCCGATAAGAAAATCCGTAAAGGTAACGTCCACGTAACCACTCCCACTCATTCAACAATGCGAGAAGGAAACCGGATTTCGGGATGACAGACAATTTAATTGCCCAAAGTGGGTATATATAGGTTTTTATTCCTTAATGGTATCTTTAACAGATATAATAATTGGCTTTTTTCCCTATGCTGGCTGAAGTTTTTACCTATACCTTTCACAGATTCTGATCGCGGAATGTAGACTGTATAATATTAATCTTAGCGGTGTGTAAATCCGAACGGGTTTGATGTGGCTTTACTTATTACTGTCAGGATCAGATGAAGTATCTCATTGATAAAGAAATAGAATTCAACTCAGACGATGGTACATTGCACTATCCTGCCAGCCAGGACGTGATCAAACTGACACTCCCGGCCGCACGGTTGCTGGAAGAATTTCTTTCATCTGAAGGGCGTGATCTGACGCGGGAATATCTGCTGGAAACAGTCTGGGACAAGCACGGCCTGCATGCTTCCGGCAATAATCTTAACCAGTACGTCAGTATTGTCCGCCGCAATCTGGCGCTGTTTGAATGCCACGAACTCATTATTACCCTCCCCAAAGTCGGTTTTAAACTGAATCCGGCGGTCAGTGTGCAACGCCTTGATGCGCCACCGCCTGCCGGGCAGGCACCGGCCTCCCCGCCTCCGCTCAGGGTGCAAACACCCGATTCAGTTTCTGCTCCGGTTAAACCTGCACGGCGTGCTCTTTTTATTCTGCTCTGCCTGCTGGTTCTGGTTAGCCTGTCTTTCGGCGCGTGGAAATACGACGACGCCACCAACGGAATGACCGAAATAAAACAGCCCGACACCGGCTGCGATATTATTTTCCTTAAAGATATTTCGGACGATGCCAAAACTGCGGTGCTGGAACGGGTCAGTCACACACTAAAAACCAATAATCTGACGTGCAACAAAACCAACGTGCTCATTTATAACAGTGAATTATCCTATTCATCTCAAAACAACGCCCGAACACTGCTGTCCTTATGCACTCTTGGTAATAATAATGAGATTATTTCGTGTGATAACTTCTATCACTATAAGTGGATCAAACCATGATCATGATTAAAAAGAAGTGGTTCTATGCCACCGTCGCAACTGTTTGCGTCATCGCAGCAACCGTTCTTTATTTATGGCCATCCAAAGATATTCCTACCTTAAAATGTAAAGCCTTCGGTAAAGTGAATATGGATATTGAGCAGGGGCAACTGGTTTTTTCTATTGTTGAAAGCCTGCAATTTTACGATAAAGACAAAGGTATTATTCAGTACGAAGGCTATGTAAAGTCGGCCAAAGCCAGTACCTATCTTGAGCGTACCGTCTATCTCAGTCATGGTGTCAAAGTGGATAATAAAACCTATCATTTCACCATTGACAAAGTGACGCCGTCACCTTTGGATAACACGCCAGATGCTGATTTCGACCAGATGTGGCTGGAAAACACGGGCGATAATGCCTCACTCAACATTGGTGTTAAGAAGATACGGGACCAGGCGTATGTAGTAAGCAGTACCTATTCCCCGCAATTTGTTTGTGTCGCGTACTGAACACGCCCGCATTCTTCAGGTTATTCATCTTTAATAAAAGTAAAATTAAGAATAAAAACCTATTTATGTTGCAATCTGACATATAAATTGATGACGATGGCCGGAAGAGTGTTTTATAGCCACTCACTGACGGGTATCCGTCTGGCGGCAGAGTGGCAAAGACTGCTCAGCGCCGATCACTTAAAAAATAGGTAAACAAATGCGTACTAACACAATCAAACTGACTGTCGCTGGCAGTGCCATTGCGGTATTTATGGCTTTCTCTGGCCAGACTCAGGCTGTTGAACTGGGTGCAAAAGCGGGCACAAATTTCACTGAACTGAACGCCGGTATGGGCCGTCAGACATCCGGTCTTTATGTCGAGGGTAACTGGGCGAAGAATACTCAAAATGGCCGCCAGATTGGTGGCGTGAGCACCGGTTTTAATATTCCGGCAGGCCCGGCAATGATTAATCTGGGCGCGAAAGCGCTTTATATGCAGGGTTCTACTTCTGATAATGAAGGCGTGGCATTTCCCGTCGGCGGCGGTATTACCGTCCCCTTCACCGACAGTCTGGCATTTTATGCAGAGGGTTATGCAGCACCTGATGCATTAAGCAATCGTGTAAAATCTTATTCCGAAGCCGATGCCGGATTTAGCTGGATCCCGGTCGCACCATTAAAAGTAAAAGCCGGTTACCGCTATGTTGGCCTTGACGGCACTGCGGGAAATCCTAATGAACGCATTATTGATGGTGCGTATTTAGGCGCAGAGATGGATTTCTGATTTAACGTTTAATGTGCTGCAAAGAGTGCACATTGCATTGACCCGGAATGTGCACTCTCCTGTTATTTTTCAGGGCTGAAAAAATAAATCCGTTATTGTTTCACCAGTACCGGCTGTTCACGATATTCCGCCGGGAAATACTGCTTCAAATCTTTAATCTTCGGCAGATCGTTCACCACAATATACGGATAGTCCGGGTTATCGTTTAAAAAGTTCTGGTGATAAGCCTCAGCCGGATAAAAGTGCGCATTGCTTTCAACTTTGGTGACCAGCGGTTCGCTGTAACTGTGGCTGGCATTAAGCTGGGCGATGTACGCGTTCGCCACTTCCGCCTGCGCAGCGTTCATAGGAAAGACTGCTGACCGGTACTGACTGCCGGTATCCGGCCCCTGACGGTTTAACTCTGTCGGGTTATGCCCTACCGAGAAGAAGATGTGCAACAGTTCGCCATACGTTACTTGTGTCGGGTCGAAGGTCACTTTCACCGATTCCGCATGACCGGTCTCGCCGGTACTGACCTGCTCGTAACTGGCCGTTTGCGCCACACCGCCAGCATAACCGGACACCGCGCTGGTCACCCCTTTTACATGCTGAAACACCCCCTGAATCCCCCAGAAACAGCCACCGGCAAACAGCGCGGTTTCGCTGTGTGCAGTGCCTGCTGGCTCATCTTTTGCCGGTGCCGGGATCACGACCGCCGGTTCAGCGCCTCCGCCCCATGACCAGGCATTATTTTCGAACACGAACGCAGACGCCAGCATCAGCCCGGCGATCAGGCTGTAGTGGCGAAAGTTACGCCTGTTTTTCGATGCAATTTTCATAGTCAATTTCCTGCCAGATTAAGCTTTAGGGGTGAACGTCATCGCCAGCCCGTTCATGCAATAACGCAGACCGGTCGGCTGCGGACCGTCATCAAACACATGTCCCAGATGGCCGCCACACCGGCGGCAATGCACTTCATCGCGCACCATACCCAGCGAGGTGTCCCGGCTGGTTTGCGCCGCATCGGCAAGAGGTTGCCAGAAACTCGGCCAGCCGGTATGGCTGTCGAATTTGGTCGCTGAGGAGAAAAGAGCAAGGTTGCAGCCTGCGCAGGCAAACTCGCCTGCACGATGTTCGTTGTTTAACGGACTGGAATAAGGACGTTCGGTGCCTGCCTCGCGCAAAATACGGTACTGATCATCGCTGAGGCGCTGATGCCACTGGGCATCCGTCAGCATGATTTCGAATTTCGCAGGTTTTACCTGCGCGCCGGCATTGCGGGAAAACAGTGACGGGACCAGCCCCATCATGGCCGCGGCAGATACCGCGCCACTGCCCAGCAGGAAATTACGTCTGTTAATCATTTTTGCCACCGATCCGGTTGCTGTCGATGGCATCAGATTACAAGGGGAGGGATTACGGAATCCTCGCCGAGAGTTAACGGTTTTGTGATAACTGGATTTGCAGTTGCACTGCGGGGCTGGAGTAAAGGCTGGAATGAGGAAGTTTCGGTTTCTCACGTGCGGTGACTGCTCAGCAATTGCCGCCGAAACCGACCAAAGAGGGCTATGACGAGCCCTCTTTGGAATCTCCACGTCTTAAACTGCGCGCTTCGCTCGCAGGCTATGTTCCAGCAACCACAGCGACAGGCTGGAAATCTTGCCGCGTTGCGATGCCCTCTCTCGGTGTTCGAGCCTCTGGTCTCGAACCCGCTCCGTTCGGCAAGATTTCTGAATCGCCCGTGGGATTTTAAAAAATCAAAAATAAAACAAGCAAGGTTGTGAAGTATAAATCTGAGGCCGGTTCCAAAATCACGCCGGAGGAGAGGTGGAAAACCGCGCGGTAGTTTGCGCGGGTTGTAACCCGAACGGAGGGCACCGCGCAGCGGCGGGATTTTGCGGCTATCACTGTGTTGCCTGAAACATAGCCAGCGAGCGGTAGCGCGCAGTAAAAAAGCGAGGGGAGTGCAGAGGGGAAAAGCTTTTCCCCTCTGCTCGGTTTCGGCGGCAACCGCTGAGCGATCACAGCTATTGAGAAACCGAAACTGTCACCTTTCTGTTCTAAACAGCCGCCCCGTTGCAGCGGCTATCTGCAACCCGATTACAAGATCGCCCGTGCAGCCGGGTCTGCACCTTCCCGCACAAACACAGGAATTTCACTCATTGGTGCAGCAACCGTGATCACCCTCCCCCCTTCATAGCGTTCGCCATTCAATGCCACCCACGTTTCTCCCGCCGGTAACCACACTTCCCGCTCGCGCTGACCGGCATACAACACCGGCGCGACCAGAATATCTGCGCCAAGCATGTACTGATCTTCCACCTGCCAGCTTTCAGCCTGACCCGGATACTGATAGAACAGGGTGCGCATCGCCGGATCGCCATTTTCATGCGCTTCCTGCATCACGCGGCTGATGTAAGGGCGCAGTTTTTCGCGCAGGAATAACCCGCTTTTCATCAGCTGGTAATTCTCTTCGCCGTAACTCCAGACTTCATTGGGTGCGCCGCTGTTGCATTGCGCAATGCCGTCACGCCACGGTTCTGACGGCTGGATTTGCGGTTCGCGGTAGCCATGTAAACGCATCACCGGACAGAATACGCCCCACTGGAACCAGCGGATCAGCAACTCATGAAACGCCGGATCATTCACATTCCCCCCCTGGAAACCGCCGATATCCGTCGTCCACCAGGGAATGCCCGCCAGCCCCATATTCAGACCGGCGGCAATCTGATTACGCAGCGCGTGGAAGGAAGAATGGATGTCGCCCGACCACGCCAGCACGCCGTAACGCTGGCTGCCTGCCCAGGCGCAACGCACCAGATTCACGATCTCGTGCTCACCTTCCTGCTGTAAACCGTCGTGAAAACCTTGCGCGAATTTTTGCGGATAGATGTTGCCCACTTCCAGCACCGGCCCGAGATGATAGCGATAGTTATCAAAATCATAAGCGCGGTATTCCGGCTCGGCTTCGTCCAGCCAGAAGGTGCGGATGCCCAGATCGTAATAGTTCTGCTTCACCTTATCCCAGACAAACTGACGCGCGCCGGGATGTGTGGCATCAAAGAAGGTACAGTTGCCGAGAAAATCCAGATTCACCGACACACCGCGATCGGTATTGACCAGATAACCTTTGGATTTCATTTCCTTATAATTGTCGGTGCGGCTGTCTACCGTCGGCCAGACCGACACCATAGTTTCGATGCCCAGCGATTTAAGCTCCGCGACCATGGCTTTCGGATCCGGCCAGTCCACGGGGTCAAAACACCAGGTGCCCTGATTCGGCCAGTGGAAGAAGTCGATGACAATCACCGAAACCGGCAAATTGCGCCGCCTGTATTCACGCGCCACCTCCAGCACTTCCTGCTGCGTACGGTAGCGCAGTTTGCACTGCCAGAAACCAGTCGCGTATTCCGGCATTTGCGGCGCAGTGCCGGTCGCGCGGCCATACTGATGCAGGATGTCAGCGGGCGTGTCTCCGGCGGTGATCCAGTAATCCATCTGCTCCGTGACCTGCGCTTCCCAGCGGGTAATGTTTTTGCCGAATGTCGCTTCGCCAATCGCCGGATTGTTCCACAACATGCCGTAACCCAGGCTTGAAAGCATAAAGGGTACGCTGGCCTGCGAGTTACGCTGCGCCAGTTCCAGCGTGCAGCCTTTCAGATCCAGACAGCTCTGCTGGTACTGCCCCATGCCATAAATTTTCTCGTCCGGACGCGATTCAAAACGCACGGTTAATTGATGCTTGCCACCGGGAATGGCTTTAAATTCGCGGGCATCCATCTTCAGTGCACTGATGTATTTATCCTGACTCTTTTCCGTTGCGCCAATGCCCACAGTCGAACGCTGACGCCAGTACTCTTCGAGGATCAGTTCACCACGCAGGTTATAAAACGCCAGTTGCCCTTTGATATTCACCGTCGCGGTGATGTTACCGTTGCGCAGCGTCAGGGTTTCTGTGCTGTGACTGATTTCTGCTTGTGGCTGAGTGTCCGCGGGCAGCAGCGCCCACAACGAATCATTGAGTTCAGGACGGCAGGTGGCGCGCACGCGCAGGCTGTTCTCGCCCCAGGGTTCAATCACCAGCGTTTGCTGATCAAAATGCCAGAGGATACGGTTCTTTTCGGCGATTAATTCGCTCATGCGGACTCCTGTGTATGCAAGGTGGCCTGAGGTTCAGGCTCATGTTCCCGGGAAATTTTTGACTGATTGATTTGTTTCATGGTGGCGTCATTAAGCTTGTACCAGCGCATCGACAGCGCGCTGAACATTGACAGCACGCCCGGCACCAGCGAGAACAGCGCGATAATCGACAGCATCGCGACAGTATTCTGCTGTGCGGCATGCGGCACGTAACCGCTCATGCCCAGCGTCCAGCCGACCACTGCCCCGCTCACCGCCATCCCCATTTTGAGGATCGCCAGCAAGGTGGAAAACACGGTGCCATCCATGCGTTTGCCCTGTTTGTATTCGCCGTAATCCACCACATCAGACATCATCACCCACATCAGCGTGGTGGTGACCTGATAGAAGGTGGAGACCAGCAAGGTCATGCCCACCAGCAGGGAAATCCACGCCGGAACGAAGAAAATCGCCGCGCTCAGCGCACCGGTCAGAATGGCGCACAGTGTGAAGGCCGCGAGTTTGCTGCGGTTGCGGGTCAGCGGTTTAACCAGCAGACTGCCGAGACTTTTGCCGACAATGTGTGCCGCCAGCAGCCACATAAAGTAGCTGGCATTGCCGAGATAATAAGTGACGTAATACATCATTGCGCCGAGACGCACCACGCCGAAGGAGATGTTGAAGAAGATCAGCGCCGCCACCACCCGCCACTGATCGTTACGCACTAAGTCACGTAAATCGGAGAGAAAATTCTCATGTGTCGGCGGCGCGCTGATACGTTCTTTCGTATTGAGAAAACACAGCAGGAACATCACCACGGCAATCGACGCCATGATCGCCATCGCGCCAAAATAGCCGTCGAGTTTATTGCCACCGCCCATCATTTCCGCCAGCGGCATCATCAGGAATGTGGACATCGCGCCGCCCAGCGTAGCGAGGAAGAACCGATAGGATTGCAGGGAAATACGCTGGGTATTATCCGGCGTAATGATCGCGCCCATCGAGCAATAGGGAATGTTAATGGCGGTGTACATCAGCATCATCACGCAATAGGTGACGCTGGCGTACACCATTTTACCGCCCAGCGTCAGAGATTCCGGCACCGCATACACCAGTAAACAGCTTGCCCCGAAAGGTAACGCCAGCCAGAGAATATAAGGCCGGAATTTACCAAACCGGGTTTGTGTCCGGTCAGCGATCAGCCCCATCGCCGGATCCACAATCGCATCAGCGACGCGTGCAACAAGAAACATTGTCCCGACAAAGACTGCCGGTAATCCCACAACATCGGTGTAATAAAACGTCAAAAATATAATCACATTATCCAGACCAATATGGCTCGCCATATCCCCCAGACCGTAACTCACTTTTTCTTTTACGGATAACTTCGCAGTCATTTTTCGTCCTGCCTTTTGTAGGTTAAACACAAAAAAGTCAGTCCGTCCGTGGCCCGAGGACTTGTTATAGAATGGTTAAAAGCGAGTCACAATTACGAGATGTTATAAATTTCTTATGATTTTTGATTTGTGTGATACCGGTAACATGAGGAGGGGAAAGGATCTTGCAGTCCTTTGACCTGGCCTTTGAGTCAGGACCGTGGGTTGCCACCCACACAGGCTTCAAGGTCAAGGTCGTGGGCTAGCCGCCCACACTGGCCCAAAAGGTTTTAAACGAAACCCTTTGGAATCCTGCGTTTTTTAAACTGCGCGCTACCGCTGGACGCTATGTTTCAGGTACCGCAGTGACAGGCTGGAAATCTTGCCGCTGCGCGGTGCCTTCTCTCGGTCCCGGAGCCTTTGGTCTCCGGGACGCTCCGTTCAGCAAGATTTCTGAATCGCCTTTAGCTTTTTTAAAACCACAAGCAGTAAGGTTGCGCAGTAGAATCCGGAGGCCGGTTCCAAAATCACGCCGGACGAGAGGTGGAAAACCGCGTGTCTTTATACGCGGGTTGTAACCCGATGGGAGGGCACCGCGCAGCGGCGGGATTTTGCGGCTATCACATGGCTTTCTGAAACATAGTGTCCAGCGGTAGCGCGCAGTGAAAGAGCCCGGGATTCTCAAGGGGTGCGGCGATAGGCGCCCCTTGAGGCCAGTGTGGGTGGCAACCCACGGTTTTGACTTTAAAGGGTATTGAGCGCAATGCGCGCATCAGTAAATCCTTCCACATTATCGAAATACAGCGCGGGGCGCCTTCGCCGATACGGCCGGTGGCGTTCGCGCTTCAGAGATTGCTAAGATAGAGGCAGACCAATAAGAAATTCGGGAAGTGATGATGAGCACAGAATTGAGACAGGAAGCCTTTCACTTAATGCGCAAGGTTTTCCAGCAACACACCGCGAGATGGCAGCAGTGCATCCCGGAACTGACCAAACCGCAATATGCGGTGTTGCGCTCTGTCGCTGAAAATCCCGGCATTGAGCAGGTGCTGCTCACGGATGTCGCCGTCAGCAGCAAAGCGACACTGGCGGAAATGCTGGCGCGCCTTGAAACGCGCGGGTTGCTGGTCCGTGAAGCCGATCCGGCAGATAAACGCCGGCGTTTTATTACGCTGACGGCGGAGGGGAAAACGGTTCTCGCGAAAACCCAGCCCGTCGGTCAGCAGGTAGATACTGAATTTCTGGCAAGACTTTCTCCAGACGATCAACAGCATCTGGTGCGCCTGCTGAAGTCTATGACAGAGGATTCAGTATAACTTTGCCGTAAAGCCTTGCGGCTTGATGAGGTGAAGGCCCACTTCGTTCCATAATTCCAGTCATTAATCGATATTCAGCGCCTTGCCCAGGTGAACGCTCACTGATAATAAACCTCTGAAAATCAACTTATTACGATATTCGCTAATTGTTTTCGGCGATTGATGGGCATAACTTATACCCTCAATCTCAAAAGGGACTTATCAAAATGGCAATACCCGCTTACCTATGGCTTAAAGATGACGGCGGCGCTGACATCAAAGGATCTGTCGATGTGAATGGGCGTGAGGGGAGTATCGAGGTTCAAGGATTTGGGCACGGCTTGTTTTTACCTACTGACAACAACACAGGCAAGATCACCGGTACTCGTGTACATTCCGCGCTGACTTTTGAAAAAGAATTCGATAGCTCATCGCCCTACCTTTACAAGGCCGTCGCAAAAGGCCAAACCTTAAAATCTGCGGAGATAAGGTGGTACAGGATCAACGATGCTGGTCAGGAAGCTGAATATTTCAATATGCTGATGGAAAATGTAAAGGTCGTTTCTGTTTGCCCGCTAATGCATGATTGCAAAAACCCTGCCACTGATAAACATAACCATCTTGAGTCAATTTCACTGCGTTACGAGCGGATCACGTGGAAACATTGCGATGGGAATATCATTTTTTCAGATGCGTGGAATGACAGATGATCAAGTGCACGTTTCGGTTAAACGGAGCGGGTATATCAACGCTAAGTTGCCCGGGAATTGGTTTTTTCCCTGCATACTCAGGCAATCCCGCACAGCGCAACGATCCTGAACAGACAGCGGTCAAAAACATAGGACCACTACCACCAGGCAGGTACTACATCGTATCCCGCCCTGTGGGGGGTTTAATGTACAAGCAGCGTGATTGGCTTAAGTCAATTGTCAGCGGTTCAGATCATGCAGCGTGGTTTGCATTATTTCGCGATGATAGCTTGATTGATGACACGACTTTCATTGAGGATGTCGAACGTGGAAATTTCAGATTACATCCGGCTGGATATCAGGGGACAAGTAACGGCTGCATAACATTTACCAGTAAGTCACACTTCGATATCCTTCGAGAAGCATTACTCAAGACACCAACCACGATGGTTAGCCCAACAATGAAAGCGTTTGGCACAGTGCAGGTGTACTAATGAAACCATACCAATATATTCTGATCTGGATGGCTGGCTCGGCGTCTTTTGTCGTAATACTCGTCACCATTTTCGCCTTAATACCCGAAAATATCGCGTACTCACTTTTGACAGAAAAAACAGGTTTTATAACAGAACAATCATGGGCAAATATCTTTATGACCTTTATCCATCTGACTTCATTCCTGTTGAACATTTCACTGATCTGGCTTGTCGCCTTTTTACTGAGAAAGAAAGAGTAATCAAAGCCCGGCGGCAAGCCGGGCTGGTATTCAATACAGTGATGCATGGAAGGACCGCTTATGGTGAATAACCAGGATGTATAGATTGGTATAACTCAGGATGGAATAAGACGGCTAAATGCCGGGTTTTTTACATGCACGGAAGATCATCAAACTCATCCGTAGTGGCATCGTTGAAGCTATGCGTAACAACACCGAAAATTATTGTCGTCCCTCGAAACCACCGCCATCGATCAGGATGTCTGACTCAGGCCGCATCAGGGGATGGATGTCAACGGAGAGTGAACGGTTGGAAGGAGGTTATACAGGGTCTATGATGGAGGACTAACGGGAGTTTTTATGATTGAAGAAGTCGTATTACTTGATGGTAAAAATCAACCGGCGGGCACCATGGACAAAGCGCTGGTGCATACCGGCCAGACACCCTTACATCTTGCTTTTTCCTGCTATATTCACAACGATCGCGGCGAAATCCTGCTGACACGACGCGCCCTGAGCAAAGTGGCCTGGCCCGGCGTCTGGACCAATTCTGTCTGCGGACACCCGCTGCCGGGTGAATCCCTGCGGGCGGCAGTTTGCCGTCGCTGTCAGTACGAACTGGGTTTATCCGTGGAGCAAATCACGTCGCTGGTTGACGAATTTCAGTATCGTGCCACCGATGCATCCGGGATTGTCGAAAACGAGTTTTGCCCGATATTTGCCGCTTTCACCCGCCAGCTCCCCGTGCCGCGTGCTTCTGAAGTCATGGATTATCAGTGGGTTAAGCCGGAAGATTTGCTGAACAGCGTTCGGGCAACGCCCTGGGCATTCAGCCCGTGGATGGTGTTACAACTGGGCCAGATCACGCAGGAAAACCTCAGTCTGCTGGGGTGATGTGAGGCGCACAAAGCGGACATGCTGCCAGTCAGGATCGTTAAACAAAGCCTGATACTGGCGACGATTTTTCGCGTAAGTTTTCAGCGTCCACAGAATAATTGAATCCCGGCTGAAGAAGCTTTTACGAAACGATTCGCGATTCCCCGTTCCCGCCCAGATTTCCTTTTGTCCCCATGCCCGCGTGGCGGCGCGTTTCACCGCCTGATATAACGTGCGCCCGAACGAATAATCCACCCACACGATCATATCGATTTCGCGCCATTTTACGGCCTGAGTACGTTTGTAATTTCCGTCAATCACCCAGCCGTCACTGGCCGCCAGTTTTTCTGTCAGACGGGCAAAAAATTCTTCATCCGGTGTGCCCTGCCAGTCCGGCTTCCAGAACAGCGCATCCAGTTCAATATAAGGAATATTCAGTTTCTGAGAAATGTTGCGCGCAAGCGTTGATTTCCCGCTTCCGCTGGTACCAATAACATTGATTTTCACCACATGATCCTTATCCGCTGCCGGATGTTGCATCTGGCCTGAAAAAAGGGCGCATATTATGCCGCAACATATTTCACTTGTACAAGCACATGAATTAACGCCCGCAACCATTACGCACAGAACTTAGTTGTCGTGTGAATGTATTGCCGCTGCGAATGGATGAACTATTTGTGCTTTTTTTCGATTGCTAGCAACAAAATCTAAAATATCTTGCAGCCATACCTGTACAGATTGGCAATCTTTGTATAACTTTCTGTTACCCCTGCTTCATCATTAGTCCGTCTTTTACGGGCGTATTCAGCCTGACCTTTGGAAGAAAAATTGGATTTCCCTTCTTCCAAAGGTTTTTTTCATGGCTGGGGTTTTCGTGATGCACAACACAACGATCAGATGAGTCAGGGCCGGAAATTGTGAAGAAAAACTTCACAATACTCTCTTTTCTGACTGGCAATAGGCACTTTTCACGTGAGACGAATCCGCTGAAAAGTTTAAGGAGGTCTACATGCAAATCGAAGCAGAACAAACAGTTACAGAAATCAGTGATTATTTAAATGTGCGGGAAACGCCGACATTAAGCGAAGTTGAGATCCTCGGGACTATTGTTTCAGGACTTCTCTCCAGCCACTATCCGGTGAGTAATAAGGCCATCATTGAAGGTCTGGTGCGCCATCTGGAACAGGAGACCAACATCAGTAATCAGCAAGGTTGCCGTAACTTACTGGAACTGGTGTTACTTTCCACGCAGGACGATGTGATTTAAAAAATATTACCGGCCTGTTAAAGATGATGTTAACAGGCCGGAGCGCAATAACTGTTTTGTTAAAGCGATTTCAGTGTCGCGGCGATCACATCTTTAGCCGGCGTGGTCGGACGACCAATCAGTTTGCTCAATGTATGAGAATCATCAAACAAGCCCCCTTTCTCTGCACCTGCATCAGAATCTGCCAGCATATTCGCCAGACCTTCCGGTAAACCGGCACCAAGCAGCGCTTTGGCAAATTCCGCCTCCGGCAGGTTGATATAATCAACTTTTTTACCGGACTGACGGGCAATTTCGGCAGTGAATTCCGCCAGCGTGTAGGCTTCATCCCCGGCCAGTTCGTAGATTTTACCAGCCTGATTTTCCTGTGTCAGTACTGCCGCCGCGGCCTCAGCATAATCCTGGCGCGCAGCGGAAGAGATTTTCCCTTCACCGACTGAACCAATAAACGCGTTATGCGCCAGCGCCGGGGCGATACTCGCCGCATAGTTTTCGGTGTACCAGCCGTTACGCAACAGCACGAATGGAATGGCGGATTCGCTTAATGCTTTTTCGGTCGCACGGTGTTCAACACCCAGTCCCAGCGGACTTTTGTCTGCATGAAGCAGACTGGTGTAGGCCAGCAGTTTCACGCCTGCACGTTTTGCTGCGTCGATGACCGCGTTATGTTGTGCTTCGCGCTGACCGACTTCACTGGAAGAAATCAGCAGCAGTTTTTCGACGCCTTTAAACGCAGAATCCAGTGTGGCGGGCTGGCTGTAATCGGCCTGACGCACGTCAATACCCAGATCTGCCAGATCCTGAGCTTTTTGCGGATTACGCACCGCGGCAATAATCTGATCAGCAGGCACTTTTTTCAGAAGTGCAGCAATAACGAGGCGGCCTAACTGGCCGGTAGCACCGGTAATTGCGATCATAATGGTTTCTCCAAAAAGTATTCGACAGATGATTTATGCTTTCAAGGCGCTAAAAATGTCGCCGTAAACACATCCTATGCGATACACTAACTTTTCGTAAGTACGTACCCTAAGGTTAGTATGAAAATAATTTCCTCTGAGCAACCCGCTGAACGTTTGCCACTGTCAGAACAAATCCGCCGGGGCGAAGTCCTGAATCCCAACTGCCCGTCGCGCGAAATCCTGCGTCACATCACCAGCCGCTGGGGATTACTGATCCTGATCGCGCTCAGCGATAACACATTGCGCTTTAGCGAACTGCGCCGCAAAGTCGGCGGTGTCAGCGAAAAAATGCTGGCGCAGACTTTACAGTCCCTCGAAGAAGACGGTTTCATCGACCGCCGTTCTTATCCGGTGGTGCCGCCGCATGTGGAATATTCTCTGACCCCCCTCGGCATCGAAGTAAAAGATCAGGTTGCCGGACTTGCAGACTGGCTGGAGTCGAATCTGCATCGCGTTATGAAACAGCGTAGCCTGCGTATCGTAGGTGCAGAGTAATTAACAAAAAAACTTAACAAGTCCCCAAAAATTCTCACCTATCATTGACTCTATCCACCGACTAACATCATTTCATTGATTCGATAAAACCTTTTATTTTAATCAGCTGAGGTGATGTATGTCCCCGTCCCAGACCCACAAGCAACATGTCACGCTCGTCATTACCCATAAGATTGCGCCAGCCAGCGAAGCGCAATATGAAGCCTGGCTGAATAAAATTATGCCACAGGCCAGTACCTTCCCGGGGCATCTTGGCGTCAACGTCATCCGCCCGAGCCGCAGCGGCGATGCTTATACCATTCTGGTGCGTTTCGACACGCTGGAAAATCTTAATGCATGGCACAACTCGGATCTGCGTAAACAACTGGTGGCGGAAGTCAGCCCGCTGTTGTTGCAAAACGACAGCACCGAGGTGCGTCCCGGTGCCGAATTCTGGTTCACCCCGCCAAGTGCGAATGTCCGCCCGCCCGCCCGCTGGAAACAGTATCTGCTGACATTGGGGGTAATTTATCCATCGACCCATATTGTGCCCTGGTTTTGGGGGCAGTTTTTGCCACAGCTTAAAGGCACCGAAGGCGGTCATTTACTCAATGACGCCACGGTCGTAGGGCTGGTGGTTTTCCTCTGGATGCCAATCGTTACACGAGTGTTCCATTCATGGCTGACGCGCGCTTCCGCGCAATAACAGGAGATTTTCCAATGAATTCAATAAATAATGTTGCTTCACTGATCCTGCTTAACGGCAAATTCCACACCGTTGACAGAGAAAAACCGCTGGCAAATGCTGTCGCAATCAAAGACGGTAAATTCCTGGCTGTCGGTACCGAAAATGAAGTGATGCAGTTTGCTGATGCGCAGACGCAGGTAGTGGATTTGCACGGACACACCGCCATTCCGGGCCTGAACGACTCGCACCTGCATCTGATCCGTGGCGGTCTGAATTACAATCTGGAATTGCGCTGGGAAGGCGTGCCTTCGCTGGCCGATGCCCTGCGGATGCTGAAAGAACAGGCGCTGCGGACACCAAGCCCGCAGTGGGTGCGCGTGGTAGGAGGCTGGACTGAATTTCAGTTTGCCGAACGCCGCATGCCGACGCTGGATGAAATTAATCAGGCCGCGCCCGATACGCCAGTGTTTATCCTGCATTTATATGACCGCGCACTGCTCAACCGCGCCGCGCTCAAAGTGGTCGGCTACACCAAAGACACCCCCAATCCGCCAGGCGGTGAAATTCAGCGTGACAGCAATGGTAATCCGACCGGTATGCTGATCGCCAAGCCAAACGCGATGATCTTATATTCTACGCTGGCGAAAGGACCGAAACTGCCGCTGGAACAGCAGGTGAACTCCACCCGCCAGTTTATGCGTGAACTGAACCGTCTCGGCCTCACCAGCGCGATTGATGCAGGCGGCGGCTTCCAGAATTACCCTGAGGATTATCAGATCATCGATGAGCTTCATCAGAAAAATCAACTGACGATACGTATTGCTTACAACCTGTTTACCCAGCGTCCGCAACATGAACTGGAAGATTTCGAGCTGTGGACCGACATGCTCAAACCTGGCCAGGGCACTGATTTCTACCGTCATAACGGCGCAGGCGAAATGCTGGTATTTTCAGCCGCAGACTTTGAAGATTTCCTGCAACCGCGTCCGGATTTACCGCCGGGAACGGAGGTCGAACTTGAACGCGTGGTGCGTCATCTGGTGGAGCACCGCTGGCCGTTCCGCCTGCATGCCACGTATGACGAGTCGATCAGCCGGATGCTGGATGTCTTTGAGAAAGTGAACAGCGATATCCCGTTCAACGGGCTGCACTGGTTCTTTGACCATGCGGAAACCATCACCGAACGCAACATCGAGCGCGTCAAAGCGCTGGGCGGCGGCATTGCGGTACAGCACCGTATGGCGTTCCAGGGAGAATACTTCGCTGAACGCTACGGTATCGAGGCCACCAAACATACGCCGCCGGTGGCGAAAATGTTGTCCGCAGGCGTGCCGGTCGGGTTGGGCACCGACGCGACCCGTGTTGCCAGTTATAACCCATGGACGGCACTGTACTGGCTGGTTTCCGGTCGCACCGTCGGCGGCATGGCGATGTATGACGACGCCGCCCGTATTGACCGCGAAACCGCGCTGATGCTGTGGACGCAGGGCAGTTCCTGGTTCTCCAGCGAACAGGGCAAGAAAGGTCAGATCAAAGTCGGGCAACTGGCCGATCTGGCCGTTCTTTCCGAAGATTTCTTCAGCGTGCAGGAAGAACGTATCAAGGGCATCGAATCGGTGATGACCGTGGTCGATGGCAAAGTGGTTTACGCGGCAGGCAGTTTCTCGCCGCTCGCGCCGCCAGCCATCCCGGTGCTGCCGGACTGGTCGCCGGTCACCACAGTGCCTGGGCATTACCGCTCTGCGCCGCCACAAGGTGCAGCGCGCGTCGGGCTGGTTCGTCAGGGGCATCAGTGCGTCGGCCCGTGTGGCGTGCATAAACACAGCCATGATATTGCCCGTGGTTCTGATGTCCCGGTGTCCGATGACAACGCTTTCTGGGGTGCGTTAGGATGTTCGTGCTTCTCGTTCTGACCCGTTGAGAACGACATGAAAATGGCCTGCATTGCAGGCCATTTTTTTCTGTCACCGTATCTTTTGCACACGCTCCGGCATACCCTGTTATGAGCATTAGCTCATTAACAGGAACTGAATGATGCGTGACCTTCCCCCTACAGCCACACTTCGCGCCTTTGAAGTCGCCACCCGCCACACGACGTTTACCTCAGCCGCAGAGGAGTTGTTTATTACACAAAGTGCCGTCAGCCATCAGTTGAAAAAACTGGAAGATAGCTGGGGCCTGCAGCTTTTTCAGCGTGGTAAAACACTGAGCCTGACGCCTGCCGGTGCAGCGCTTGCCCCTCTGGTACGGGAATTCTTTAGTAAGCTTGAAACGACACTTGCCGATCTGCGTGAACAAAAAGGACGGGTGCGACTGCGTGTCAGCACCACCTATTCTTTCGCGTTAAAGTGGCTGTTACCGCGCCTGCCGGAATTAGCACGTTTGCATCCGGAAATTCTGGTCTCGCTGGAAAGTACGGATAAAGCCATTAACTTCGCCAGTGCAGATTCCGATGTAGCGATCCGTTTCGGACACGGTAATTATGCGGCGCTGCATACAGAGTTTATGTTTCGCGAACAATTATTTCCCGTTGCCAGCCCCGCGTTCTTAGCCGGTTTTGGTATACCCGCTGAACCTGCTGAACTGCTGCGTTTTCCGCTGCTGACGCGTGACGGGGCTGATCTGGTACCGAAATGGGATGCCTGGTTTAAGCAGGTCGGCGTGAATACTGATGTACTGCATGAAAGCGTGCGCTTCGCCGACACAAATATGACGATCGAAGCCGCGTTACTGGGTCAGGGCATTGCATTAGCGCGCAGCGGCCACGTTGAAAAAGAAATCCATGATGGCAGTCTGGTCAGGCTCTTTGACGTCGTTTTCCCCTCTCCGGCCGCCTATTACTTTGTCTGTCCGGAAGGCATCGAGACACAGCCGCACATCCTGAAATTCCGTAACTGGCTGCTGGCCGAATCACAGCAGGCGCAGCACAGTTACCGTTGAAGTATGAGTTATTACTCATACCACGATGACAACACTTCACTGTTAATCCGGGCACAGGCTGTTTAGCATCAGTACATGCCCGCTCATATTATTTTTCTGACCTTATTCGCCGCCCTGCTGCATGCCAGCTGGAACGCCTTATTACGCAGCGGAACTGACCGGTTGTGGTCGATGACCATCATGTGCGTGACGATTGCCGTTACCTGCGGGGTTATCGCGCTGTTTCTGCCACTTCCTGACTTCGCGAGCGCGAAGTATGCGGTGTTATCGGCCCTGCTGCATGTCGGTTACAACCTGTGTTTAATACGCAGTTATCAAAGCGGTGATCTCGGGCAAACCTACCCGATTGCGCGCGGTTCTTCGCCGCTGATGGTGACCTGTGGCGCGGCCCTGTTCGCCGGGGAAAAGATCGCCTTCAACACCCTTGTCGGCATCGCGCTAATTTCTGGCGGTATTCTGATGCTTGCCATGAGAAGCCGTAAACTGGCGATACCGGGCCTGAAATATCCCCTGGCCACCGGCGCTTTTATCGCGGCATACAGCGTAGTGGATGGTATTGGCGTGCGTGTCTCCGGCAATTCGTTTTCCTATACCGTGTGGATGAGCATGTTATGGGGAGTACTGATGCCAGCGCTTTATATTGCCCTGCGCGACACGAAAAGTTTACTGCGCTGGCGGCCCGGTTTACTCAGTGCGGCGGCAGGGGGTGTGGTGTCGCTGCTGGCTTACGGCATGATCATTTATGCCATGGTGGCCGCACCCATGGGCGCCGTCTCCGCGCTGCGCGAAACCAGTGTGCTGTTTGCCGCCGTTCTGGGTTATCTGTTTCTTGGTGAAACACTGACACTGAGAAAAATGCTGGCGTGTGCGGTAATTGCTACCGGCACACTGTTGATAGGTTAATCAAATCAGGAGAACTCGAGATGTCTGACCGCCCTGCTATTGCTCTGATAGGTCCCGGTGCGATTGGTACGACCATCGCTGCAGCACTGCATGAAGTTAACCGCACGCCGCTGCTTTGCGGGCGCACTGCGCATCCGCAATTAATTCTGCGTCATGATGACGGCGAGGTGGTGGTGCCAGGCCCGGTATTAATCAATCCGTCGAAGGTCCACTCTCCGTGTGATCTGGTTTTTGTTGCGGTGAAAACCACACAGGTGGCTGACAGCGCCGGCTGGCTTACCGCATTGTGCGATAAAAATACCGTTGTCTGTGCACTGCAAAACGGCGTCGAACAGAAAACCTCGCTGGAACCCTACGTCAACGGAGCAACAGTACTGCCTTCCGTTGTTTGGTTTCCAGCACAACGTGAGCCGGATGCCTCTGTCCGGCTGCGCGCAAAACCGCGTCTTACGCTGCCGGATGTGCCGCAGGCAAAACGGATCGCTGATGCGCTCAGCGGCACACGTTGTACGGTTGAATTGTCATCCGATTTCCTCACGATCGCATGGCGCAAATTGCTGCAAAATGCGGTCGCGGGTCTGATGGTTCTCTCTAACCGCCGTGCCGGAATGTTCTCACGCGGGGATATCACGCAACTGGCACTGGCTTATCTGCGTGAGTGTCTGACTGTCGCGCGTGCGGAAGGTGCGGTACTCAGCGATAACGTTCCGCAAGAGATCGTTGACGGTTTTCATCGTGCGCCCGCGGACCTGGGCACTTCTATTCTCGCCGACCGCCAGGCTAACCGCCCGCTGGAATGGGATATACGCAACGGTGTCATACAGCGTTACGGTCTCGCGCGGGGTATTCCTACGCCCGTTAGCGACATTCTGGTACCGCTGCTGGCGGCAGGAAGTGAGGGGCCGGGCTGACGCCAATAAAAAGCCCGCCGCAGGCGTCATGCCAGCGGCGGGCTTTACGTATTACAGCTTATAAATCCTTAAACGATCCCAGCCGGAATCCGCGTTCAGTTATCGCAGTTTTGAGCGAGGCCGACGTCAGTACATCCAGCTCCGCCAGGCGCGGATAGCAATATTTGCTCGCCAGAAGGGTGTTATCGATAAACGCCGGATGGGTCATGATTTCCACCGAGCGGTCACCGCGCTGCGTGGCGTTGTCCAGCGTTTGCACAAACAGGGCTTCTGAAACCGTCTCTCCGTAGAAACTGCTGTCGAAACCGTCGGTACTCTTCGCGCCACACAGCGCAATGTTGCCCCGGCGGATCTCGTCACGATCGATGCGTACAGGAATGCCCTGATCTTTCGCGAACGCTTCCACGATCGGGAAAATCTGCGGGAACATATGCACATGATGATGACTGTCGAGATGTGTCGGCAAACGGCCAAACAGAGACACAAAACGCCCGAACTGGCATTGCAGTTCCTGCGCGATTTCATCAAGCGGTAACGTGCCCTGCTCTGCCATTTCCCAAATCCATTTTCCCAGTTCACCGTCGCGGGCCAGCCCCGGCATGGATGACAAGGGACGTCCGAGCGTCAGCACGAAATGCATGCCGACGGCAAGATCAGGATTTTCTTTGCTGAGCACCGCGGCATGTTCTGCAGCGGCCATATTCACCATCGCCGTCGTCGACCGCACCACACCGTGGTTGAATGCGTCAATGATCCCGTAGTTTTGCGCTTTACAAAGCCCGAAATCATCGGCGTTCACTATCAGTAATTTATCCATAAATGTCCCGGTTGAACGCCTTCCCTTTTCAGGGAAGGCCGTGGGTTTATTTCAGCGCAGCAATGGTGTTAGCAAAATTTGGCAGTAGTTTTTCATGTGCCAGCAACATTTCGCGCGCCAGTATCTCAGCATCTTTATCGGAATGGATCAGCGGGCTGAGGTTCATCGCCAGCAGAACATCATTGAATTCACCGCTCAGTGCGGCATTGCTGGCGGCAATCTCAAAGCCTTTGATGGTGTATATCAGGCCAAGCACTTTTTCGTCGAAATGCGTGATACGCGGGTGTGGTTTTGCGCCGTCACGCCCGATGGTGCACGTCATTTCCACCGCCCAGTCAGACGGGATGTTATCAATATGGCCGTTATGCGGGAAATTGACGTACTGCTCGGTTTGTTTGTCGTTGTAAATTGCGCTGATCACTTCGCAGGCGGCATCGGAATAATAGGCCCCGCCGCGCAATTCCAGTTCTTTCGGTTTGACGTTCAGATCAGGGTTTTTGTACAGATCGAACAGCTGCTTTTCAACCTTCTGTACCACCGTGGCGCGTGCACCGCCTTTGTAGAATTCCCCCATCTCAATCGCCAGCATCTCTTTCTGCTTAAAGTAATACAGCAGATAAGAACACGGCAGCAAATTCAGGGAGCGGATCAGGCCTTCGCTGAACGGTAAATCAAAGATGTTTTTCACCGAACCGGCGGTCAGCGTGCCGGACGCGACGCCGTCGAGCAGTTCGGCGAAACGTGATTCGCCGTTGACCAGAACATCTTTAATGAACACCATGTGGTTCAGGCCAAACAGGTCGATGGATAAATCGTCCTGCGGGGTCAGTTGCAGCACATCCTGAATGAACATTTTCATGCCAACCGGGATGTTACACACGCCGATGAATTTCTTGAATCTGGTGTGCCGGAATACCGCTTCCGTTACCATTCCGGCCGGGTTGGTGAAGTTAATCACCCAGGCGTCCGGGCAGATCTCTTCGACATCTTTAATGATGTCAAAAATCACCGGAATGGTACGCAAGCCTTTGAACAAGCCACCAGCGCCGTTGGTTTCCTGCCCGAGATAACCGTGGCTGAGCGGAATACGTTCGTCCAGTTCGCGTGCTTTGAGCTGGCCAACACGCAGTTGCGTGGTGACAAAATCGGCATCCACCAAGGCTTCGCGGCGATCCAGCGTTTTATGCATTACAATCGGCACACCTGCACGTTCCACCATACGCTGGCAAAGATTGAAAATAATATCCTGTTTCTCTTTTCCGGCTTCCACATCGACCAGCCATAACTCGGTAATAGGCAATTCATCGTAGCGTTTAATAAAGCCTTCCAGTAATTCCGGGGTATAACTACTTCCGCCACCAATTGTGACGACTTTCAGTTTTTTACGCATAGGAACTCCCGTGCAATAATAATGCACTGCAAATTTAAACAGAGAAATAAATGATTCGGTTTAATTAATACTGCATAACTTCTTTCGGTAATGATTGGGGGTAAAAGAAGTTAGCTTTTTAAAGTTTTTAATAAACATACTCGGGCTGCTGTAACCGGATTCAAACGCGATGTCCGTGACCGAATAATTGGTGATCTCCAGCTGTTTTTTGGCAAAATCAATACGGATTTCATTAATAATCTGCATCGGTGTTTTGCCATAATGTCGCTGCGTGGCACGGCTGAGATATTCCTGTGATTTGCCGGAAAGGGCCACCATATTCGTTAATGCTTTGTCACTAAACTGTGCTTTGTCGTGCATCTTTTCGATGGTATTTTTAAGCCAGCCTGGCGCATCTGTCGTGATTTCTGATTCTCTGTGATGGCGTAAACGGTTCACAATATAAAACGTCACCATTTCCAGAAACTCATTAAATTCCCCGTTCCTGAAATTAAGAGAAGCGATCACAGATTCTATATAAGCCAGAAATTCAGTCTTGATCTGATAAACCTGTGACGCCACAAAACGGGATGGCAGTAAAGATAAATAGTGTTGCTCGAAGAACGCTTTGCTGATCCCGACATTTAATATCCGCGTCGCACCGAATTCATAGAAACTTTGGTGATGGGAACCCAGAGGGATAAAGACAAAATCGCCGCGTTCTAACAACACCCGTTTACCATTGACGTTCTGGTAATACCGGCCGGTCAGCACCACTGTAAATTCGTAGTAATCATGTTCATGCAGTCCGGAAATGCTTTCTACTTTGTTGTAGATGAACATGTGGAAATTCTGACCGTCGAAGAGTTGATTTTCGCGCGCTGTCTTGATTTCCATGCTCAGTACCGGTGGCTGCATTATGGCTCCCTACGTTATTTTATTTTTTCATGAAGCTCAATGAGTTCCGCAATCAGTTCGCGGGCCAACATTGACGTCATCAGGTGATCTTGTGCATGCACCAGCACCAGGCTGACTTTGGTTTTTCCTTCGCCCTGATCGCCTTCAATCAGTTTAGTCTGCACCAGATGCGCTTCATTCAGCGCCATTTTTGACTGCGCCATCACCGAACGCGCCTGCTCAAAATCACCTTCTTTGGCTTTTTTGAGCGCCGCGTAAGCCAGGCTGCGTGCTTGTCCGGAGTTGATGATCAACCCCATCACCACTTCTTCGAGATCCTGCATTTCGCTTTCAGTTTCAACAATGCTGTCTAAATCCATCATCTCTGTCTCTCCATGATTGGCCGGATAACGGCGGGAAGATGGCCTCTGCCCGCCCTCCGTTCAGATTAAAATTTCAGTGAAGCGGCAATGTCTTCTTCGCTTTCTTCTTCTTCAATAATCGCCTGCGCCTTGTTAGACAAGATCACGAATGGCATGTACACCAGCGTGGCAATACCGAGATTGAACAATGCGACGAGCAGTGCCGCGATGCTGCCGTTACTGTTAAAGAAAGCGCCAAGCCCGGTCGGCATGGTCCACGGCGCCAGGTTAGTGACCGGAGGAATGATACCCATGCTGTACGCGGCGATCGTGATGGCGGCCAGAATCGGCTGAACCAGCACGAAGGGGATAAACATCACCGGGTTCATGATAATCGGCAGACCAAACAGGATGGGCTCGTTAATCTGGAAGATACCTGACGGCAGTGCCAGCTTTGCCACCTGACGATGATCGGCACGGCGTGAGGCGATAAAGATGGCGATGATAAGCCCGAGGGTTGCACCGGAACCGCCCAGCATGATGTAGGAATCCAGCATCGGTTTGGCCCAGAAGTGGAAGGTTTTCCCTGCATCAATCGCGGCACTCACGGAACCGTATTCGGTGTACAGCGCGATATTTTCAAGCGCCCACGGGGTCATGATGCCGTTGTCGAGCGCGGTCAGCGCCAGAGATCCGTGTACACCAAAGAACCACAGCAGTGAGTTGAAAATCACGTACGCCCAGCCAACCACGCTGCCCATTGCCGCCAGAGGTTTGGAAATTGAATCCATAATAATCTGGTGGAAGTTGTGGCCATATAATCCGAGTAACCAGGAAATAACCCCGAAGATAAACAGAATAATAAAGCCCGGAATTAACGCGGAGAAGGATCGGGAAACCGAAGACGGCACACTCACCGGCAAGGTAATGACCCAATTGCGGCGAATCACAAAGGTGAACATTTCTGCGACAACCAGACCTATTACCATACCGGAAATAATATTCGCGCCACCTAACCAGTTTGCGCCCACCGCATAAGCTTCACCGACGCTGTATGGCGTCACGGTCATAAAGGCTGCAACGGCTAATAAACCGGCGGAGAGGGAATCAACTTTACGTTCTTCCGCTAATGCCATGCCAATAAAGAATGGCGCCATCAGCGACATAATACCGAGCGTACCGTTATAAACATTAATACCGATGGTTTTCAGACCGGCCAGCGTATCGATAGTTGACGGGTCTAAGCGCACGCCTAAAGAATAAAAGAAAGAACCCGCACCAAAGTTCAGGAATACGTTATTAATTAAAACGAACATGGCACCCGCGAGGGTCAGCGGCATGAGTTTTATGAAGCCATTTTTAATGGCATTAATATGCGGTTGTTTACCTATTTTAACGGCAAAAGGAAGAAGTATCTTTTCAAGTGAATCAATGGCTTTGCTCATTGGTATTTTCCTTTAATGCCGCCATCTGGCGGCCAGGGGAAGAAATTCGCTCTTTGACTGGAGTTCTCTTTGACTTAAAAATTTCAATATAAAGACGTTCAATTTTAAAATAAGGAAAAACGTAAGATCACTGCGCTGCTGCTTTTTTGATCGCAGCAACGGCTGCTTTCAGAACACCTAACCCGTCAATTTTGCCGTACAGGCCAGAATCGATCACTTCAACTGGTTTACCCGGCAAGACTTTTTTAATTTCATCCAGCATATAGGCAATTTGCGGCCCAAGCAGAACGACATCGGCTGCCGCACCTTTCTCTGCAGCCAGTGTTTCAGGAAATGCTTCGATAATGACCGGGACCTCATACTTCTCAGCCTGAACCTTCATTTTAGAAACCAGTAACGAGGTTGACATTCCGGCGGAGCAAAACAAATAAATGACTTTCTTTTCCATGATAAAACCCTCATATCCCGATAAATTGCAGCTCAGGCAACGGTTTTTCCTTCACCTGCGAGAATGTATTCAGAGCAAATAAATTGAAGATAACGAATCGTCTCTGCCTGAAAGCAGTATACGGCATCACTTCAGGGCGCGATAATTCGGAACTTATAGAAATTGTCTCTCCTTGACCATCCCTTATGACTCCCTTCACGTTTTGGGTAAATAACTCGCGAGGATAAATAAGATAAAGACGCACGGCCACGCAACAAGAAGTTAACATTTACACTTACCCAAGCAGGGGACAATATGAGAAACTGGCAATGATTGCGCAAACATTACTATTTTGACGCCATAATTCAGTGGTCAACGCTTTGAATAATAAAATAAATGCTCAGAAAGGCCGTTCCCGTACGGCTACGCTCGAAGATGTTGCTCAGGCCGCCAGCCTTTCACCCATGACGGTCAGCCGCGCCTTAAACAATCCCAAAGTCGTGCGCCCGGCGACCATTGCCCGCGTGATGGAAGCCGTGAGAAGTACCGGTTACATCCCCAATATGCTGGCCGGTGGTCTGGCGACCAGCCGCACGAAACTCATTGCCGTCGTCGTGCCGCAGATTAACAACAATATGTTTGTTGATACCGTGCAGGCCATCAGCGACCAACTGGCGGCACGGGGTTATCACATGCTGTTGTGTATTGTCGGCTATGAGCCGGAAGATGAAACCGATATTGTCGCCACCCTGCTTTCGCGTCGACCGGACGGGATTGTGCTGACCGGCATTCATCACACGTCGGAACTGAAAAGAATCATTCTTAACGCCAATATCCCGGTAGTAGAAATCTGGGATTTAACGCCCACACCGATTGACATGCTGATTGGCTTCTCGCACGAAAAAGTCGGCAATGCCATCGGTGACTATTTCCTCGGCAAAGGCTTCAGGCGTTTTGGCTTTATCTGTGCTTCCGATCGCCGCGCAATGGTGCGTAAAAACGGGGCAATCAGCGTGTTGCGGGCCATTCCTGAGCACGACATTAAAGAAGTGATTGTTTCCCGTCCGGCTAATATGGAAGTCGGACGCCAGGCATTGCGCCAACTGCTCGCCAGCGATCACCGCTTTGACGCCATCATTTGCAGCTCCGACACCCTGGCGCAGGGCGCAATCATGGAAGCCGAATCGCAGGGTTTACGCGTGCCGGATGATTTCTCGGTGATCGGTTTCGCGGACCTGAATTTTGCCGCCCATAACCGCCCTGCCATTACCACCGTCAGCGTCGAAAAATGGGATTTAGGCATCCGCGCGGCAGATATGCTGGCGGATAAAATTGAAGGCATCGCGGTTGAGGAACCTATTGTTGATATGGGTTACAAACTGGTTATTCGGGAATCAGCTTAGCGCCTTGCACACTTCAGCTTTTGTTTTAAACATAATACTCCACCCCCAACCCTCCCCTTCGCAGGGGAGTGAGTTGTCCGCGTAATTAATTCAACTTTATATTTTTCCCGGTTATAAATAACCCAGACAATTGAAACTCATTCTTATTTGTTAAAAATGTTAGCTAACATTCATAACAACAAATAACAGAAACTTTCCGTGCGGAATTATATTGATCTAAATTCAACCCACAAAATCATGAAGAATACTTTGATAAACAATGCTATTTCCCCCTTAGCCATTCACAATAAAAACAATCAATATCTCATTGATTTAATGATACTTTAAATCAAATTAAACCCGTGGAACTCCTTAATGCATTTCCCGCCTTATAGTTCATGGGGAATTTATTCATTTATTTTAGATGTAGCGGTGATATTATCGATTTGTACCCAAAAAATAATAATAATTAACCCAAACTTAACATCAGGCATGTGAGAGTCGTAATTCTATGCTCCTTCAAAAAAAAACAACCCGTCGCAAGTTTTTACTTGGGTCGCTGATGGCTTTGCCTGTCGGGACCATCATGATGAAAGGGCTGTCAGCGGCACAAGCTGCAGAAATGGCTGCCCCGGATTTACTCGAATATAAGCCGATATTTTTCAGCGCCGATGAGTGGCAGTTTATTATGGCCGCCGCTGACCGCCTGATCCCTGCGGGTGGCAAAGGCAAAGCACCGGGCGCACTCGAAACCAATGTGCCGATTTTTATCGATCAGCAAATGCACGGCGATTTCGGCGAAGAAATCTATATGCAGGGCCCGTTCAACGTGCATGCTCCGGCGACAATGGGGTATCAGATCCCGTTCCGTCCGCAGCAAATCTACAAAACCGGCATTCGTATTGCGAACGCCTGGTGTCAGCAAAATCATCAGAAAGCCTTCCATGAACTGGCCGATCAGGACAAAGACAATGTGCTGACGCAGTTGCAGAAAAACGGCATCAAATTTGCCGATGCGGGCGAAGAAAATCTTGTCGCCTCGCAATTCTTCAGCGAACTGCTTTCAGACACCAAACACGGCTATCTGGCAGACCCGATCTACGGCGGGAACAAAGGGATGAAGGCGTGGATTGCCATCGGCTTCCCCGGCGCACGCGCCAGTTTCACTGAGTGGGTTAAGCAGCACAATGTCCCGTATCCGCTGGGGCCTGTGAGCCTGCAGGGCGCGCGTGCCTGAGTGCCTCGCCCTATTACCGTTTTCTGATAACTGACAGGATTAAAGATGGCAAAAGTAACTAAACCAGAAGTCGACGTCGTTGTTGTCGGCCTCGGCTGGGCTGGCTCGCTGATGAGTATCGAGCTGGCGATGGCGGGCCTGACCGTTCGTGCGCTCGAACGTGGCGGCGATCGCGGCTACGAAGAATTTGCTTACCCGAAACCGGCGGACGAATATGCCTACGCGGTACGCAATAAAGTCATGGCGACGCCGGCTGAAGCCGCTGTCACCGTGCGTTACAACATGAGTGAAACCGCCCTGCCAACCCGTAAATGGGGTGCATTCGCGCCGGGTACCGGCGTGGGGGGTTCCGGTCTGCACTGGACGGCGGTATTGATTCGCCCGACGCCGACCGATTTAAAACTCAAAACTTACGCTGACGAAGCCTACAAACCAGGCATCCTGCAGGAAGACATGCGGATCATGGATTTCCCTTTCTCCTGGGATGAAATTGAGCCGTATTACACTAAGTTTGAGCATATCTGCGGTCAGTCCGGCAAAACCGGTAACCTGCGCGGTCAGATTATGGAAGGCGGGGATCCGTTCGAAGGGCCACGTTCCGAGCCGTATCCGCTGCCTGCGCTGGAAGACACGCTCAACAGCAGCATGTTTGCTGAAGTCACCAAAAAAATGGGCTACCACCCGTTCCCGAACCCGTCAGCCTGCGTGTCCCGCGCCTGGACTAACCCGTACGGTAACCAGATCGCGCCGTGTAACTACTGCGGTTATTGCAGTAAATACCCGTGCCTGAACTACTCGAAAGCGTCGCCGCAAACGGCGGTGATGGACGCGCTGAAACGCATGGATAACTTCTCTTATGAAGTGCATGCCAATGTGCTGAAAGTCGAACTGCATGATGATAAGAAAACCGCCAAAGGCGTGATCTACATGGATGCAGACGGCAACGAGTGCTTCCAGCCAGCGAAAATCGTGGTACTGAGCAGCTTCCAGTTCTGCAACGTGCGGCTGATGCTGCTGTCCGGGATCGGCAAGCCTTACAATCCGATCACCGAAGAAGGCGTGATTGGCCGCAACTATGCGTTCCTCAGTAACGGCGGTTCGACGCTGTTCTTCAAAGACAAAAACTTCAATCCGTTTGCCACCGCAGGCGCCACCGGCCAGATGTTCAACGATATCTCTCCGGGCAACTTCGACGGCCCTTCCCTTGGCTTTATCGGCGGTGCGAAAATTCACAGTTCGCAGGCCACCGGCACGCCAATCAGCACCTCGCTGCCAAAAGGCACGCCTGCGTGGGGCACCGGCTGGAAAGAAGGCATGGAAGAATGGTACGGCCATTCGATGAAAATCAGCATCACCACCACCTGCCAGTCTTACCGCGATATTTATCTGGATCTGGATCCGAATTACAAAGATGAATATGGCTATCCGCTGCTGCGCATGACTTTCGACTGGAAACAGAACGAACTCAAATTGCAGCAATACCTGAAAGGCATCGTGGGCAATATCACCAAAGAGCTGAACCCGGACAGTTACAGCGAAAGCTTCCTGCCGATGGACGCGCACTTTGACCTGACCAAATACGTCTCTACCCACAACGTGGGCGGCGCGGTGATGGGCGATAACCCGAAAACCTCGGCGCTGAACAAGTTCCTGCAAAGCTGGGATGTGCATAACGTATTTGTGCCGGGCGGTAACGCTTTCCCGCAAAACTTCCAGGCTAACCCGACGGACACCATCGGCGCGATCACCCTGATGGCGGCGCAGGCGATTAAAGATCAGTACCTGAAAAACCCTGGTCCACTGGTTCAGGCATAAGCGGAGATGAACAGGATGAAACTCAAAAGTTTATTTATCGCTAACGCCTTGCTGCTGGGTGCGGGTTTTATGGCGAATGCGCAGGCTGCAACTTCCCCGCAACCCGATAACGCAGCGCTGATCAAACAGGGCGAATATGTGGCGCGTCTGGGCGACTGCGGCGCCTGTCATACGGTGGCGGGGAAACCGGCGTTTTCCGGCGGGCTGGCGATCAACTCCAATCTGGGCACCATTTATTCCACCAACATTACACCGGATAAAGACCACGGTATTGGCGGTTATAGCGAAGCACAATTCTCGGATGCGGTGCGCAAAGGCGTTCTGCCGGACGGCACCCGTTTGTATCCGGCGATGCCTTATCCGGATTACGCTAAAATCAACGATCAGGACATGCACGCGCTCTACGTTTACTTTATGCAGGGCGTAAAACCGAGCGCAGAACAACCGCCTGAAACCGATCTGAGTTTCCCGTTCAGCCAGCGCTGGGGCATGCGTTTCTGGAACTGGGCATTCGCGTCTGACAAACCTTTCCAGCCAATCGGCGGCGCTTCTGAGCAGGTAAACCGGGGTGCGTATCTGGTGGAAAGTCTCGGGCACTGCGGCAGTTGCCATACTCCCCGCGGTTTCGGCATGAATGAAAAGGCGCTGGACAGCAGCGACTCTGATTTCCTGGCGGGCGGTAGCCTGAATAACTGGGACGTCCCTTCCCTGCGCGGCGTGGCGCACTGGAACGAGCAGGAAATTGCCGATTATCTGGGCAAAGGGCGTAATGACAAAGCAGCAGTTGGCGGCGAAATGACGTCTGTGGTGGAAAACAGTACCGCACACATGACCGATGACGACCTCAAAGCCATCGCGGCCTACATCAAATTCCTGGGCGGTAACCCGCCGGTTCCGGCAGAGAACACGCAAAAAGCCAGCGCGACCGAAGCCAGACTGACGGCGGCGAAAAACCTCAGCGAAGGCGAGCGTTTGTATCTGGATAACTGCGGCGCCTGTCACTTTGTCACCGGCAAAGGCGCACCGGGCGTTTTCCCGCAACTGGATCAGGCAACGATTGTGAACGCGAAAGATCCGACCGGGCTGATCCACACCATTCTGGCGGGCGCGCAGCAACCGTCAACGGCACGGGCGCCGTCAACGCTGGTGATGCCGGGCTTTGCCAGCCGTCTGACGGACGAAGAAGCGGCGCAATTGTCGACCTTTATCCGTCAGGGTTGGGGCAACAACGCACCGGCAGTGACGGCGAAAGACGTCAGCGAAGTCAGAAAAACCCTGACGAAGTAATCACTTTTGCAGACTCAAACGGCTTTCCTCACGGAAGGCCGTTTTTTTATAGGCGATCAGGCAGCGGGCGTTTCATGCAAATGACGCCACAGAATTTTCCCTTCTGCATCTACCACAAATAACACCGTCGAATAACGCAGTGTTTCCGGCTGGCCGGGCAACTGCTGGCGTTCCTGATACGCGACTACCGCGCCTTTTTCACTTTCAGCAATCACCACCGGCTTTTCGACCTCAATCTTCAGCCCGCTTTTCGCGCCCCGCTGTGCCCTGAAAAAAGCACACAATGCCGGATGATCCAGCCGGTGGCCGGTGATCGTTACCATCGAATAAGCCGGACTAAACCGCGCCAGCAGTTCATCACAAACCTGCCCAGGTGCAGCGGAGTCTGAGAACCAGCGCTGAATTAACCCATGCGCATCAAACACTTCTTTCACAAAACGATTCATAACTTTTCCTGTTGGTGTTCCTGTAGAAGCCGTTCCTGAATAATGGCGTGCCCCGGTAACCGCAGACACAACATGATGGGAATAATGACGCTGGACGCCGCAACGGTGAAACTCAGCGGATAGGCGAATGCCGGAACAGAAAGCTGCCAGGCACTCAGCATCACGCTGACCAGCGTCACGCCAAGACAAAAACTCAGCTGGCGGTTGATGTTCCACAGGGCGCTGGCGTCAGCCAGTTGTTCAGTACGGATATGTAAAAACGCAGCGCTTTGCGCCGTACTGCTGCACAGACTGCTGCCAGCCCCCATCAAAGTGAACGCCGCGATTGCCAGCCACGGCGCTGCGGGAAACACACTGAGCAGCGCCAGCAAACCAATACCCGCGCCCTGAATCAGACAGCCCGGAATAAATAACGCCCGCGGCCCGAGCCGGTTAAACATTTTGCCGGTAAAACTGATGGCAGCAAATGACGCCAGCGACCACGGCAACATCAGCCCGCCCGACTGCGCCGCCGAGAAGTGGTGTTCATTCTGCAGATACAGCATGGCAATCAGGCTGACGCCGGTAAACACACCGGGAATACACTGATAAATCAGCATGCCGGTGCGCAATAACGGATCTTTTATCAGCGTCAGATCCAGCAGCGGCTCAGGGTGTTTTCGCGATCCCCGTACAAACATCGTCATCAGCCCTGCACCAGCCACGAATAATGCGCTGCCGCTCAGCCATTCATTGTTTTCGCCCAGAGATGTCAGCCCCCATAGCACCAGCGCCAGCCCGCCATTCAGCAGCGCAAATCCTTTCAGATCGAACCTCCCTGCCGGTTCACGTGGCGTTTGCGGCAGCCAGCACAGTGCCAGAACCCAGGCCAGAGACGACAGCGGCAGGCTGGCAATAAACACCCAGCGCCAGCTAAAACTGTCCACGATAATGCCGCCGAGAGCCGGAGACAGCGCCGGTGCCAGCAGCCCGACCAGCATGATCACCGCAGACAGCCGGGCGCGTTCATGGCTGCGGTACAGTGCATAAGTCAGCGTCTGCCCGAGCGGGATCAGCAATCCGCCGCCAAGCCCCTGCAAAACCCGCCAGCCAATCAGCGTGGTCAGGCTTGCGGCGCCCGCTGCAGCGAGTGAGGCAAGCATAAAAATCGTCAGCGAGAGGATAAACACCCGCCGCGCACCGAAACGCCCCGCCAGCCAGCGGCTGAGCGGAATAACCAGTGTCAGCCCCAGAATATATCCGGTACTGACCCACGCCAGCGCGCTGACCGGTGCCTGAAATTCCCGTGCAATGCCGGGATACGCCACATTGGCGATAAACATGTTGATCAGATCAACGAAAAAACCGAGCAAATACACTGCGGCAACCCGCGCCCTGTGACTCATTCTTACGTATCCACAATGGGTAAAGGCGGGCAATGTAACGGAGAAGTTCTTACGGATAAACGGACGCGGTGCAGTTACACTGTCAAAATTATTTTGACAGTAAGGACGCACAGGATGCTGAATTTACAGCGGCTGGAGATTTTCGTCGCGGTGGTTAACGCAGGCAGTTTTACCGGCGGAGCAGTCTCCCTCGGGCTGACCAAAGCGGTAGTGAGTTTTAATGTGAAGCAACTGGAAAGTGAAACTGGCGTCGCACTGCTGACCCGAAGTACCCGGCGGCTGGCACTGACGGAATCAGGCGAACGCTTTTATCAACGCTGTCAGGATTTATTGCAGGAAGCCGAAGCGGTGCTCGACGACGTGCGTCGTGATCACGCTGGCCTGAGCGGTCAGTTGCGGATCACCAGTACCCCGGAATACGGCGCGCGCGTGGTGGTTCCGGCGCTGGCGGCGTTTTCTGCACTGCATCCGCAACTGCGCATTCAGCACGTCGCCTCTTCACATCACGACGACCTGATCGCCGGACGTTTTGATCTGGCGATCCGTCTCGGCCAGTTGACTGATTCTAGTCATCACGCCGCCGCACTCGGGCGTTTCGGTATACTGCCGGTGGCATCTCCGGCCTTTTTGCGCGAACACGGAAACATCACTACGCCGGACCAGTTGGCCGCAAGCCGGTGGATCGCTCACAGCCGTCTGCCGTTACCTATGAGCTGGCCGGTCACTGATGCTCAGGGAAAGCAAAACCCGTTTCGCGTGACGACGCCGCCCGCCATTGTGGCCGACAGCGCCTCGGCGTTGTTAGCCTTTGCGCTGGCAGGTGCAGGCGTCGTGCTGTTGCCGGACTGGCTGGTGCAGCCGGAAATCGACGCACAGCGTTTATGCCATGTGCTGCCCGGTCACCGTTTTCCGCCACAGGGCATTTTCGCGCTGTATCCTAACACCCGTCACGTGCCTGAAAAGGTGCGAAGCTTTATTGATTTTCTGCAAAGCCGGCTGGCGGAGTTCCCCGCCCAAGCTAAGATTTAACTCAGCTCACGGGAGGAAACATTCATTATGATCATCGAGACATCACGGTTGCTGCTCCGGCCTGTTACGGCTGAGGATATTCCCACGTTTTTTGCTATTTACGGCGATCCGCAAACCAATCTTTTTAACCCGCGCGGGCCATTGCCGGACATCGCGGCAGCACAGGAAAAACTGAACAGCTGGCTGAGGGAATGGCCGGATAATGGTTACGGGCACTGGGCCATTGCGCACAATCATCAACCGGATCAGATTATCGGTTTCGGCGGGCTGGGTATCCGTGAAGGCTACGAAAATCACCGTGTGTTTCTTGGCTATCGCTTTGCGACAACAGCGTGGGGAAAAGGACTGGCAACGGAGTTTGCCAGCACAGCGCTCAGCACCGGTTTTGAGAAACTGGGCATACCGCGGATTTCGGCTACCGTACGTGAAAATCATCTGGCTTCACAGCGCGTTCTGGAAAAAATCGGCATGCAGAAAGTGGGTTTTGAGGGCGATCCGCTCCATGGCACGGGCAGTTACCTTTACCGGCAGACCAACCCGCGCACAGTCAGCGGCCCATCGTTCAGCTGACATAAAACCACCTTGGGCGATCGTCCCCCGCCTGAGATCGGAAAATTCTGAGTCTCAGGCATTGCTAGCTTTTTTTTTTCTAAAAATACCTGTACAACTTTCTATATCTTGTATAACTTTATAGTCACACAGGCAATCATTACTCACACATCTATTAACATAAGGGTTAATTATGCGTCAGAACAGACACAACGGAATGGCCCCGGACACGTCTCATTCCTTATACAGTCAGGTCTTTTCTGAAGAGGAAACAATGGGGCGCGTTGTTGTTGAAATTCTTGAGGCGGGAAAGAACCTCAATCGCAAAGCTTTATGTTCAAAACTTTTAAATCGTGTTGAAGCGGCTGGAAGTGAAGAAGAGGAAAAGCATTATATGAAGCTTATCCGTCTGGTACTTGAACGAGATTCATGATCCACCCTGATTAAGATCATAGTGCAAAGATTGGCTTCATAGCATTTCAGTTCGACATATTATGCGGGCTTGATTAATTCACAGCCTACCAAATTTTATGCCCTCAGGCGTAAAGTACCAACTCTGAACCTGAAGCTAATCTGCCCGAGAACTTTGGCCGGCATATATTCAGAGGCTGCTAATATGTACAGAAGTAATGAAGAAAGACTGACTGATAAGCTGATAGGTGAGGCCGTAATTTCCTTGCTTAAATCGAAGAACCCGATATCGACTGACAGACTCATCGCACAATTACAGTTTATGGCTGCAAGTGCTGACAACATAAATCGAAAAAGTGCCTGCGAGCGGATTATTAATGAGATCCGCCATGATCTGGCTGATAAACGTGCGCGAATTACCTACGAAGTGCGGGATGTCGATAATGTACGACACTTTTTCAATGCTGAAGGGCCGTCCGATGACAAGAAAAGACATTGATTCATCAAAGAATCATTCGCTAAATCAGGGCGATGCGATGAATTCAAACCCATCCCAGACGATGACAGATTCTGTTTATCACTCAGATGTTTATAACTATTTCAACAATGCGGGCGAACTGTTTTTGAGTGAAACCGAAGTGTTGGGTGCCGCTATTCGCGTCATTCTGGCCGAACAAGGCAAAGTGACAAATAAAGCCATTATATTGCACCTGATTACACAGCTTGAATGCACATCCGATGTGGTGCAGTTGGATATTCTGCGTAGTGCACTGGAAATGGTTGTGGGTATGACACCCGAAAATTCCGGCGTCTGATCCCGGCTGATTAGATTTATTATATTTAATAATTTCACGTTCATTTTTGAAAACCGAACGTGACTTCACTCATAAACAGCAAGTGCGGAGGGTATCAAAATGCAAGATGTGTCTTATACTCATGTCAAATTAGCTGATTATATTCTGACAGAAGACCCGGAACTTCTGGTCGGAAATGAAACTGTCATCCGTATTTATAATAATTTAAAAAATCGGAAAGAACGGGTAACCCATAAAGATATTATTCTTTACCTGATTCAAAAAATTGAGCAGGAAAGTGATTCGGGTAAACAGGATGTATACTTAGAGGCACTTGAATACGTCGTATACCGCACTCCTGATGATGATGTCGTATAATATATCACCTGCGTAGCGTTAAGACTTTGCGAATCAGCCGGATAAATATTTTATATTTGTCCGGCTGATTCATTTAATCTTACTGAAATCTTTTATCGGACTTTTGATATTTAAAGATTTCGGTTTGTTAACAGATATTCCTGCTTAACTTCCGGCCACGCGACAACCGGTGCTCCATTTAGCCTTGGTGAAGCAAACAGCGAGCCCTGGAAATTACACACCCCTGCCGCATCGAGCCACATCCATTCTTCTGCTTTTTCAACACCCGTCGCGATAACCGATATTTCCAAAGAAGAGCAAAACCTGATAATGGCCTGAACAATGGCCTGTTTGGGTCCGCTGGTATGAATGTCACAAATCATATTGCGGTCAATCATAATCTTTTCCGGCTGGCATTGAGTCAGCAACAACAATCCCGCTGATCCTGCGCCGAAATCATCAATCGCCAGTCGCATTCCTGAGGCTTTAAGCTGTTGCAACGCTGTAACGAAATTATCTTCGCGTGTCACGACGCCGTTCTCGGTGATTGCCACGACAATCTGCTCCGGAACCAGACCATGAGCAGTAATCTCATGAACTAAAAATCCGATAGCATCAGGTACCCGGACTAACGTCATAGGCAAAAGTTTGATTGTCAGCGTTTTGTCGCTGATCCCCATCTTCTGTGCCAGTGCAAAAGCCAGCTTTTTGGTTTTCAGGTCAGCTTCATAAATGGTTGTTCTGGAAAGCGCAGAAAAGTACTCCATCGGAGAACCGCCACCTGGACCGCACAGACGGGCTTCGTAAGAGGTAATCTCGCGACTCAGTGGATCAACAATGGGCTGATACGTAAAGCTGTAATCCTTCATCTCGGGAAAGATAAATCCTGCTTCAGGTTTCAGTGACTCATCGGCGATAAAAGACCAGGAATCCGCCGGAAGAATTTCGAGATAATTTTCCTTTTCACGAGCCTGTACAAAGGTGCACAAAAATTGAAGCGCGCGGTCTTCATAGGTCAGCCGGTATTTGGACGTCCCCTTATCCAGCACGGCCTGAAGGACAACATCTTCGTGATGGTGCCTGAGGTCAAAAAGTTCCATCCCCACATTACCGAAGCGGCGCGACGGCGCGTAATCACGCATGAGAACAACGACATTATTATGCCGCTGATCGCTGCAAATCGTATTATAAATAGCATCGACGGCCTCTTCCGGCCCTTCCAGCAACTGGAAAAAGTGCATTCCGTCAAAAAGCAGAATACCGGTAATACTGTTGCGTTCATTCCCGATGTTGGCTCGCGACACCATCTCTTCCAGAGAAGCAGGCAGGACAGAGTCACTGATGTGGCTGCGGTAGACGAGGGTTAAAAGCATTAAGAAATTCCAGGGCAGGCTTCAGTTATGAACCCCACGATAACAGAAATTTTATTTACGGAAAAATCTCAATTGATTATCTTCGCTAACATATTGTGGTGAAAAAATGCCGTGATGCTCAGGCCTGTGACCATTAAGAGTAATGGCGCGGTTGCCATTTTGGAGGATAATCGCTGACATTCTATTCATTTACAGGAAACAGGGCATGACTCAACAACCCGCACCAGAAGATTTTTACAGCGAAAAATACGGCCTGACCCGTACCCACTCAGAAATCATCAACGCCGCACAGCATGTCCGGCCGTGTAAAGCACTGGATTTAGGCTGTGGCAGCGGGCGTAACTCGCTGTATCTGAACCTGAAAGGGTTTGAGGTGACGGGCTGGGATAACAACGCCATAAGCGTCGCAAAAGTGAATGATATTATCGCGGCGGAATCACTGAATAACATCAATATCAGCGAAGCTGATCTGAACACGCACCGTTTCAGCGGTGAATATGATTTTATCTTTTCCACCGTGGTCATGATGTTTCTGCAACGCGACAGCATCCCGCGCATTATTGAAGACATGCATGCGGCCACCAACACGGGCGGTTATAACCTGATTGTGGCTGCCATGGACAGCCCGGATTATCCGTGCCCGCTGCCCTTCCCGTTCACGTTCAAGCCGTCAGAACTGCGTGATTATTATCGCGGCTGGGAAATCGTGAAATACAACGAAGATGTCGGCGAACTGCATAAACGCGACGAAAACGGAGACCGTTACAAGTTGCGGTTTGCGATGCTGCTGGCAAGAAAAATCTGATATCCATCAGTCCTTCGCAGGCAAACCCTGCATAGCCTGGCTTTTCGACTAAACTTAAATTCCACCCAAAAAGGAGCACGATATGTCATCACAAGACTTTGATAAAGATCCTAGCCGTGTGGAAGATAAAGTAGAAAACACGGTTAACCAGTTTGCCGGTGAAGCGCAAAAGCAATTTGGAGATTTTGTTGACTCTCCGAAACATCAGCTTAAAGGTGCTGCACGCAAATACTCCGCGCAGGCGAGTGAAGCAGTTTCTGACGTGGCGGATAAAATCAAAGAAAATCCGCTGTCGGGATTGATTGCTGCCGGTGCGATTGGCGTGGTTCTGGGGCTACTTTTAGGCCGCAAATAACCGTCCGGGAGAAACAGATTTCTCCTACACAAATTATTCACAAAAAGAGGGTATGATCTTGTCTTCTGTAGCAATCTACAGATTACTCAGACATTCCCCTTGTAGCAAATCCAATACCCGTCTCCCCTGACGGGTATTTTTTTGCCAGCTTGCGTGAATCATTGCCCTTTACCGACCAGCTGAGCGGCTTTGACGAAAATTTCATCTTCCACACCGTCCCCTTTTTTACGCCCGAGCCGCCGCAGTTCATCAATGATGCTCTCCCGGTTAATAATCGTTCCGCTGGAAATTAACCCCATAACAGCCGCACCAATGGCCAGCCCGATCAGGCCTGTCTTTTCGCTTTCGTCCTTCATGATGACCCCGGTAAATTATTCGAATTTTTCAGATAACGCTCAGTATCTATAGCTGATGTAATGCCATTTGTCAGAATTCGGGCACAGCCGGGATCGCATTTTTCTATCAGGGTTAAGGGTATCCAGCATCCGGCTGGCATAGCCTGAGACGGAGAAATTCCGCCTTGTCAGCAGTCTGTAAAAGACCTATATTTAGACCGAAGCCTCGACAGGAGCAGTAAAACATGCAAATACAGACCATCAGCTTCGTGAAGAAGCATGCCGCTGCGCTTGATTTATCACAACCTATACTGGTCACTCAGAATGGTGAACCGGCTTATGTGATTGAATCCTATGAAGACAGGCAAAAAAGGGATGAAACCATCGCTTTACTCAAGCTGCTGACACTGGCAGAAAATGATAAAGCTGAAGGCCGGACATTGACGAGGGAACAGTTGTTAGCAGATCTCTACTGATGAGTCACTCATCTCATCGGCTCATTATTGGGATCAATTTATGTCTGCCACGAAAAGTAAAATTACGATTGAGTACCTGCAAACTGTAAAGCTATCCATTGATGAAATCGCTTCGTTCCAGACCTTACAGGGAAACGACCCTTTAAAGATCATCAACGCTGTATTAGATGAGTTTGAAACAAAAGTGAAAGTATTTCCTTTGTCCTGCCCGGTTTCACCTGATCTTGCAGCGCTGGGGATTATCAAGTATCGCGAATGCAGTACGTTGAGCGGTTATCGCATCATATATACCTATGATGAACCGGCAAATTTGATCTCTGTCTATGTGCTGCTTTCGCAGCGGCAAAATGTTCAGGCGCTGCTGTTTAAAAAGCTGATCATGGGCTAACAACGCAAAAGCCACGCAAACATCGCGTGGCTTTTTTCAGCGCGTCATCCTCTGTTAAATCATCAGTTTTCCAGCTGGTACGTCAGCGTAATCTCGGCTTTCAGAACCTGTGAAACCGGGCAGCCAGCTTTGGCTTTTTTGATGATTTCATCGAATTTATCTTTATCGATGCCTGGCAACTTCACTTTGCTGTCGAGCGCGATTTTGGTGATCGCAAAGCCGCCATCCACTTTATCGAGTGAAACATCTGCGACAGTATCGATGCTTTCCGGCGTGTGCCCCGCTTCGCCGAGCATCAGCGAGAGCGCCATGGAGAAGCAGGCTGAGTGCGCCGCGCCAATCAGTTCTTCCGGGTTAGTGCCTGGCTTACCTTCAAAGCGGGTGTTGAATCCATAGGGTTGTTCCTTCAGGGCACCGCTTTCAGAAGAGATGTAACCTTTACCGTGTTTAATATCGCCTTCCCAGTGTGCCTGTCCTTTCTTATGAATGGTCATATTTTCCTCCGGTTTGCATTACATTAACGTTAAGTATAGCTTCTGATCGGTGATCCGCGAGGATGGCCGGGCTATGCGGTCTGCGGGTAACTTTTCTATAAATCACAACAAAATAGATAACCGAGGAATAAAGCATGTTTAAACCGCAAGATGTTGTTCAGTCCAAAACCGGCGGCCCGAAAATGATCGTCCGTCGTGTTGAAGGCGACACGCTGTGGTGCTCGCGTACGGACGACTTTTCTGCCACTGAAATTGAAGTAAAAGCCGACACCGTGGATCTGTATCACGAAGACGGCGATTTTGGCGTGTGCTGATCACTCCATCAATTTATCCCTCAAGGCTGCCACGGCGGCCTTTTTGTTTTCGCCAGATTGCCAAAAAGCAAAACATGAATTAATATTCGATATTATTAAATAATAATTCACGAGAACAATGATACATGGACGCCAGCATTCCGGTAGAGAAACAGTTTCAGGCCTATAACCACCACGATCTCGATGCCTTTTCCGCCTGCTACAGCGAAGACTTTATCGCCTATCGCATGCCCAATATGTTGCCTTCCTTAGAGGGGAAAGACGCACTCAGAACGTTCTATAAAAACCACCGGTTCAACAACAGCGCATTACGTGCTGAGCTGATCTCACGAACCGTGCTGGGCAATAAAGTATTTGACCATGAAATGATCTACGGAATTTATGAGAACCCCGTCAACAGCATTGCCGTGTTTGAAGTCGAAAACGGGCTGATTAAGACAGCCTGGTTCTATTTTGAATAATCATGCATTTTTTGTGACTGGAAGTATTCATTGGTTGCGGATGGATATCCTCAATCATAATTTCCAATTATGTAAAATTCTGAATATAGTGGTCGGAAATTACTGAGAATAATCTGATCAAGGGACCGGCCATAATGAATAAGCCTTTTGCGTGGATGTCTGTGTTTGTTGCCGCCGCATTTTTAAGCGGATGCGCGCAGCCAACAGTTAAAAACACTGAGCAGGATCAGTCAGCACTGAATACCCGTTGCTACAGTGAGTTCAGGGCACTTCAGACGCTGGATAAACAAGCTTTCAATGTTTATAAGCAACAATTTAGTCAGCTCAACGACGCATATGCAGTTTATAAAACCAATGCTTCGCTGATTAACAAAGACTCCAAAGAAATGTTTGCGCTTGAATTAAAAGATAAGCAGACACTTATCTGTGCCCGAGTTAAAAGCGCCGTGTTCAATAACATGAATCAGCGTTCTCAGATGCTCAACGATATCTAACAGAATCAGACATTGAATCCTGGGATTTTATAATCTCAGGATTCAATGATTACTCTACCATCCTGCCAGCATTACCAGCCTTTCACCGCATCCCCGTGATAGATAGCGTCCGCGGCTTTCACTGTCGCATCCGTCTGATAAGCCTCAACCAGCTCCTTCACGGCCTGGCTGTCTTTGTTATCTTCACGTGCCACGATGATATTCACGTAAGGTGAATCTTTATCTTCGACAAACAGGCCATTTTTGCCCGGCGTCAGCCCGACCTGTCCTGAATAAGTGGTATTGATGATCGCCAGTTCAATTTTGTCGTCATCAATGGCGCGTGTCAGTTGCGGCGCTTCGATCTCAACAATTTTGAGATGCTTTGGATTTTCAATGATATCCAGAGACGTCGGCAGCAAACCTACGCCCTCTTTCAGTTTGATCAAACCTTCTTTTTGCAGCAATAACAGCGAACGGCCAAGGTTAGTCGGGTCATTAGGCACCGCAACCTGCGCGTTATCACTGAGCTGATCAATGGATTTTATCTTGCGGGAGTATCCTGCAATCGGATAGACGAAGGTTTTCCCCACTTCCACCAGCTTGTAGCCACGCTCTTTGATCTGCTTATCCAGATAGGGACGGTGCTGGAACGAGTTTACATCAATGTCACCGCTGCTCAGCGCCGAGTTTGGCAACACGAAATCGTTGAAGGTCACGACTTCCACATCAAGGTTATATTTGTCTTTGGCAGTCTTTTTGATGGTTTCCCACATCTGCTGATCGATACCCGCGCTGATACCCACTTTAATGTGGTTTTCCTGCGATTTTTGATCACAGGCACTCAGCGCCAGTGCGCCCACCAGAGATAATGCCAGAACTGAAAATTTTAGTGTTATGCGCATAACGGTTTTACTCTTTCCGTGAATAATTAAAAGGTTGAAACAGCATCGCTGAAGATGCTCAGTGTTTCAAAGCCTGTCGGGATGCGCAAATACGAAAAAGAAATAACCTAGAGCGGGAATGCTGCCGGAACCCGCTGTATGCAGGTTCCGGCAGGAGGATTGTCTTATGTGGAAAGATTTCCTGATCGTAAACCGATCATTTGCCCGCCGCGTGTAATACCGCAGGTTGCGGGCGGGACAGGAAAATGGTGATGCCCGCCAGCAATGTCAGCACACCGCCGAGCAGGAAGGCACTGCTGACGCCCGCGCTGTCAGCGAGGATCCCGCCGAACAATGCGCCCAGCGCCAGCGACGTCTGGAAGACACACACCAGCAACGCCGAGCCGGTTTCAAACAACGCAGGCGACGCCTGATACGTCCAGATATTCAGACACACCGGCAGCGCACCAAACGCCAGTCCCCAGAGGATCACCAGTGCACAGGCCAGCGCCAGCGGCACCGGGAACAGCGACAACACCAGCACCGAGGCGCTGAGCAACAGCATATTGAGCATAAACGCTTTCTTTACACCGAGCTCACGGACAGTAATTTCCGTGGTAAGCGTGCCTAATAACCCCGCCACACCGTAGCCCATCAGTAACAAAGAAATATTGCTGGCTGAAAGATGCAGGCTAAACCGCAGCCACGGCTCGAGGTAGGTATACGCCGCGAAATGGCCGCCCGCCATAAATACGCCAATGATCAGCGCGTAGCGGATCCCCGCGACTTTCGTGACGCTGAGCATCGCACGCAGGCCGATAGAGTGTTGTGCCGGCAGCGAAGGCAGCGCCAGCCATTGCAGCACGAAAAACGCCAGCGCCAGCACGGCGTTAAGCATAAATGCCATGCGCCAGCCGAACAGATCTCCGATAAAGGCGCCTGCCGGTACACCTGCGACCGTGCCGACCGCCACGCCCGCAGTGATCAGCGAAATGGCCCGGGCGCCCTGCTCCTCTGACACCAGCCGCCGCCCGGAAGGAATAGCAAATGACCAGAAACCACCGACACCGATGCCCAGAATTATGCGTCCGATCAGCAGAATGTTGAATGACTGCGCCATCACGGCGATACCGTTGGCCACGATCACCGTCGCGGAGAGCAATAATAATAAGGTGCGGCGATCCATTTTTCGGGCAAACAGCATGATCAGCGGCGCAGAAATCGCGGCAACTAAACCGGGCAACATCACTGCCAGACCGGCATGCCCTTCAGTGACACCCAGAGATTGCGCGATGGGCGACAGTAAACCGATCGGCAGAAATTCGGTATTAACCAGCGCGAAGGTGCCGCAGGCCAGTGAGAAAACCGCCAGCCAGCGGCGGAATGCAGAAGTTTCTGGCCGGGTGTCCAGCGATGAGCACTCAGTCATTTTATGATCCTTAGCAAGGTGAATTATTTCGAAGGTGTTGTTTTAGTATTTGAACGTAATAAACGTGATCACCATCACAGGGTCAAGCCCTTTTCATAATGACTGCCAGGGTATTTCTTATGCACCTGCCAGATAAGCCAGTCTCCGCCTGCGATGCAGGCTGCAGAGGCGCGCGGAGGTTCAAACGGAAAAGGCACATACAGATAACGCGGACAGGAAATGATTCCACATATAAGTATGTTGTAACTAAATTGCAGAAAAAGAGATCAACCGCCGGATGCGGCGGCGAATAACGTGACGGGGAAAGAGCGTTTCAGGGTTAATGCGACACAGATTTAGAATAAAGCTGGATGATCATAATGCCGACAGCGATGCAGCCCATGCCAATCAGCGCCGGAGTATCAAGCCGCTGTTTGTAGATGAAGAATGACATGGCCGAAACAAGGAAAATCCCCATGCCTGCCCAGATAGCGTAGGCGATGCCGATATTCATCACTTTAACGACCTGAGAAAGTCCATAAAAGGATATGGCATAACCGACGACCACAATGACGCTCGGCACTAACCGGGTGAATCCATCAGACGCCTTCATCATAGTCGTCGCCAGTGTTTCAGCGCAGATAGAAACAGCAAGGATGAGATATATTTTGAACATAAGACCTTCTCAATATGAGATTTATAAAAATAAAGCATTACCCCGCAGAGTCTTACATTAAACCGTCTTAACGGCAATCATGCAGGGTTTTACTGTTGTCATAAAAATAACCGGGCACAAATACGCCGAATGGCCGGAAATTATTATGTCAGCGCCCTGTCACAACGCCGGTGTGCTTCTCCCGCTTTATGATTTTCTTCTTTTATTGCAGGCGCAATTTCAAGCAAATCTTTCCTGATACGGCAGATATCATGTCAGTTCGAAGTTTTTAAAGTGGCGAAACCAATGACTATTTCATCGACAACGAAAGAATTTATACTCTCATGCTTAGAGAAAGTGGGTGTTGACAATAGAAAGTTGGCGGCTATTGCACAGGGAGCTGATATCTACGGGCCTGAAGGGTTACTGGACTCAATCCATTTAGTGGGCTTTATCGCAGAGATGGGCGAATGGATGGAAGCCAGAACCGAGGTTTCCGGGAGTTTTTTTGATATCCTCGATGGCGATCTTTTCGAAAACTTCAAAAATATCAATCAGATTGAATCACTGTTATCCCGGAGGTTTAGCGATGTCAGCTTTTCCTCCTGATAGCCAGTTTATCAGTACAGAAAAAATCGACGACATTCCTTATCAGCGTCTGGCTGACAGGGTGCCGACGCCGTTTTATGCCTACAGCGCCTCGCAAATAAAGGCCGACTTTTCAGCATTAAAAAAGTCACTTCCGGATGAGATTCATTATTTTTATTCGCTCAAAGCTAATCCCAATAAAACACTGGTTCAGTTGTTAAACCGGGAAGGAACAGGTTGTGAAGTGTGTTCTCTGGCAGAACTGGAAACAGTGATAAGTCAGGGTGTGCCCCCGGAGGATATTATTTTTGTGGGTCCCGGAAAATACATTGCTGAATTAACCCAATGTTGTCGCATCGGTATTAAAGCTGTCGTCATCGAATCCATTGAAGAAATAAAACTTCTGAATGATATTGCTGCCAGCATGGGCGTTATACAAACCATCGCCTTGCGCATCAACCCTGAGTTTACGGGCGAAAAAGCCAAACTGGTGATGAGCGGCAAACCACGGCAATTTGGCATCGACGAACAACTTTTACCGCAGGCATTTGCCTGTGTCGCACAACAGGAAAATTTACGACTGGCGGGGATCCATATTTATCTCGGTACACGGATCCTCGACTGGCAAGCGCTGGCTAAAAATACCCTGAATATTCTGTCACTGGCGGGATCTTTGCAGGAGATCTACCAGGTCGATTTTGATTTTGTCGATGTCGGCGGGGGTTTTGGCGTCAGGTATTTTGATAAAGAAAAGCCACTGGATATTGTTGCGCTCGGTGGCGCGTTAGCGCCCGTTATCCGCAATTATCATGACAAATTTCCGCGCTGTAAGATCATCGTCGAACTGGGCAGATATCTGATTGCCCGTGCAGGCATTTTCGTCACCCGCGTTAATTATCTTAAACCCTCCCGGGACGAATGGTTCGCGGTGTGTGATGGCGGAGCCAACTGTCACGGCAGCGCCGCTGGCATCAACTCGCTGATCCGGCGTAATTTTCCGATGGCCCGTCTGGGTGAAACCCGTGCCGGGACACAACATCGTTATCAGGTCACCGGCCCGCTTTGTACCCCCACCGATATATTAGGTGAAAACATTATGCTGGCGGAACTGCATCCGGGCGACCTGATCGGCATCGGACATTCAGGCGCATACGGGGCCAGTGCTTCACCCGTCAACTTTTTAAGTTTTGGTCATCCCGCCGAAATTCTGGTGGAGAAAGGTCAGGCTTTCCTTATCCGAACCGCAGATAGCATTGAGACATTATTGGCACCTCAGATATGTCAGCCTTTATCTGTCGGAAATGCCTGAGGAATCTGTATGTCTCTGGAATTTTCAGCCTCCAATATTCTTTGGCATGAGTTTGAAAAAAATAACAATCCTTCTGCTACGGTGGAGAGTGAACAACTGGATAAAGTTAAAAGTTTTGTTAACGCTTTTTTTCAGTCACATTCCCGCACATGCGAAGCCCAGCTTCAGCCCGTCTCCCGTTGGGTTAACTCTCAAAACCTGACATTCACGACGATGCTCAAAAAACTGGTGACCCAGTTGGAAGAGCAGGCGCTGGTCAATGACCTGGATCTGGTGGTGCTGACCCACTGGACGCCCGATGCTGAAATTGGCGCTTCAGTGACCAATGCCATTATTTATGAAACCGGTTCTCATAACGCTTTTGGTATTGCCATCAGCGATCATGGTTTAAGCAGTGGATTTGTCGCGTTGCAAATCATTGAAGATTACCTGGAAGATATCAGCGGGGACAAACGTCCGCGTAAAGCCCTGCTGATGATGGCAGATCAGGATGCCATTCTGTATGACAGCCCTTATCTCGCCAATTTCCACCCTGCGGCCAGTTGCTGTTTGCTCCTTTTACAAAGCAACGCGACCCACGAACCCCATAAGGTCGCCGGTAATATTACCTTTAAAAATTATCAGAAAACCTCGCTGCCGGTTTCAACGGCGGACATTTATCCCCTGCTTTCCACGCTGAAGATGTTCAGTGCCGCTGAAAACGCATTGCCGCTGATTATTCTGACCAGCAAATCGTTTTCACAGGTTCTGCAACGGGATGCCAACTTCTCGGGTGTCAGGATAGAAACCTGGGACGATGCTTTACTGTCTTCAGCACCCTGGGTGTTATTAAAAAAACTCGCTCAGAAAAATACGCGGTTCTTATTAATGATGCCGGAAGGGAAGAATATGATCTTCGCCAGTTTTGTGATGGAGAGCTGAAGGTGTATATCCATGCCATCACAAGCCTGATAGCTCCGGTTCTTACCCCGCTCTCCCTGCTGGAAAAAAAATACTGCTGGGGAGAACGGAATCATAAAATTTTTAGCCGTTTTCATAAGATGCAATCTGCCAGTCTGTTTGCTGATGAAACATTGCCGGATCTGCTCTCCGACCTTCTGCAAAAATTGCGCGCTGAATGCGACCCCGGTTTATTTCGCCAAATCCGCTATGTCGCGTGGGCGCATTCTCTGCACGCCACAAGCCCGTTTGACCGGATGGAAGAACTGTCCACGGTATTTCAGACGTTTTTTGGCGATCAGGAGATCGAATTTTTTTCTGCGACACAGGCTTCCTGCGCTTCAGGTCTGGTGAGTTTGAAATATTTGCAGGCGAAAATGCGCGCCGCACAGCAGAACACTCTCTCTGAGAACTGTGGCTCTGAGAACCAGGCCTCTGTCTGCGGGGTGCTGATCACCGGTGAAAAATGTTTTCACCGCACGGTGCAATATGTCGATCAGAATGGTTATTTTGGCGAAGCCTTTTGCGCCACGCTGGTTGGCATGGCCCCTTCTCCTCATTCGCTGCATCTGCGCGCACTGCATTTACAACAACTCGGGGCTTATGGCACGCGGATGCGGGAAACGGATCGCGAAAGTGAAAATGCCTATGACCACGCATTTTTGCCGGTGATGACCGAAACCATTCAAAAAACGCTGGCGGGCGCGGGACGTAAACCGGAAGAACTCAGCGCCGTGCTCCCTTACCACATCAGCCCGGTGACCTTTGACCGCCTTGCTGATCGCAGCGGATTTAGCCGGGACATCGTATTCCGCCATAACCTCTACACGCTCGGTCACTGCTTTTGCAGCGATGCGTTTCTCAATATCAAAAGCCTGCTTGCCTGTGGGGATAATGCCGTCAGAGCGCGGTGCATTCTGGCTCTGGCCTCAGGCGTGGCGGGCACCTTTGGCGCAATGGTTCTCGAATCAGACAATGAGGATATTCCATGAGCACAACCCATTTAACGCAGTGGCTGGCCCGTGCTGCACAGGCTTTTCCCGAGAAAACCGCCCTGGTTGCCGGTGATGAAGAGATAAGCTGGTCAGCACTGTTCCAGCGGGTCATGAAAACGGCCACCTGTTTGCAACAGCATCACATTAAACGGGGCGATCGGGTGGTGGTCTGGCTGCCGAACAGTATCGACTTTGTGGTGTGCTTCTGGGCGGTTCAGCACCTGCAAGCCATTTTTGTCCCTCTTAACCCTGACACGCCCGTCGCGCGCGTGGGCTGGATATGCAACAACGCAGAAGCCAGTTTGCTGATCAGCAGTGCAGATCAGGCGGATGCGCGGGTCACGGCTAGTGCAGATCACGCCCCGTATCCGGTGCTGTTTGACAAGCCGGGCACAGAAAGTCTGAGCCGCCCGGCGTTACTTTCATTACAGCAGATCGCGGCGCAGGCAGACGTCACACCGCTTGTGCCGGAAGACGCGCTGGATATCGATCTGGCCTGCCTGATTTACACATCCGGTTCCACCGGAGATCCGAAAGGCGTCATGCTGACCCAGCGCAATATGTTGAGCGCGGCGACATCCGTCAGCACCTATCTGGATCTGAGGGCAAGCGATCGGATTTTCTGCACGATCCCGATGAGTTTTGACTACGGGCTTTATCAGGCCATCATGGCCACCAGAGTGGGCGCGACGCTGATTATCGAAAAAGATTTCAGCCGTCCGTTGTTTGCCCTCAAACAACTGGTGAAACAGCGGGCATCGGTTTTGCCGATTGTCCCCACCATGCTGGCCCTCATTGCCCCTCTGGCAAAACGTTATGATTTTTCATCCGTGCGTAAAATCACGAATACGGCTGCCGCGTTGCATTCCAGTGATATTGATACGCTGATTGCCCTGTTCCCTCAGGCTGAAATTTTCTCTATGTACGGACTGACGGAATGCCATCGCTGCACCTGGCTTCCGCCAGCGATGTTGTCGACACATAAAGAGAGCGTCGGTTACGCCATCCCGAATACCGAACTTTGGGTGGTGGATGACAACGGTGTCCCGCATCGCAGCAATGCCACGGGCGAGCTGGTTATTCGTGGCGCGACGGTCATGCGCGGTTACTGGCGCAATGAAGAACAGACGCAAAAGAAATTACGTCCCGGCCCGCTGCCCGGCGAATCCGTGCTGTATACCGGAGACATCTGCCGGCTGGATGAACGTGGCCTGCTTTATTTTGTCGCCCGCAAAGATGACATTCTGAAAACCAACGGCGAAAAAGTGGCGCCGCGGGAAGTCGAAGGCGTGCTCAAACGCATCCCCGGGGTCGGACAGGTAGCTGTGATTGGCGTCCCTCATGCCATTTACGGTGATGAGATCGTCGCCTGTATTGAATGTGTGACGGCGCCCGATATTGCCCTGCTCAAAGCCTTCTGTCAGACCCATCTCGAAAGCTACAAGCGCCCTCACCGCTATTATTTCAGTGAGGCGTTACCCAAAAATAATAACGGAAAGATTGATCGTAACCGGCTGCCTGAACTCCTGTTACAGCGCTCCCATGATGTTCAACGCGAATCCGTAAAATCATAAGGAAATCATTATGTTTACTTCAACAATCATTGAGGCCATCGGCTTAGTGCTGGAAAGTTCTCATCTCTCAGAACTGCATGCAGAAACACATCTGGAACGCGATTTAGGCTTTGAAAGCGGGCTGTATATTGAACTGATTATGTATCTGGAAGAGAAAGTCGACGGGCTGATCCTGGATCCGGCCACGCTGGAATTTGAGCATTTTGAAACCGTGGGCAGCTTATCGAGATTCATTCAACTGCAACTCGCGAACCGGGCTGCCTGAATGGAACAATGGGCAGAGGTTATCGCGATTTTCATGCGTTTCCGGCACCGGCCCGAACTTGCCTGGTGCCATGATACACACCGTCGCGATTATGCCACGCTGAGTCAGCGCGCAATGGATCTCGCCGTGCAGATCCGCCAGCATCAGACAGACACTGACCGCCATGTAAAACCGGTGCTGGTCTACGGGCATAAGTCGTTCGATTTTATTGCCGCCTGGTGGGCATGCCTGCTCTGTGGCTGCCCTGTGGTGCCTGTTGAATCGGATAACAGCCCGGAACGCGTGGAGAAAATTGCGCTCACCCTCGGTGCAGGTCTGCTGCTGAATACGACGGCGACGCCGGTTCAGATGAACGCGGTCAGGGTACTCAACACGGCGGAAATTAACGGACCTGTCTGTACGGATGCCACACTGCATGCGCTGCTGAGTGAAAGCCGCCAGCGTTTGCAGGATGTCCCCGGCGAACCGCTGGCTTACATCATGTTTTCCTCCGGCACCACCGGCGAGCCGAAAGGGATCCAAATCACCCTGCGCAATATGGTGAATTTCATTCACTGGATCCGCGAAGATTTTCCACTGGACGGTGCCGTCACCGGCAATGTTCGCTACTGCTTTGATGTTTCCTTATTTGAAATCTGGTTAGCCTGGGTTTTCCTGCAACCGCTGTCGGTGCTCGATCACCGCGAACTCATCAGCACCCGCAAAATGATTGCACAGCATGCAGAAACCGGTGTTGTCTGCTGGGTATCCACGCCTTCGATTATCCGCCTTTATCTGCTGGACCCCACGTTCAGTGCCGCACAACTTCCCCTGCTCCGGCGGTTTATTTTTTGCGGTGAAACACTGACAAAAGACATCGTCACACAGCTATGGACACGATTTCCCGATGCCAGCGTGATAAACACCTATGGCCCGACGGAATGCACGGTTGCGGTGACCTCGGTGCTTATTACACCTGAAATGATCAGCGACCCGCTACCCTTGCCGATTGGCGCGGCCAGACCGGGCGCGGTACTCAGCCTGCACGGACAGGAAAGTGACAGCGGCCGGGGCGAGCTGTTAATCAGCGGCCCCTGCATCGGGCCAGGCTACCTCAATGCACCGCTGAAACAGCAAACACAGTTTATCCGCCATGCCGGGCAAAATGCCTATCTGACCGGTGATATCGGCCAGGCGAAGGGAGATTGTTACTATTTTCTTGGCCGCGAGGACGGGGAAGTCAAGATCCAGGGACACCGCATCGATCTCTATGAAATTGAGCATTTCCTGCGTAGCCAGAATCTCGTGTCGGATGTCGTTGCAGTGCCTTTTCTACGCAAAGGCAATGCCGAGGCCATCCAGGCCTGCGTGATCCTCAATGATTCCTGCGCGCTTTCAGCGCTGGGCCACGCGATGCAGGCACATTTCCCGCCGTGGTCGATCCCCCGTTACTGGTATGCCATTCCTCATACTATTTTGAATCATAACGGAAAACATGACCGCAGCGCGGCGCGTGATCTGGCACTGGATAAAGGGGAGAAATATGTTTTTATCGCAAATCAGACCGCTGTTTGACCGGCTTCGCAACCGCGATGACGCCATCGCGCTGATTAATCAGCAAGGCACCTACAGTTTTGCTGAACTGGGCGCACGGACGGCCGCCATCGCCCATTTTCTTAACCCTCTCGCGGGTCGCAATGTGCTGATCTATGGTCATAAACAACTCGATGCGGTCGCCGCTATTCTGGCCTGCATCAGTAAAGGCTGTTGCTTCACCTTTGTGGATCAGGCAAATCCGCCGTCCCGAATTGAAAAAATAGCCCGGATGACGCGCACGGAAGTGATCATCACCACCCTGCCGCACCCCCTCGCCGGGCTGGAGCAATGGCCGCAGTGTGTCAGTGCTTCACTGGCAGACATTTCTCCTGCAACGCTGCCCGCTGAACCATCATTAACCCAATCTCTTTTCTATATCCTTTCCACCTCGGGCAGCACCGGTGAGCCTAAAGGCGTTATGGTCAGTTATGACAATTTTGCCGCTTTCAGCGCGTGGTTCGCACCGCAAGTCACCGGCGGAACGGACAAGGGCTGCCATATTAATCACGCCTGTTTTTCTTTTGATATGGCGATCCTCGATCTCATTCCGGTTCTCAGCCGCGGGCAGACCGTGCTGATGCTGGATCATTGCAATAATGTTTTGCCCCGGCAAAACATCAGGCTGATGACAAGAGAGCCAGATGTGGCCGTCACCAGTTGGTTTTCAACACCCAGTTTTGCTGAACTCATGCTTAAAGACGCGCTGTTCAGCCACGTTAAGTTCCCCGCCCTGAAGCGTTTTTATATCGGCGGTGAACGGGTTGCGCCAGGTTTGATCACACAGTTACAGACGCGTTTTCCGTCGCTTGAAGTGATGCACGCTTATGGCCCGACCGAGACAACCTGCGTGACGCATACGCATCTTTTGTCCCAGCCGCTACACCATCAGGCGGGGTTATTGCCGCTGGGCAAGCCGCAAGGGCTGAACCGCATTCGCATCGTCGATGCGGCCGGTCATCCGGTTTCTGCCACAACGGTAGGTGAAGTCAGGCTTTACGGCCCTCAGGTTTCACAGGGCTATCTGCCGGAGGATCACCCCCGCAATCAGGCTTTTGCTGAGGATGAATGGGGTCGCTATTACGCCACGGGCGATCGCGGTTTTGTCGACGAAAATCAGTCACTGTTTATTTGCGGCAGAGATGACGGACAGTTTAAGTTGCATGGCAATCGCATTGAGCTGGCAGAAGTAGAATCCGCCGTGTGCCGAAATGCCAACGTGATCCAGTGCTGTCTGGTACCGCTCGAAGAACAGGGAAAAGTGACCGACCTGCAACTGTTTGTACAACTGCATGATGACAATGCGCTGCAGCGGCAAGCATTACGCCATTTCTTGTCCGGGCAGCTACCGGGATACATGATCCCTAAACAACTGGTCTTTTGCCAACACTTCCCCCTGACATTGCATGGCAAAATAGACCGGCAGGAACTCGTCCGGCAATACGCGGTTTCTGACAGTTTTTAATCGACATCCTGCAATCACATATAAAAAATCCAGCGTAATTGCTGAGAAAATACCCGGCATCAATTTATCTTCATGATGATGAAGGCCATATAATTTTATGACGGGTTAACGGGGTTATCATGCGTTTCGATCATACCGGTTATGTCGTATCAGATACCGATGCAACCGTCGCGGCTATTAAACTCTTTTTCCCCGTGACCGTCAGGTATAAAGAACAGATTCATGCTCAGCGGGTGTTAATCACGTTGCTGTCCACGGCAGAGGGAAATAACCAGATCGAGCTGGTTGAACCATTGCCAGATAATATTCATCTGCAAAGCATGCTGGATAAATCAGGCAAGTCATCCCTGCCTTATCATATTTGTTTTGTTGTCGATGATTTTGACCAGCAATATCAAACCATGAAATCCGCAGGCTGGATGGTATTAACGCGCCCGTTTCATGCCTTTAATAATCATCACCGCGCCAGCCACCTTTATCATCCTGATGCCGGAATCATCGAAATCATGTCGGGGTCGCTATGAAATCATTTTACGATCACCCATCAGACGCGGATTTTTTCACGCCGGATGCCCAGGCGCAGGCGATTGCCGATAAGCTCCGCCAGATAACCTCGCCGGACGACACGCGGACGGTCATCAGCCAGTGGTCGCAGGCTGCGGCGTTTAATCTCCTCGGCGTGCCCGCTGAATACCCGTCACACAAGCCACATCTTCAGGCTTATCAGCACATCCGTTTGACTGAGCGCTACCGGCTCTATGAAAAAGTGGCCTTTATCTCCCCGATACTCATGTTTTCGGCTCCCGGCCCCGGCATGGCGGCTTTTGCCGTCTCCGGGCTGGGGACAGAACAACAACAGGATGCTTTTTTTAGCCGCTTTCAGCAGACCTTAAGCTGGTCTTGTTTTGCGATGACTGAACCGGCGCAGGGAAGCGATGCAGGTGCCATGGAAACCACGGCGTCGCCGGTTGACGGCGGGTATCTGCTCTGCGGGAGAAAAATGTTCATCGGCAACGGCATGATTGCCGATACCGGTGTGATATTTGCCCGCACAGCACCCGGACCTCTGGGTATTAATGCTTTTATTTTTAATCCGCAGTCAGCAGAAATTTCCCGCTACGCACTGGAATTAAACGGGTTGAAAGGCACTAACCTTGCGCACATGCAGTTTGATGATCTGTTTATCCCTGAAGCAGACATGTTGGGCAGGCATCTGAAGCCGACGGAGCGGTTTGCAAAATCCGCCATCGCCACATTCGATGCCCTGCGTCCTTGCGTCGGCGCGCTGGCGCTGGGTGTCGCGCGGCGCGCACTGCACGAATGGCAACATGAGCGGCGACTGACACCTTCGCAGTCTGCCTGGCTGTCGCAGATGGAACGCCGCTGGCTGGTGGTCTATCACCACGGGCTGCGGGTCTGCCAGCAAACCGAAGATAAGCTTGCGCCGGAAAATCATCCCGGAATGGTAAAAACCAGTTGCGTGATCCTGGCGGAAGAGCTGATTTGCGGACTGATTCACCGTACACCGGCCAGAGATATGCGTCTGCTAAACACACTATGGCAGGCCTTCCGGGATGTGAAAGCCTTTGAATACACTGAGGGAACGCGGCAGATCCACCGTTTAAATCAGGGGTTTTCCCGGCCGCAAGAGGTGAACACATGCCTGTAACCGTCACCTTGCTCGGTCAGGGCACGATAACGGTTCTCACCCGCAGCCAGGCCGTCACACCGGACAGCCGGCATTTCATTGCTTCAGAACTTTTGGCGACAGAACACAGGGCGGCGGGCAACTGGTATCATCACTGGCCTGAAGAGGATTGCGGAAACCGTCTGCATGCTAAAGCCCTGATCACGCTTTGCCAGCACCATGTTCTCTCCTCTACGGAGAGTCTGCTGGTCTACGATTCACGGTATCCGGCCGCACGCGGCGCCACCCCTTTACTGCAAAGTTTGCTGTGCCACTGCCCGGAATTTTCCGAAGCCTGGGGGATTTGCAGTGGCCGTTTTGATCCCGGTGAGGCGTACAGGCTGGCTCAGACCCTGATGCAGGAGGAATGCCGCTTACTTTATCTCTACGACCCGATACAAAGGCTGAGTCAGGATCCCACGCCTCAGGAGTCAGAATTGCACTATCTGATTTTCTCGGCACGGATGTTGAGAAAGTAATGGATAATTTGCTGGTTTCGCTGACAGATAAGCTGTCAACCCCGGCTGTTTTTCCGATGCGTCCCTCAGAGGTGCAGCAGCTCGCGCTGATGAGAACGGAAACAGTGCATTGCGGGCCATATCGCAGCCGGGTGCTGATCAGTCAAGGTCCGATGCAGGCGGCAAAAAAAGCGCTTGTGTTACATGGCTGGGGTGGTCATCCCCTGATGCTGGCGCAGGCTAAAGATATTCTGCTGGCGCAGGGATATGAGGTGTATCTGCCGTTTTTACTCGGACATGATCCGCAAACGCCAGCCCCCTGTGATTTTCCCGCACAGTGCCAGTTACTGCTCACCCTGCAAAATACCTTTGGTGCTTTCGACACCGTCGTTGCCCATTCTGCTGGCGGGCTGATCACCGCCTTGTCGGCATCTCTCGGCTTTCGCTTCAGCCGGCTGGTGCTGATGTCAGTTCCGGCCTCGTTTACCAGCCTGCTGCAACACTACCTGCGGCAAAATCATCTGCCTGAATCTTATCTTGCCCCGCTGTGCGCGTGGTATCAGGCCCGCTTCCCGGCACCGGAGATGCCCGCAACGGACTCGCTTTTTGCGCTGGGCGACATCCCTGCACTGATACTTCAGGGTCAGCAGGACACCAGAATCAATCCGGCCGATGCGCGGAAAATTCATCGTCAGTTACCCGGCAGCCAACTGGCATTGATAGAGCATACCGGCCATCTGGGCGTGCTGACTCATCAACGGACACACTACGAATTAAACGCCTTTCTCCGTACGGCAAACGCTGATCCTGAAAAAAGGAGCCACTATGTTGGGTCACATTGAATCCCTGACGGTCTACATTCCTGAACAACGGAAATCACTGGCGGAAGTCGCGCCCGCGCTGCAACTGAGTCCGCTGGATATCAGAATGTTTTCCCGCTTTTACGGGCTGGCAAATTTCCCGCGCCAGCCGGGTTCACTTGATGATCTGTTGCGCCCGTTGTTAAAGCAGTTCACCGACAATCACGCTGATTGGCTCCCCCGCATTAAACATGTGGTGCATGCCCATACGCTGCCCGGCATTCGCCCTTTCGACCTGTCGGGCAAAGCCCTGCTCGACGAGGCCGGATTTGCTGACGACACCCATTACACCTCGCTGACGATGGGCCATTGTTCGACGTCATTGTCAGCCGTGGAATATGTTTGCAGCCGGATTAAAACGGGGGAATATGCTTTGTTGCTGGTCGGCGAAAAGGCCTTTCACCCCAAAGTCGAACTGATCGACGATACCACCATTATGGGCGAAGCGGCCTGCGCCGTTCTGCTCAGTCGCGCCGGGGAACGCTGCAAAGTGACCGCCAGATACAGCATGCAGGCGGGAGAATTCAGTCAGCATCGCGGAAATGAATCAGGTAAGGAATCACGCTTCGCCAGCGTTTATTTTTCTTTTATCGCCACCGCGATGCGCAATGCTCTGGAACATTTCGGGCATACTGCCGGTTCGCTTGACTGGATTGCACCGCATAATGTGAATTTATCGTCATGGCAGAAACTTGCTGACGAACTGAATATTCCGCGGCAAACACTATTTCTCGAAAACGTGCCACGTTATGGTCATTGTTTCGGCGCAGATCCTTATCTGAATTTGGCGACATTGATCCGTCAGAAAAGATTATCGCCCGGCAATCATGTGATGCTGGTAAGCGTAGGAATGGGCGCGACCTTCTCTTCATTGCTGCTGGTATTATCAGCCGGTAATGAAATGCCGGTATTTTGCAATTTGGAGCAATTTCCAGATATTAAGCAGGATTAAGTTAATACGCACTTGTTCTTTATGTGATGTGTTAACTCCTCATGGCTGATATTACCCGATACTACCCGCAGCTGAATGAACTCCAGGCACTGCTCACCACGGCTGGCAAAATTTCGGAATATAAACCGGATCAGGCGCTGGCCTGTTTTGATCATCCCGAACTGATGAGCATTGCCTGTATCGGCATTCCCTCCCGTTTTAATCCCTGGGAAACGGCGACCTTTTCTGACGTTGATTACTCACATCACTTACAGATCATCGAATATCTGAGCCGGGCAGATGCCAGCGCGATGATGATGTTGCCCGGTGCATCCCTTAGCACCCGCGCTATTTTGACGCTCGGCACTGAACAGCAACAGGCGCGGTTTTTCGCCTGCTTTGAACACAGCCCTGCCTGGACATTTTTTGCCGTCACCGAGCCGGGGTTTGGCTCCGACGCCACGGCAATTGCCTGCGAACTCACGCAAAACAGTCAGGGATGGTGGCTGAACGGGCAAAAGATGCTGGTCGGCGGCGCGATGCGCGCCAGCGCGGGCCTGGTATTTGCCCGTTATGAACAGACCCACCGGCTGGTGATGGTGTTTCCCGAAGGCAGAACCGGACCTTTGCAGCGTGAACTGCTCGATACCTTCGGGTTAGCGGGTGCGGCACTGACACGTCTGACGATGACCAATCTGAGTGTCAAAGAAGACGATATTTTAGGGCATGAACGCCGGGGATTGCAGCAGGGGCTTAATGCGCTGAGCAAGGTCTTTGAGCGCCACCGTCCCATGGTGGCGGCTATGGCGCTGGGCACCACTTACGGTCTGCTGAAAGCGCTGGAAACCCGACCATTACCCGCAACTGCGCAACATTGGATCGCCTGCCAGTGGCGTAAATATCATGTTCTCTTTCAGCAGATGCTCGCACTGGCGGAAGGCTACCGTACGGGTCAGCAGCAATATGCCAGCACCAGCCGCCTCAAATTAAGCGCTACCCGTCTGGCCGAAGAGACGGCGAGCCATCTGCCCCACTGGCTCGCCACCGAAGACTGGCTGGAAGAGACTTTCCTGCGCAAGCGCTACCGCGACAGCTTTGCTTTTGAATACATGGAAGGCACCAGCAATATCCACTTACTTAACAGCTTCCGCACACCTGAAATTCAGGGAGATCAACGCCATGCTGTACCTTGATCCCGCCGATATTGTCAGCCAGTCGTTTCATCACACCGACGTCCCTCAACCGGAGTGGGAAACGGATATTCCGCACTGGCGTTCGTATGTTCAGCATTTTTTCGCCGCTAACGGTGAGCCGCTCAGTCAGGAAAACGAGCAGGTTAATACCTGGATCACCAGCAATGAACGGGCGGCCTTCAGCGATATGGTCGCTACGTTGCTGCCACATCTTGCCCCGGTCGTTCAGCCGCAGCGGGTGAAAACGGTGCTGATGGCGCACTGGACGCCTGACCTGCACATGGGGAGTTCTGTGGTGAATTTAGCCATACATCAGCTCGGCCTCACCGACTGTCTGGCGCTGGCAATCAGCGATCGCGGGCCGGATGCGGCGTTGTTCGCCCTTGATGGCCTCAGCGACTGCCTGCAAGGGAAAGCGGAAGACGGATTGTTACTGATCGCCGAACAAAAAAGCCTGATGTACTTTTCACCGCTGATGGCGCGCCTGCAACCGGAAAACAATGCCTGCCTCTGTCTGGTCAATACGCAACAGCGCGGATTACGTTATCTGGGGTATCAGCGTCTGAAAACGTCCGCAGATTTTAGCGAGGCCATCTTGCAGTCCGTTGAGCATTTCGGTTTTACCCGCGAACGGTTAACGCTGATCGGCCCTCAAAATTGTCTCGCCAGTTTACCGGAAGGCTTTACGTCACTGGCGGTCAATCCCCGTTTACTTTGCGCGGCGCCTTTTGTCGCCCTGGGTCAAAACTGGCAGCCCGGACGTGATTATCTGCTGATGAGTGAACACAACGGACGGATAAGCCTGTGCGGTCTGGCGGCAGCAGAGAACCTGAGATGAATATTTTTGCGCTGAAAACCTGTATTCCTGTCACACGGATATCGCTTGACGCGATCCTCGCCCATCGCGGCGCGAACCCCAGCGAAGCCCGGACCTTCCGGCATCTTTTCGGTTTTCAGGAAGCATCAACGCTGGCTGAAGACGAAAGTGCCGCCGCGACGTTTGAATCGCTGTTGCAGCAAACCGCCGTACAGTTAACGCAGGCTGAAAAAATCGATGCGATTATTTTGGTACAGGGGCTGCCTGCCCGTTCACGACGGCAACGGGTTGATTTAGCGTTGCTGCGTCAACGTTTTGATTTTATTGCCCCTGACGCACATCTCATCACCCTCAATCAGCAAAACTGCGCCACGTTATTCTGGGGTCTGCTGATGGCTGAGCGCATGCTTGAGCAGGGAAAATATCAGTGTGTGGCTCTGCTGGCAGGCGACACGCTGGCAGATTTCAGCCTGGCAGAGCGCTATGTTCCCGGCTGCACATTAATCGGTGATGCCTTTGTGTGTGCCTTACTGAGACCGGGCGGCGGTGAGCGCAGGGTGTCCGGCATTCACTGTTTTCATCATCCCGCATTCTGGCAGGGCCTCGACGGCAGCCGGGAAGATATTAAGCGTTTTTATCAGTCTCATGACGCTCTGATCGACATGGCGCTGCGTCAGTATCCGGCTGAACAGCGGAAGGACGCATGGTTATTGCCTCACAACATTAACCGCCTGAGCTGGCAAACCTGGCGGCGGCATCCTGATCGCGCCCATCAGCGGATCGCCACCGATCTCATCGGGCAATGCGGACATTGTTACACCACCGATCCTCTCTTACTGCTCGATACCCACCCGCCAGCCGAAACCGGCCAGCCAGCCATTTTACTTTCTGTCGGGCTCGGCGGTTGGGTGGGCAGCGCCATAATCACTTCAGACACATTTGCGGAGCCTCAGGATGCCTGATAACGCGCAAGCCATCCCTTTTTTCATCCCGCCTTCCTCGCAGTTTGCCCGGCTCGGTTTTCTTAAAATCGCCGAAATGGCCTGTCGTCAGCACGGAGATAAAGTCTGGATTGGTGAAAAAGACAATGCAGTGCTGCTGCTTGCCGGCGCCCGCCATGTCCGGTTGCTGATTGAGCAGGAAAGCCAGTTCGTGAAGGAATTTGAACATCTTTCCTCAGCCTCAACTATCGGACGCATCTTGCTGGGCCAGTCACTGACGACATCCAAAGAAGGCGAGGAATGGCGGCTGGCGAGGAAACTCACCACACCGCTGGTGAACCCTAAATCCCCGTTGCTGAAACAAAGCACCGACCTCTCCGCCCGCTGGCTGCTGGATATTCTGCAGGATCCGCAGCAGACCTCATTGCGTGAAATCTGCCTGCACTGGGCGCTGATGTGTGTGGCGGAAGGATTTTTTGGCCGGGAGATCAGTCTGGCCCAACTGAATACGCTGATTGGCCATTTCCGTGATATCTATCTGCAACTGATTATCGCCGCACCGGACGCGGATTATGAGGCACTGTGCAGGCATCCGGCACTGGTCGCCTTCCGGCTGGAGGCTGAGTCCCTGCTTGGCCCGTTGCTGGATGACGCCAGGGGCGGCAATACCACGATGCTGGAACGTCTTTGTCAGGCGCTCAGTCCCGGCGCGCACCCCGAAGCGCGTGAGAGAGTGATCAGTCTTCTGCTGGGCAATCTTGCCGCCAGCGTCGATAACACGGGTATTGCCTTGCTATGGACGCTGACACATCTTTCGCAGCACCTGAACTATCAGCACTGCGTGCGTGAGGAAGCGGCTCAGGGCAAACGAAACATGGCCTCAGCCATTGTCCGGGAATCGCTCCGTCTGACGCCGGTGACAGCGTTTTTTGAGCGCCGGGTGGCAGAAAATATCGTGGTGGATGACGTGGTGATTACGGCGGGCACGCGGGTTTTATTCTCCCCCTGGCTGATTCACCGTCATGCCGCCTGCTGGGCAGAACCGCTTTGCTTCAGGCCGGAACGGTTTCTGGGTGAAGAGAAAATTGCGCCGGAGCATTTTTTACCCTTTAGCGTCGGAAAACGAAACTGTGTGGGCATGACTCTGGCTCTCGACCAGCTGACCACGGCGGTTGCGACACTGTGCGAACATTTTCAGTTTTCGCTCGCCCCTTCGACGTCACCTGCCGCCCTCACCCCGCTTTTTGCGCTTAATGTCATCCCGCGCGGTGACCTGTCTTTCATTCTCACGTCCACAAACAAGGCTGAACAGCATGACCACATCCCGTGAGATCCCGGCGCTGAGCCTGTTCTGCTTCGCCGATGTGGCCAGAGACAACTTTGCTGATAAATATGAACAATTATTAAGTACCGCACGGCTGGCAGATACGCTGAATTTTCATGCTATCTGGACGCCCGAGCGGCATTTCCATACCTTTGGCGGCATGTTTGCTAATCCTTCGGTGGTCAGCGCGGCGCTGGCGGCCTGCACGCAACGTATCGGTATCCGGGCAGGCAGCGTGGTGCTGCCGTTACATGATCCTCTGCGGGTTGCCGAAGAATGGGCCATCGTCGATAACCTGTCTCATGGCCGCGCTGGCGTGGCGTTTGCCAGCGGCTGGCAGCGTAATGATTTTGTGCTCAGGGCTGAGAATTACCGCCAGAGACAACAGGTTCTTTTTTCCTCACTGGCGCAGGTTCAGGCGCTGTGGCGCGGTGAATCCGTCACACGCCACGAGCTTTCGCTGCCTGCGCAACCCGAACCGGTTAGCCTGAAAACCTGGCCTGCACCTTTTCAGACAGAGATCCCCGTCTGGCTGACCACCGGCAGTAATCCCGATTTATTTACTGAGGCCGGAAAACGCGGGCTGAATGTGCTCACCCATCTGGTTTCGCAGACCCGCGAGCAACTGGTGGAAAACTGCGCGGCGTATCGCCTCGCACGCCGTCAGGCGGGTTTTGATCCCGCAGAAGGCACCATCACATTAATGCTGCACACGCAGGCCGGAGCAGCACGAAAAACGCTGTTGCCACGGCTTAAACCGGCACTTACCGGTTATCTGCAGGCATTTATGGCGCTTTCCGACAATCTCAGTCAACCACGGGTCGCCGATGCGGAGCAAAATGAGAAGAAGCAAGCCTACACACTGAAATGGGGAGTAGAGAAATATCTCAACCACTGCGGTTTATTTGGCTCTGCACAAGAATGCGCAGATCAGCTTGCCCGTCTCAGGCAGGAAGGAATCGATGAAGTTGCGTGCCTGATGGATTTTGGAATGCCTCAATCAAGTGTGGAAGAAACGCTTCGGACACTTGCTACATTGTTATGAAATCAAGGAACTATGATGAAAAAAATCACCCTGGCGCTTACCCTGCTCGCCTGTGTCACCAGCACTTCTGCCCTCGCCGCAGAAAAAACATTCCCCCTGGAAGCCTTTAGCGCAGTAGAAGCCAGACAGGGCATTAATCTCACCATTAAGTGTGCCGCAACGCCATCTATGGTGGTCTCCGGTTCGCAAGACACGCTGAATAAATTGAAAGTCACCCATGACAATCACGCTTTACTGCTGGTCAATGATGCCGCTGAAAATGATCGCTTTATCTCGCACACGCTGGATATCACCCTGTATACCAGCGGCCCGCTGAACAGTCTGGCCGGAAAAGCGGGTGTTAAAATAGCCGCACCGGCCTGTGCGGTGGATCCGAAAACACTGGCCGTTTCCGGCAGTATGGGCACGGATATCCGGGCTGAAGGCAAAACGGCTGAACTGAATCTGGATCTGGCCATGGGCGGGAGTTTTAACAAGAAGCCTCAGAATTTTACGGCGGAATCGGCTAACGTGCGCATGAGCATGGGCGCGGAATCCTCACTGTGTCATATCCCCAAAATTCAGGGCACGCTTGCGGCAGGCGCTCGTGTTTCCGTCAGCGCCTCTGCTCAGGTGGATACCGGTTCTGCCAGCTCATTTGCCAGCGAGATTTCCACTTCTGGCTGTGCTTAACGCGCCTGATTAACTGTCCGCCTGAAAAATACAGACCTGCCATCTGACCGGCAGGTCTTTCAGCGGAGCACAGGCGCCATACGCCAGACAATACACCCCGTCGTTTTCAATCAGCCGGTGATGTAACAGGCCGATCTCTTCTTTACGCTCATCGAATACGTGCGCGATGCCACTGTGCTGCGGGATGGCACAAAAACCGGCGAGCGACTGCGTAAGGCCGGTTCCCCTGACTTTGAGCCACGCTTCCTTCACACTCCACAGTCGGGTAAAACGCAACAGGTAATGCGCCTCATCTTCTGCCAGCCAGTGCTGTTCATCAGGGTTGAAAAACCGGCGGGCGATGGCTTTTTTCGCCTCAACGTTCCCGCTGACTTTTTCCAAATCCACCCCGACCTCTGCCCCGCGACACAGCACAATCGCCGCCGAAGTTCCGCTGTGGGATAAGTTGAAACGCAATCCCGGGAAATCAGGGAGCCAGGGCTTACCCTGAGGCGTTCTTGCGATACTTAGCTGTTCATCGGTCACTGATAAGTAGCCCGACAATACCTGACGCAGCCAGCACTGCGCCTGCTGTCGCAGCAGTTGCCCTGACAGCGACGCCTCAAAGTGACGGAGCAGGCAAAGCCCCTCTCCTGCCTTCAGTTCAGGCAGGGGATCACAGTGGGAGATTGAGGGTAACGCGGCAACCGGTTCGATCATGGCGATTCTCCAGAGACAGATACCCGCCATGACTTTCAGCGATTTGCCGGCACAAAATCAGCCCGATGCCACTGCCGTTGGGTTTGGTGGTATAGAAAGGAACAAACAGATTTTTGGGATTGGTCAGCCCGACACCCTGGTCAAGAATGGTCACAAACAGACAGCCTTTTTCTTCTGACCATTCAATACACACCGGCGCCGTGGTATCGCTCATCGCCTCATCGGCATTCTTAATCAGGTTGATAAGCAACTGATGGAGTTGCACCCGGTCGACATTTACACTCAGCGGCGCCGGGCCTTTCAGGGTAATTTTACGGTGCGCAAACAACAGCGGCAGCTCCGCAATCAGGGCGGCAAAATCAAGCGGTGCTTTGACGGGGGGGGCGAGTTTACTGAGCTGGCGGTAACTGCTGATAAAGGCGATAAGTTCTTTGGCCCGGCGGTTGATCAGATCGATGCCTTCCGCAAAGCCCTCCGGCAGGTTTTCTGTATGGCGGCGATAATGCTGCTGGAGCATCTGGCTGATGGAAGCAATCGGGCTAAGAGAATTGTTTATTTCATGACTGATCACCCGCAGCAGGTTTTGCCAGGCTTTTTGTTCTTCCTTACGCAGCATGTCGTCAACATCACTGACAAACAGCAACACGTTTTGGATCCCGTCCACCATATAGGTGTCACTGGACACTTTATAACGCCCCGGACGCCCTGCATGACTGGACTCCACCGGATGCTCCCGGTTGGCATTTTGCAACAACGTATCAAGTTGCCAGTGACTGCATTTTTCGCCAATCAGCTTTTCCAGCGATGTGCCCAGCATCCGCGAGGCCGCATCATTACACCACATCAGCCGGTTATTGCCGTCAATCGCGAAAATCGCCACCGTGATATTAGAAATCACTTTTTGCAGCAGAAAATCCATTTCTCTTTGCTGCTGGCGGTGGCGGGATAACTGACCCGAAATGGCGTTGATCTGTTCAATGACCCCTTCAAACACCCCTTCCCCGCTGGTCACACCGCGAAGGCTAAAATCTTCCTGCTCAACGGCTTCTAACAGGTTAGAAATCACATTGATTTTGTAGAGAAGTTGCTGGAAAAAGTGATAGGAAAAATACACTAACGTGACGCACAGAATAAAGAGCGTGAGAAATTTCAGGTAGAGAGACTGCTGTGGGAAAAACCACAGCAGCAGATAGGCAACAACGCCCCCCAGCGGGGACAAACTGCACAGTATTAAATGACGTGACTCAAAGGATCGAAAAAGTTTACTCATGACAGATTTTTAATTTATCCAGTCGTCGGTAAAAAGCGCTGCGACTCAGCCCTAACGATTCTGCCGCTTTCACTGCATTCCCGTCATAGTGACGCAGGCGCTGTAAGAGCACAGTTTCTTCCACTTCTGCCAGCGTGCCCGTCTCAAGTTGCGTTACCGGTTTTTGCTGGGGCTCATGACCGCTGTTTTGCCCCTTCACAGGCAGCGGCAGGCAAAGATCTGCCAGGTCGATCGTATTATTGCGGCAAAGCAATACGCCGCGTTCCAGCAAATGGCTCAGTTCGCGGATATTCCCCGGCCATGAATATTCATGCAGCCCCTGTCGCGCCATCGCCGATAATACCGGTTTAGGTTTACTGTATTTGCGGGCAAAACGTTGCAGAAAACGTTCGGCCAGCGGCTCAATATCTTCCTGCCGTTCACGTAGCGGCGGTAACGGAATTTGAATAACATTCAGCCGGTAGAGCAAATCCTGCCGGAACCGCCCTTCAGTCACGGCTTTTTCAAGATCCGTGTTGGTGGCCGCAATGATGCGGCACTGTGTGGTTTGCGTCCGTGATGAACCCACGCGTTCAAACTGCCGTTCTTCCAGGACACGCAGTAATTTTACCTGCTGGGACAAGGGCAAATTGCCAATTTCATCGAGGAATAATGTGCCTTTATCGGCCAGTTCAAAGCGTCCGATGCGATTTTCCCGCGCATCGGTAAACGCGCCTTTTACGTGCCCGAACATTTCACTTTCAAACAACTGCTCATTGATGCACCCCATGTTAACTTCAACAATGCTGTGCTCACGGCGGGATGAGAGCTGATGGATATAGCGGGCGAGCAGGCTTTTGCCGGTGCCATTTTCACCCAGAATCAGGATGCTGGTATCCGTGGCAGCCACGGTTTCCACCACGTTGATTAACTGCTTCATGGCCTGAGAGCGGACAACCCATTCATTGCCCATGTCATCTTCAAGCGCCATTTTCAGCAGCTTGTTTTCTTCTCGCAGGCAATTCCCGGAGCGTCTCGCCTGGCTCAGTGCAATCTGTTGCTGAACAATGCTTAACAGGCGTTCGTTATCCCAGGGTTTTTGAATAAAATCCGCCGCACCGGCCCGCATGGCGCTGACGATGATGTCAACACTTCCCCATCCCGTCATGGCCACGGCGGGCAGACAGTCATCAAATTTTTTTAACTCATCCAGCAGTTGCAAACCTTCCAGACCCGACGTGGTGTCTTTCTGGAAGTTCATGTCCATCAGTACCAGATCAAAGGGCTTTGCGGACAAATGTGACAATAAACGGTTGGCCTGCGTTTCCAGCGTCACGTCATACCCTTCCATACGGAGCAGCATGTCGAGGCTGGTCAGAATGCCCGCGTCATCATCAATGACAAGAATACGTTTTTTTTCGTTCATTAAAGCATCCGGCTTGTGCCGCCGCACCCGTCAGGCACGGCGACAGATTATTCATAGCGAATGGCGTCCGCAGGCGACATCCGAATGGCGCGTCGGGAAGGCAACCAGACCGCTAACGCCACAATTAAAGAAATCATGACGGCGACACCCCAAAAGAGCAGTGCAAAGGAGGTATGCCCGTTGCCCAATATACGCGTCAACTTGGGTGCGACAAAGAAGGCCAAAGGCAACCCGATAATCAGTCCAATGAATAATTGCTTACTGCCCTGAAGCATCAGCATCCGTAACAGAACGCCTTCCGTTGCCCCCATCGCCATACGCACCCCGATCTCCTGAATACGTTGATTGATCACATTGCGCATCACGGCATAAATACCGGTGGCCGCCAGAATGACCGCGACCAGACCAAACAACATAAAGAGGTTGGCAATGAAATGCAGCCCGGCGGTATTCCTGGCCAGACGTTGATTCAACGTTTGCACCTGATTAACGGAGAGCGTGCTGTCAATCTGGCGAACCGCATTCATGAGCGCAGGCCCTAACGTATCAGGATTCTGAGCCCTGAGCACCAGCGTTAATGACGCCGCGGGTATTTGCGCCAGCGAGCGGTAAACCGTGACCCGCTGGCGGAACGCGCTGAAAGGCCGGCCATGAATGACGTTAGGCACCACACCGATAACCGTGAACCAGCGCTGATCATCCGTATCACGAAAACGCAGGCGTTTACCGATGACATCCCGCTCACCGGGCCAGAACTGCTCCGCAAACGACTGGCTGACCACCACCACGGGCTGTGAGTCCTGCGTATCACTGCTGGCAAACTCCCTTCCGGCCACCGGCGTGATCCCCATTGCCGTCAGGCTTCCCGGCATCACCTGGACATCATTGACCAGAGGATAAGACCAGCGGTCTTTGCTGTTGTTGGTAGACGAATCGATATCCACCTGACGGGGTACGGTAAATTGTCCGACGGCACTGGTGGTGATGGCCGTTTTTTCAACACCGGGGATCCCGCTGAGGGACGATTGCAGGCGCTGATAGAACAGGATCCGGCTCGCATCATCAGGATACTGGTTGGCATTGAGGTTAATCTGACCGGTGAGATAGCCCTGCGTCGCCACCCCGTAATCGGCACGGGTCGCCTGGTAAACCAGCAGCGCCAGCAGCGCACTGATGCATAAAATGGAACAGGATAATCCGACTTCAAACGTCACCAGAATACGGGACACCCTGCCTGCCCCGCGACTTTGCGCGCCCCGCGTTCCATCACGCAAAACATCGTTGAAATTACCGTGGGTGATTTTCCACGCAGGCAATGCACTGGTAACGACAGCCGTCATGATGACCAGCACTAACGCATTGAGGATCATGACGTTATCGAGTGACAAATGCCACCAGAACGGAATTTTGTTCGGTACAAACGTCGGCAGTAACGTATTGGTGATCTCGAGTCCCCAGGCGGCGAGCAGAACGGCGATGATGCCCGAGAAGGCGCAAATAAATAAGCTTTCCCACATCATTTGCATGACCAGACGACCGGAAGGTGAGCCCAGAGCAACGCGGATAGCGATTTCTTTTGAACGCTCTGTGGTTCTTGCCAGCAATAAGTTGCCGACATTGCAACACGCCAGCACCAGCACAAAAGCCACGGCAAAAAGCATGACGATGAAGATCGGCATGGTCTCCTCACCCATGAAATTTTCCTGGAATGTCAGTACCTGCGCCGACAGCCCTTTATTGCTTTCAGGATACTCAGAGGCCAGCGACTGCATCACCTGAGCGAGGTCACCGTCAGCATCGGCGAGCGGAACACCGGGTTTCAGGCGCGCATAAACGGATACTTCCGGCGCACCTTTGCGGACCAGATACTGTGCAGGATCCAGCTTAGAAGGCAGCCAGAGATCATGAAAGAAAGGAAAGGCAAAATTGGCGGGCATGATGCCCACAATGCGCGTGTGTATCCCATTGATCAGGACATCTCTGCCAATGAGTTGCGCATCGGCAGCAAAGTAGTTTTGCCACATGCCATAGCTGATAACGGCAACCGGTGTCGCGCCAGGCTGGACATCTTCACTGTTCAGCACCCTGCCACGATAAGGCTGGATGCCAGTATAAGAAAACATCTCCGGCGTATTGCGGATCGCCATATAGGAAACCGCTTTGGTGCCGTCACTGATATCGGCACGTTCAGCATAAAAATAACCCACGTCATTGAGCGTGGTATTGCGGGCCTTAATTTCCTGGTAGTCCAGGAAGTTGACCCCAGAGTCACTCAGACTGACGCCGTTGACCGTCGGGTTTACTAACACCATGTTTTTCCCGTCCGGATAAGGAAGCGGCGTAAACATGATGGTGTTAATGACTGAAAACATATAAAGCGTCAGTGCCAGACCGCAGGACATGATGAGCACGGTGATAAAGGTAAATGACGGGCTTTTGAGTAACAGGCGTAAGGCATATCGGATATCAAAAAGCATTTTATGCTTCCTTTATCAGGGTCAGTTCCCGTGCCACATGTCCGTCTCCGACGACCTGCCCGTCAGAAAGCACGATGCTGCGCTGCGCCCGCTCGGCTGAACGAGGATCATGGGTGACGATGCAGATCGTGGCGCCCTCCTGATGTAACTTATCGAGAATATTCAGCACCGCCTCGGCATTGTGGGAGTCCAGGTTACCGGTCGGTTCATCCGCCAGAATGATGGAGGGATTGCCCACGATAGCCCGTGCGACGGCCACGCGCTGCTGCTGTCCGCCGGAAAGCTGCGAGGGATAATGGCGTCCCCGGTGGGACATATTGACCTTGTCTAAGGCTTCCGCCACTCTCTGCTGCCGTTCAGTTTTAGAAATATCCTTGCGGTAAGTCAGTGGCAGGGAGACATTTTCCTCAATGGTTAAATCGCTGATGAGATTAAATGACTGAAAGATAAAGCCGATATCACGATTTCTCACCAGGGCACGCTGCTTTTTAGAAATATTTTCCACGTTGTGCCCGGCCAGCTGATAGGTCCCGGTAGAGGCCACATCGAGCAGACCCAAAATCGAAAGCAGCGTTGATTTACCACAGCCTGAAGGCCCGGAAATCGCCACGTATTCCCCTTTGGAAATGCTGAGCGTGATCTTGCTCAGGGCGTGTGTCTCAATTTCATCGGTCAAAAAAATCTTATTCACGTCAGTGAGTTCTACCAGTGATTCCATCATTTTCATCTCCATCGCATTGTCCTGTAAGCTGGCGTCTTTTGCAGGTGAGCCGGCATTATTTAGTAATCTCAATTTGATCTGCCCCTTGCCAGGCGCTGCCGTCACTGAGAATAATTTTATCTCCCGCACGCAGTCCACTGGTCACCTGAATATAATCCGCAGATCCCTGACCAAAGTTGACCTTCATTTTGGTGGCAAAGCGTTCCTTTTCATCGAGCCGGTAAAGCATCGAAGGTAAATTATTCTGGGCAAACGGTGGCCGCTCAACGTACAGGGAATCATTAATTTTTGTCACTGCGATTAAACCATCAACGCTCAGATCAGGACGGGCTTCCTGCGGCAGTGGTTGATTGAATGTCACATCCACTTTAACGGTGCCATTGGTCACCGCAGGATCCACCCGTGACAATACCCCGGTGAACTGGCTGCGTCCGGTGTTAATGGTAACCTGCTGCCCGACGGCAAGATCACGGGACTGTAATTCCGGCACTTTGAGTTCAGCATAAAGTTCCTTTTCTTTCGCCAGACGGGCAATACTGGTGCCGGTGGTGACCCGCTGGCCGACCTGGACTTTCACATCCTGCAAAATGCCTTCAATCGGTGAGGTAACATTCAGCGAATCGACTTCCTGCTGGCTCAGCAGCACCAAAGATTCCAGTTTGTTAAGGCGCATCGCACTGGCTTTGATATCAGCATCAATGCTCAGCTTGAGTGTTTTTAATCGTTTTTCCTCAAGCACAACTTGCTGACGATATTGTTCAGTATTAATACGGGTCGTTTCGTATTCCAGCATCGGCACTGCCGCAATATATTTCTTTTGCGCAGCAAGCCGCATCGTAGAGCTGAGTAACCGGCTTTTCGCATCCAATACCAAGGCTTCCTGACTCAGAATTTTATTTTGTAATTCTGCGTTAGTGGCGTCAGTCTCAGCCCGGCGGGCATCCAGCTCGAGCCGGTTTTCCTGTAATTTTTGTTCCAGCGTCGGGTTACTCATTCTGACCAATAACTGGCCTTTATTCACCTTCATGCCAGGTTTGTAAATGACCTCTTCCACGCGGGCATCAACATTGGCCGCAACCCAATTGATATCACGCGGTAGCAGTACCCCGTTACCCCGCACTTCAACCGAGAAACTGCCATATTGAACCTGCCCGACCGCGATACTCCCGCGGGAGATCTGATAAGGCGAAAAACGGTAATTATAGATTGCCGCCAGCGTGGCTAAAAAGAGTGCGCCCGCAACAATAAATTTGCGGTATCGCTTCAGTATGAATTTATTCCCGGGTTGCGGGATTGATATGTCCATAATAATACCTTTTCTGATAACTCCTTACCGATGAGCACAAATCGTGCCAACCTTTAAAATTTAATTAACCAACTGATTTTTATGTGTTTTTTAAAAAGTCGCCAATTACACCTTTTCCCTTAATCATTTTCTATCTCATTAATGGAACGAAAATCGGGACGGCATGCCCTGATTACCCTCTTTTGCCTGCGAAACCCCACGCATATCATGCATTCCCAATATTGGGATATTAAATCTGGCAAGTTAATTAGTGTGTTTCGAAAATGGGATTTTACTATTTACATAACAGGAAAGAATAATAATATCCATTATAAACAATAAGTTGAAAAAAATAAAAACATGGCATAGTAATTGCTTAGAGAATAGCGGGGACGGTATTCCAATTTTAAAAATTTGTTCATCACTCATTAATTACGCAGAAGGGGTGTGTATGTGGGAACGCAAACTATCGAACGCTGAAAAAAGTCTTTTCACACAGAAAATAACCGAGGATCTCGATAATCGTCATTTGACTATCTATGGCAAGCACGCTCATACAGACAAAGCATTATGTATTGTTAAGATTATTAATTATATGCTGGAGAATATTTCTGACGAGATCACACTTGAAGATCTGGAAAAGATATGTGGTAAAACCCGCTTTGATATTTGCCGCATATTCAAACATTTCTATGATGTCACGCCTATAAAGTGGATGTGGAAGGTCCGGCTGGCGCTGGCCAGGGAATTTATCCATTTAGCCCCTGAGTGGTCTTTGACAGATATCAGCTATGCTTGTGGATTTTCGTCGCTGCCGCATTTTTCCCGAAGTTTCAGCAAGACCTATAACGAGTCTCCGCTCAAATTCAAACAGAATGTCATCAGGACAACACGCCCGGAAATAAAAAAAGAATCATCAGATTATGATTTCATTTTCGGCATCCAGAGAAACAACTTTTCAAGAAGTATGTTAATCAGCAACCTGCACTTCTTATAATTATTAATAAGATTTCTTATGCCATTTTTTATTATTCTCTACACGCAATATCAGTTTTGGTTCATGGAAAGATGAAAAATCCTCATGCAAAGTATCCCTCAGAAAGTTTGAAATATAATTGAAAACAACAGGGTCACGTAATGCGCCGTTGTGGCCCTTTCCCTCTGTAACGATTAATTCACTTTTCTTCAATGAATGGCTCAGTATTTCGGCCTCATCCAGCTCAATACTGAGATCATTCTTATCATGCAATATCATGACAGGTTGCGTTATTGAACCGATAAGCTCGGGACCAATAACATCAGGATGGACACCATAGCGGCGCTGATAAAGCTTTTTCATCGATACGGCAATGCGCCTGGGCAGTTTATTATTGCGCACATATCTGTCCATCATTTTCCCGTAACTGCACGGACTGCCGATTAAAATCATCCGTTTAAAAAGCAGTCCCTGTAGCGCGGCCATGCAGCCAATTAATCCGCCGGTCGAATGACCAATGATCACAGAGAAGTGCCCGTAATGCTTTTCCATCTCCATAACGGCCCGCGACAGATCATAGAAAGACACTTTTTTTCCGGGAGAAATACCATGTGCGGGCAGGTCAGGCGCAAAAACCGTATAGCCTTTTTCCTGCAACCGCTGCGCCATCTGCCGTAACATTATACTCCGGCCATCCCACCCGTGAAGAAGCAACACTTTTTCTGCCTGGGGATCCGCTTGCGGATAAATGAAGACCTTAACAAAAGATTTGCGCCAATAAAGCTCCTCCTGCACGCAGCGACTGAGCAGCATGATTTCCCCCTGCTTATAGGGTAAAGGGCGGGTCTTTTCGAAAAGACGCAACGCGTATAACGCAGAAAGATAGGAAGACATGGCATGCAGGGAATATAAGTCGAATAAACTGATTAATTTGCATGCCCGGGTATAATGCGTCGCAGGCCTTATTTTGGCTTTCATCAGTAACGTCGGACGCAATCGCATAATGACCAAAACCCGCAGATAATTTTGGTGAACCAGCGATAAAAACAACAGGACGGGATAAAAGAAGCTATAAAACATTCTCACTTCCTATTTTATTGGCCAGCCGCCAGTATTCTCTGCCGAACGCGATAAAGTACACCACATTAAAGACAATGATCAGATTCATAATACTTTGCAGTTGCGAGAACTTATCCCATCCCACCAGCAAGGTGATGACAGTCAGCAATTCGATGATAACGGTTAATACCAATACCCGCCGGGCCTGTTCTAATTGTTCCAGCAATGCCTGAAGCGAGGCAACAAAAGACGTCATGAAAAACGTCGGTAACAGAATCAGTAAAATCTGGCTGCTGACATCCTGAATTATTCGGTCACCGGACAGAATTTTTATCAGACTCACTTCGGTGAAATAGATGCCGGAGGTCAGCAGAAGATAAATAATGCAAATAAAGGCTAACCCACGGTGCAGTAATCGTTTTAATTCTTCTCCGCTGCTGATGGCCAGCCGCTGGTTAATTAATATCGCCAGCGCGGATCCGCAGGCCACGGCGGGGATGACGATAAACATCCGAATCTTGGTCACAATCAGAAAACCAGCGACATATTGCTCACCCAGGGTGCCGATTAACGGGAATATCAGCAGAGAACTGAAAAACAGTACCACTAACGAGGCAAAAATGGGCATCCCCACCTGAAGCAAAAGCCCGCTGAGACGCGGAATAAATGCGCCGGGGCGGTCATCTTCCGCATGGCGACCGGTACGCCGTACCAGCCAAAGCGCGACCGGGATAAGCAGAGCAGAAGCCAGGGCGTTGGAAATAATAATCGAATTGAAGCCTAATCCATAAACCTGATAGCCGGTGTAGCAGATCAACGCATTCAGCACGATATACGCGATGACTAACAGCATGCTTAGCGCGCTTTTCCCCTGCCCGCGCAATGCGCTGTTACACATCTCAAGCTGAATAAACGGCAGCATGGAAAGGAAATAGAGCGGTAATGCCGAGGAATAAAATGCATTGCCGGCGACCGGCAACAGGGTTTGCAAAAGAGGAGCGCAAAGCGCCGTCACGCCGCTCAGCAGCGCCACAATCACGATGCCCAGTGTCGCCAGCAGGGAGGTCGCCGCCAGTACCTTTTGGCGGGACCACATATTCAGCGAACGGGCGCTGAAAACCTGATTGGTGATAGCCAGGCATTCCAGAATAGCCAGGAATAAGAAACTGAACGGCTGGAGCATCGAAAGCAAATAAATTGAACTGGTTTCTTTCCCGTGCCCCAGAATCGCGGTCTGAATGTTTTGCGAAAATGAGACGGCAATGGCCACCACGATCATCGGCCAGGCTAACTTCAGCAGGTCCGCGATATCTTTGCTCAGGCTGTTACGCCGTAGCAACGTCATCTCAGGTGAAGTATTCATACTCTACGCTCCTGACGTGCTGGCAACACGGTTATGGCAGCGTCTGCGACCTTCCCGTACAGGCTGTAAATCATCATCGACAGGTAAGAAAGGCTGTGCGTCGAGCCTGATAAATAGCCATGCCCGCCCATCAGTTTTTCTGCCCGGTTGGTTAGCTCCGTAATCTGCCAGTGATCCGCTTCCGGGTCAGCGTAGTCCTGCGCCGTAATGCGCATCTGCCACTGGAGCAAAAGTAAATCTGTCTGGTTGCTCAGATCGGCAAAATCCGCCTTCACTAACTGATGTCGGGTGGTTTTTATGCCAAAACTTTTTCGCGCGGATAAGTGCTTCCAGCTCATCGCCAGGATCTGGCTCAGGAGCCCCAGGCGCGCCGCAAAAGAAGCCATCAGCGGGATCGGATCATCAGTGATGGTTTCTGTGCCGGTATGCTGCAAAGCAATCCCGAGTGACGCCAGAATACGATCAGACTCAGCGTGCTGCTCCGCGCAGGTTTCACCTTCTGCTGCCAGAATCTGATACCCGCCGCAAAATACGCCGCTGGCCGGGTTGGCCCATTTCTGCCGCATCTGCCGGAAGGCTTCTGCCGGCTCATGGTCCCTGAACAAAAAGTAAAGTCGGGTAAACTCTGCTTCACACATCAGAGCTCTCCAGTTGCAGGTGCTGTTCAATCCATTGAATAAGTTTCCCGACAGTGGTGAATGCATCCTGGTTGATTTGATCAGGTTCAAACATCAGGCCGGGGATCTTTTCTTCCAGCGTTAATAAGAACTGTACAAATAATACTGAATCGAGATCCAAATCTTCATTAAAATCCGTTTCCGGCGTGATGTTGATTTTTGCAGACATGACATCATTTAATGCATCATTAACGGCTGACAGAAGTTGTGACATGGTTTACCTCATTATTTTCATTTTTTTCAATCAGGATACAGGACATCGTTATCCCCATCCCCATAGCAACACAGAGAATTCTTTTTCCTTCAAAGCTCTTTAATAAAGAAGACAAGTTAAATAAAATATCGGAGCAATAAGCGTGTCCATATCCTGATATATGCTCAGTAAAAAGCTCGCCCTTGAAGTTCAGTTTATCGGCAATTCTCCTGAGCATGGGTAAATCTATATTACCCGGAACAATCGCATCTATATGGTCAATCGTAAGGCTAAACTTATCCAGTACGTAAAGATAGAAATCATAATAATCTTGTTCGAGTGAGGAGAAAAGTTCCCGCCGTCGGGCAGCCGGAAATTCTCTGTGATTATTATAAAATGAAGACAGATGCCGCACGGCGGTTTGCTTGATTTGCCACGGTGAATGCCCCGCATTGAGGAGCATGGCAGCAGGAATTTCCGCCATAACACTATTATCAAGCTTATTAATATCACAGTGGAAAGCCTTTTCACCGGTGATGAGGATCATCGGTAACTGGCTTTTTATTACCCGGTTCTTTAATAAATGAATCGCCGACAAAGCCGATGCGCAATGATTGAGACTAATTGTTAATTTTTCCCAATGCCCGATTCCACAACGGGCCGCTATCTCATCAAGCCAGCAGTCATCAAAAAAAGTATTATGCGTTTGCGTTTTTGCATAGACCAAATATCCCCGCCCCTTAGCGACATTCAGATTTTCATTCACCAGAGTTGAAAGGGTTTCGTGTAACATTTCTGTATGGCTACCAGAGAACATTCCCACTGTGTGCAGAGAGTAATAACGTTCAAGTACCTTACGCGCGCCTGTTTTTAAATTATGAGATGATTCAAGCGTACTTAATGGCCTTAAAGAGATACGACCAGGCAACCAGCATAAATCATTAAGTGGCAACATATATTCTCACAGGGAATTATTTTAGAGTTATTATAAACGCAGTCCATAATCCCAGAAAAAAAACGTCTTTTTTGCCTGCAATTGCTTAAAGGGCAGGAATTCCCATTTTTGAATCCCAAAAATGGAATGTTATGAGTGTTCAGGAGGGAAAATCGGAAAGAACAGCGTACAAACGGAGCTGTTATAGCTGTACAAAGTGACCGTTGCTGACTTCGCGGTAATTACGCACCGGCGGCTGATAAGTGGCTGAGCGCAGCGGGCTGGCAAGCTCTTCCGGTACCACGGGACGTGTGCGGTGAACATCCGGGTCGGGCACCGGCACGGCGGCCAGCAGTTTGCGGGTATAGGCGTGTTGCGGGTTTTCGAAGATATCGGCACGCGAACCGATTTCGACGATTTCGCCCAGATACATCACCGCCACACGGTGACTGATGCGCTCGACCACCGCCATATCGTGCGAAATAAACAGATACGCCAGCCCGAGTTCCTGTTGCAGATCGAGCATCAGATTAATCACCTGCGCTTTGACTGACACATCCAGCGCCGACACGGCTTCATCAGCGATGATCATTTTCGGCTCCAGCGCCAGTGCGCGGGCAATACAGATACGCTGCCGCTGACCGCCGGAAAACTGGTGCGGAAAGCGCGTCGCCATATTGCTTTGCAAGCCGACCTGTTCCAGCAGTTGCGCCACGCGAATGCTGGCGCTGGCGGCATCATGCAAGCCGAGGCTTATCATCGGTTCGGCAATCGCCTGACCAATGCGCATTCTCGGGTTCAGGCTTTCATACGGATCCTGAAAAATCATCTGCGCCTGGGTGCGGATATCCGCCAGCCGTGCACTGTCAGCCCGGCGGATATCCTGCCCGCGGATCAGCACATCACCGGAAGTCGCTTCCGTGAGACGTAAAATCGTGCGTCCGGTGGTGGATTTCCCGCAGCCGGATTCCCCCACCAGTGACAGCGTTTCGCCCGGTTGCAGGCTGAATGACAGATCCTCCACCGCATGCACCCGGGCAGAAACACGGCGCAGCAGACCGGATCTGACATCAAAACGCGTCACCAGATTTTTAACCTCCAGCACCGGCTGACCGGTGCGCAGCGTATCGACAGACTCCGCCACCGGCAGCACTTCGCCGGTTTGGCTGTCGGTCAGCGGGAAGCGTTTCGGCAGCGCCACGCCGTTCATCGCGCCCAGTCGCGGCACCGCCGACAGCAGCGCGCGCGTATAAGGAAGTGTGGGATGATGGAAGATTTCCCGCGTGGTTGCCTGTTCCACGGCTTCGCCACGGTGCATCACCAGCGTGCGATCCGCCACTTCCGCCACCACGCCCATATCATGGGTGATGAACAGCACGGACATGCCCTCTTCTTCCTGCAAGGATTTGATCAGCGCCAGAATTTGCGCCTGAATGGTGACATCCAGTGCCGTCGTCGGTTCATCCGCAATCAGCAAACGCGGATTACAGGCCAGCGCGATAGCAATCACCACGCGCTGACGCATGCCGCCGGAAAAACTCAGCGGATATTCATTGAGTCGTGCGGTGGCCGCCGGAATACGTACTTTCTCCAGCAACCGGACGGCTTCGGCGCGCGCGGTTTTATCGTCCATGCCGCGATGGCGTTTGAGCACTTCGGTGATTTGCACGCCGATTTTCAGCACCGGATTCAGGCTGGTCATCGGCTCCTGAAAAATCATGCCGATGCGGTTGCCGCGAATGCTTTGCATCTGCGAACGGTTGAGACTCAGTAAATCCTGACCGTCAAACCGGATGTTGCCGGAATAACGGGTCTGCTTTTCATCCAGCAAACGCATGACGGACATCGCCGTCACACTTTTACCCGAACCGGATTCGCCCACCAGCGCCAGCGTTTCTTTCGGGCCAATCGAGAACGAAAGGTCCCGCACCACATTCAGCCATTCGCCGCCCACGGAAAACGCGGTATTCAGTTTATCGACCTGTAAAACCGGGGGTTGCATCATCAATCTTTATTCCGCGGGTTGAGGATATCGCGCAGGGCGTCACCCACTAAGTTGATGGCGACGATCAGTACCAGCAGCGTGACGCCGGGGAAGAAGCTTATCCAGTAATCGCCGGACATCAGGTAATCAAAACCGTTGGCAATCAGCAGGCCGAGCGAAGGCTCGGTCACCGGCAAACCGATGCCAAGAAACGACAGCGTGGCTTCGAGCATAATGGCGTAAGCAATACGCATGGTCGCCACCACAATCAGCGGCGGCAGGCAGTTGGGCAGAATATGGCGGAACAGAATGCGCGGACTGGAAAGCGCCATGCTGCGCGCAGCGTCCACGTAGCTGCGGCGGCGTTCGAGCAGCGCCGAGCCGCGAATGGTGCGTGCGTAATACGCCCATTGCGTGACCACCAGCGCCAGTATGATTTTATCGACACCCTGCCCGAGTGCCGCCAGCAAAATCAGCGCAATCAGGATCGGCGGGAAGCTGAGCTGGATATCGACAATACGCATGATCAGTGCGTCCGTTTTGCCGCCAACGTAAGCGCTGATCAGCCCCAGTGCTGCGCCAATGGTCAGCGCAATCATCGCGCTGGAGACACCCACCAGCAGACTGGTTCGCGTGCCGTACAAAATCGCGCTCAGCAAATCGCGCCCCTGATCGTCAGTGCCCAGCCAGTAAATCATGCCACTCATACTGGTGGTGCCCGGTTTCAGGCGGCCATCCATGATGTCGAGCTGCGATAAATCGTACGGATTTTGTGGCGAGATCCACGGCGCCAGCACCGCCAGCACAATGGCGATACCTAAAATGATCAGACCGCATAAGGAGAATTTGTTGCGCAGCAGCGCACGCACGGTGTGGTAAAACGCGGAATGCGGTTTGCCCTGAACAGCGCTGCGCGAATGTACGGAATCAGACGCCATCAGTTTTCGCCCCCCAGCCGGACGCGCGGATCCACCAGCACATACAGCACATCCACCAGCAGATTAATCAGGCTGAACATCACCACGGTGATCATCAGATACGCCAGGATCACCGGGCGGTCGAGTACGGCGATAGAATCGATGATCAGCTTGCCCATGCCCGGCCAGGCGTAAATGGTTTCAGTGACTACTGCGAAAGCAATCAGCGAGCCCAGCTCAAGGCCGATGACGGTAATCAGCGGGATCAGGGTGTTTTTCAATACGTGAACCAGCACGATGCGGCTTTCCGATAAACCCTTGGCGCGGGCGAAACGGATGAAGTCCTGTTGCAGGCATTCGAGCACACCCGCGCGGGTCAGACGGATAATCAGCGAGATTTTAAACAGCGCCAGATTCAGGGCGGGCAGGATCAGATGCGCGAGACCGTCGGCGGTAAACAGACTGACGGGGACGCCGAAAATGTCTACCGTGGCACCGCGCCCGGAGGCCGGAAGCACGCCGAGTTTGACGCTGAACAGCATGATCATCATCAGGCCAATCCAGAACGTCGGCAGGCTGAAGCCTAAAATTGAGACGGTCATGATCGACTTCGATAACCAGCCGTCAGGGCGCAGACCGGCGTATACGCCGAGCGGAATGCCGGTCACCAGCGCCAGCACAAACGCCACCAGCGCCAGTTCAAGCGTGGCGGGCATACGCTGGAAAATCAGGTGCAGCGCGGGCTGATTGTAGATGAAGGAGTTACCCATATCGCCATGCAGGGCATTGACCACGAACAGGCCATACTGCTCCCACACCGGTTTATCGAGGCCAAAAGACTGGATCACACTCAGGCGTTCAGCAGGCGTCGCGGTCGTGCTGAGCAGCAGGTCAACCGGATTGCCGACCAGATACACGCCGCCGAAAACCAGCAACGACATCACCAGCAGCGTCAGCAACGTTTGCCCGAAACGCCCGAGCAGGTAACGGCTCATGCGTTTGCGTCGCCATCGCGGCTGCCGTATCGCGAGAAAACACGGCGCAGCAGACTGAAAAAGCCGTATTCATCCACTTTCTGCATGACCGTGGCGTTAGGCGGCGTCGACAGTTTGTTCCAGAAATCCGCGTAGGTATATCCGGCGGTAGTACCGGAAACCGCTACGCCCACGCGCGCGGGCTGGCCTTCAAACAGGCCTGGCTGCAACAACCACGCGACGGTGGTGGCGTCATGCACCGGCCCGCCTTCGCGGCCAAACCGGTTGAGATCACTGCGGTCAAACGCATTAAGTAAAGCAGAAGTAGATTCGCCCGGCAGGCCGCCATCCTGTTTTAATGCTTCAATATCATCTGCGCTGATCAGCGCCTGAAAAGTCATATCTAGCGGCATGATGATCAATGGCACGCCGCTGTTAAACACTTTTTCGGCGGCATGCGGATCGGCATAGACGTTAAATTCAGCCCACGGCACGCGATGGCCGAGGGCGGTAAAGGCGCAGCTCATGGTGACGATCTGTTTAATGCCACGCGCGACGTCCGGGTGCATTCCCAGCGCCAGCGCAATATTGGTCATCGGACCGATGACGCACAAGGTGATCGGTGAGTTCTCTCCGGCGGCCTGTCGTAATGTCCGCACCAGAAAATCCACCGCGTGTCCGGCCTGCGGTTGCAGTTCCGTGTCTGGCACCAGTTCATTTTTGAACGCGCCAATGTGTGCGTATTTGCCATAAACCTGTTCACGCACCAGCGGACCGGGTGCGCCGGCATAAACGGGCGTAGCGGTCCTGCCAGACAACGCGACAATTTTGCAGGCATTGCGCACGGTGTCTTGCAGCGCCACGTTGCCAGCGACAACGGTCACACCAAGCACATCCAGTTCCGGCGAGGCCAGCGCCAGCCACAACGCGATGGCGTCATCCACGCCAGGATCGGTATCGATAATGATGCGCTGGCTCATAATTTTATTTCCCGGCATAACGTGAAAGCAGTTCGTAAAACAGCGCGAAGACTTTGTCGGCCTCTGCGTGCGTGACGATATCAACGTTGGGTGTCAGTCCCGACTTGCCATACCAGTCAGCGACGGTTTGCCCCATACACAACTCGCTGTCGTGTTCGACAAACACCCGCGCTTTTTCGGTGCTGAACAGTTCCGGCGCCAGTACGTAAGCAATCACCAGCGGATCGTGTAACGGCCCGCCGCGTGAACCGTAACGGCGCACGTCGTTGCGATCCCAGAACGCCATTAATTCGCCCAACTGAACGGAGATCCGCCCGGAGACTTTGATAAATTTCGCCACATGTTCCGGCGTCAGAATCACCTGATGCGTGGCATCGAGCGGTAAAACCGTGATGTTCAGATCCGAGGAAAACACAATATGCGCGGCATGGGGATCGGCGAGCATATTGAATTCAGAGGTCATGGTGCGGTTACCGGCTTCGCGATACGCACCGCCCATCAGCACCACGCGACCAATACCCTCAGTGATCCCAGGTTTCATGCGCAGCGCCGTTGCCAGATTGGTCAGTGGCCCGAGCACGCACAGCGTCAGTGGCTGATTATGTTCAATCGCCTGCTCACAGCGGCTGATCAGAAAGTTAACGGCATGAACGGCGTCAGCCTGTTTCTGTGGCGCGGGAAAGGTGGTATTACCCAGACCGTTTTCGCCGTGAAACTGGCCGTGGATCGGCGCGCGCAGCAGCGGCTGATGACAACCGGCAAACACCGGGATATCCAGCCGGTAACCCAGCTCGGTAATTTGCAGCGCATTACGTGTGGTATTCGCCAGCGGCTGATTGCCACACACGGTGCAAATGCCGAGAATGTTCAGTTGCGGCGCGACGAACGCGCTGAGCAGTGCAATGGCGTCGTCAATGCCCGGATCGCAGTCAATGATCACCGGCAGGGTTTTCACAGCGCCCCCACGGAACGTAAAACGTCAGCGATTTCCTGACGCGCGGCCTGATTTAATGGCACCTGCGGCGGCAACGGATCGCCGACCTCAAAACCCTGCAATTGCAGCGCGGCTTTAATACAACCGGCGATAGAATATTTGGCGAAGATTTCATTGATACGCCACAGCGGACGCTGCAACTCCATCGCCTTTTTCCAGTCGCCCTGCTTCGCGGCCTCATACAGCGCCAGACTTTGCTTCGGCACAATACAGGCCGGACCTGCCATCCAGCCCACGCCGCCAATCAGCATCACGCAGGCAGGAATGTGTGCCGATGCGGCAAATACCTGCATCCGCCCCTGCGTGCGTTCGATAATCGACAACAACCGGCCGGTATTGGTCGAGGCATCTTTAATATAGTTGATATTTTCCACGTGACTGAGCCGCTCGATGACAGGCAGGCTGAGATCAGAACGCTGGAACTGCGGATTGGTATACAGCACAACCGGCAGCTTTCCGGCTGCGGTCGCGATGGCACGAAAATAATCCTCGACGCCCTGTTCGGGCACCGGGAAATAGGCCTCGAGGATCGCCAGAATACCGTCGACACCCAGCGCGCCGTAGCGAGCGGTTTGCGCTACGGCGTCCTGAATGGTGGTGGCTGCGACACCGGCAATAACCGGAACGCGGCCTCGAGCGGCTTCAACGACAATTTTCACTATCTCCGTGCGTTGTTCTGCATTGAGATAAGCGAATTCACCTGTACTGCCGAGCGGCGTCAGACCATGCACCCCGCTGTTTATCAGGTGTTCGACCAGCGCGGTTAACACTGGTTTGTCTATCTGGCCGCCATCAGTGACCGGCGAAACCAGATAGGGATACACACCGCTAAAAGAAGTCATAGCTTCTCTCTCTTTTAGTAAACTACTACCTTAGTACAGCCCTGGTGTTGGTGCTGTATTCCCGCCTGGGTTTGGTATGCACTTTGCGTTTACTTACTGTTTCTTATGGACAAAGTACGGCAACGTATAGCCATCTGAGCGACCAACGTAGGTATAAGGTGTTTTCATCGCCCAGGTGTATGAAAGGAACAACAGCGGAATGGTGCCTTCGTCTTTCATCGCAATCTCTGTGGCGTGTTGCAGTAACTTTTCACGCTGGCCATCGTCGAGAGTTTCCCGCGCCTGCAGCAGTGTTTTATCAAATTCAGGGTTCGAGTAACGCCCGCGATTGCCTTGTCCGCCGTTCGGACCGAAGGTTTCGAGTAATGGTCCCAGCACACCGGAGGCTTCACCGGTTTCAATCGCCGCACCGCCCATAATCAGGCTGAAATCGCGTTTGGATGCACGGGAGAAATACACGCTGCCCGGCATGGTCACGACGTCAGTTTTAATGCCAACGCGGCTGAACATCTGGCCGAGCGCCTGCGCAATTTTAGAATCGTTCGGATAACGGTCATTCGACGCATGGAACGTCAGCGTAAAACCATCCGGATAACCGGCCTGCGCCAGCAATTGTTTCGCTTTCACCGGATCGTAAACCGGTGCGGCAATCGACGGCGTATAGCCGAAGTAACCTTTCGGCACCAGTTGCGACGCCGGAACGCCCTGCCCGTCCATAATGCGATCCACAATCGCCTGACGGTTTATCGCCAGCGACATCGCCTCACGCACTTCGCGTTTTTTCAGCGGATTGCTGCCATCCGGCCCTTTGGCGAATGGCGACACATCGCGATCCTGATCCGGATGTAAATACAAAATACGGTTACCGGCGACAGATTCCAGATGCAGGCTGGCTTGTTTGCCCAGATCCCGCCCGTCTGCCGTCGGCACGCTTTCAATCATATCAACGTCGCCTGAACGCATTGCCGCCACGCGGGCACTCGGGTTTTTGAACACGCGCAAGGTGACGTTATCCCACTGCGGTTTTCCGCCCCAGTACTGATCGTTACGCGCCAGCACGACGTTATCGTCCGGTGTCCAGCTGACAAATTTGAACGGGCCGGTACCGATGACATCTTTCCCTTCATTAAGGGTTTGCGATCCGACCGTCTCAAGCCGGGCCGGTAAAATAGCAACACGGCTTAAGTTGTTAAGTAATAATGGTGTTGGCGCTTTGGTGACAATTCTCACCGTTAAAGGATTCACTTCGGTGACGTCAGCGATATCGTTGACGTACGGCGTATAGGCGCTCGGGCTGTTTTTTGAGGCCAGCGCCACGCGTTTCACGCTGGCAATCACATCTTTGGCAGTGAAATCGCTGCCATCGTGGAATTTCACACCGGGACGCAGGGCAAATTCCCAGGTGGTGTCGTTGATGACTTTCCATGACACTGCAAGCGCTGGCGTTATGTGTTGTTTTTCGTCCTGATTCACCAGGCCGTCGAATATGTTGCGTGCCATCGCACTGTTGGCACCGCCGACGTAAAACTGCGGATCCATAGACGTGGTAGATGCGGCAAGGCCGATATTAAGATCAGCAGCCTGTACGGTCTGTAAAGCAAAAAGCGTGGCCAGTGCTGAGGAAAGCACTCCTGCCAAAACGGACTTTCTCATTCATTTAACCCTTAATTATTTTAGATTTTCAGGCAATGTGTATCAGATCGTAAACTGGAGTCTAGGGGGTGGACTTCTGAATTGAAAATTGTATTTTGTGTTACATCCATAAACAAATGTTATGGATATTGAGGATGCATATGAAAATTAATCCCAGACAGGTAGAAGCTTTTCACAAGGTGATCCTTACCGGTGGCATGACCGCCGCCGCCAATATGATGAACATTACGCAGCCTGCGGTCAGCCGCCTGATCCGCGATTTCGAATATGCGGTTGATCTGAAGCTGTTTGACCGCGACGGACGCGGGTTGATCCCGCGCGACGATGCCATCAAGTTGTATCGTGAAGTCGAGCGTTTGTATCTCGGACTTGAACATATTTCACGTATCGCCGACGAAATACGTCATTCAAAAGGCAGCGTTTTGCGCATTGGTACGGTTGCGGCGCTTTCCGCGCTGTGCGTCGAACACATTTTGCCGCCGCTGATTGAGAGTATTGACGATATCTCGCTGTTTCTGGATATCGAAAGCACGACGCACATCACCGATGTGGTGACCAGCAATCAGTACGACGTCGGGTTCATTTTCGGTAAGCCGGATGTGAAGGGGCTGGAAGCGGAAATGCTGGCGCGGGCCAATGCCGTTGCCGTGATGTCACCACGTCACCCGCTGGCCAAACAGAATGTCGTCACCGCGATGGATCTGACGCGTTACCGCCCTATTATACCCGGGCGCAAAACGCCGCTGCGTGAACAGCTCGATCAGGTGATGAGCCGCCTCGACTTATATATGAATAACCCGATTGAAACGTCGCTGAACAATTGTTGTGTGATGGCGGGGAATAATCTGGGTATCGGTGTGGTGGATTTCATCACGGCTCGCAGCCACAAAAGCGATATCGTGCTTAAGCCGTTTACGCCAGATATCAGCATCGCCTATCTCGCCGTTTTCCCGCCGCAGATCCCGAAAAGCCGTCTGGTGGAACATATCACCAAAGAAATGAAGACATTAATTGAAGGCTATTTGTAAAACTCCCCCGTCAGGTTCGCCAAAATCGTACCAGTGAGTCCAACGTGTTCCCCTTCTCCCCTTTATGGTGAGAAGTCTGCGGACGGCTGGTACGTTTAATTAGATGAAAAACGTATATCAAACACTTCAGTTATCAAAATAACGAATAAAACACTTTATTTTATTCTTTAAAATCAATGAATAAAATTTACCTGCATAAATAATAATCTAATCTATAATAATTTACCTAATTTCAAACTCTTCGTTACACATTCACAACCTCGATGAGAAGTATTACTCTTTGCGCGAAATTGTTCTATTTGGTTCATTTAATAACGGGTGGTCATTAAGTGGTACCAGCTTTTCATCAACAGTTCTCTACAACCTATTTTCTACAAACCAATGCAGTGAGATAAATCATGCCAACAACAAATAACAAGTGGACGTGGCTCCTCTGGTTACTGAGTGCGCTGATGGTCGTCATCGGCCTGACACTCGGTATCGGTGGTGCGTACCTGGCCACATTAGGAGGAAGCGTTTACTTCCTGCTGATGGGTCTGGCGCTCATCGTTTCCGCCGTTTTGATTTTTAAAGGTAAGCCGTCAGGCGCATGGCTGTATGCCGTGGCCTTTGTGCTTTCTATTATCTGGGCTGTCTGGGACGCGGGCTTCACGTTCTGGCCGCTGTTCTCCCGCCTGTTCACTTTCGGCGTGCTGGCTTTCCTGGTGGCACTGGCCTATCCGTTGCTTCAGGCACGCGCGGGCCTGGTGGTGCGTAAAGGGCCAGGCTTCTCGCTGGCGGCTGTTCTGGCCGTTGCGCTGATTGCCGCATTCGGTAATACCTTCGTGCCGACGCCAATCATCAGCGCCGACAGCGATCAGGTGCCGGTGAAACCGGTAGATAAAGGTGCAGAGCAGAAGAACTGGGAAAACTGGGGTAACACTACCGCTGGCGACCGTTTTGCTGCACTGGATCAGATCAACAAAACCAACGTGGATAAACTTCAGGTTGCGTGGATTGCCCATACCGGTGATATCCCACAGAGCAACGGCTCCGGCGCTGAAGACCAGAACACGCCGCTGCAAATCGGTGACAAGCTGTTTGTGTGTACCGCTTACAGCAAAGTGATCGCCCTGAATGTGGATGACGGTAAAAAGCTGTGGTCTTACGATTCCAACTCCACCGCACCTAACTGGCAGCGTTGCCGCGGGCTGGGCTATTACGAGAACAGCGCCGCCCCACAGGCTGCGGCGGCACAACCTGCCGCTGTGCCTGCTGCTGAACCGGCAAGCCCGACCGCTGCTTCAGAAGCTGCCGCGCCTGCCACTAACGCACCGCAAACGCCTGCGGCTACCGGCGGTACCGTCAGCGCTACCTGTGAACGTCGTCTGTTCCTGCCAACCATTGATGCCCGTCTGATCGCCATCAACGCCGACACCGGCAAGCCTTGCGCTGATTTCGGTGACAACGGCGTGGTGGATCTGAAAGTCGGCATGGGCGAAGTGAAACCTGGCTACTACCAGCAAACCTCTACCCCGCTGGTCGCGGGTAACGTAGTGGTTGTCGGTGGTCGCGTAGCGGATAACTTCTCTACCGGCGAACCTCCGGGCGTGGTGCGTGCATTCGACGTGCACACCGGCGCACTGGTGTGGGCATGGGATCCGGGTAATCCGAACATCACCAAACTGCCACCGGAAGGTCAGACTTATACCCGTGGTACGCCAAACGTCTGGTCGGCCATGTCCTACGATCCAAAACTGGGTCTGATTTACATGCCTACCGGTAACGCGACGCCAGACTTCTTCGGCGGCACGCGTACCGAGCTGGATGACAAATACAGTTCTTCTGTTGTTGCGGTAGATGTGGCCACCGGTAAAGTCCGCTGGACCTTCCAGACCACGCATCACGACCTGTGGGACTTCGACCTGCCGTCTCAGCCGCTGCTGTATGACCTGCCGGACGGGAAAGGTGGCAGCACGCCGGTTCTGGTGCAGACCTCCAAACAAGGCATGATCTTCATGCTGAACCGCGAAACCGGCCAGCCGGTCGCGAAAGTCGAAAACCGTGAAGTACCGCAGGGTAATGTCCCTGGCGAACGCTACTCCAAAACGCAGCCTTTCTCTGTCGGTATGCCAAACATCGGCAACCAGACGCTGAAAGAGTCTGATATGTGGGGCGCGACACCAATGGATCAGCTGCTGTGCCGCATCGAGTTTAAAGGCATGCGTCACCAGGGCGTTTACACGCCTCCGGGTCTGGATCGTTCCCTGCAATTCCCGGGTTCTCTGGGCGGCATGAACTGGGGCAGCGTCTCGGTTGACCCGAACAACGCCATCATGTTCGTGAATGATATGCGTCTGGGTCTGGCGAACTACATGGTTCCGCGTGCCCAGGTTCCGACCGGCGCGAGCGGCATCGAGATGGGGTTGGTACCGATGGACGGCACACCTTATGGCGCAGTCCGCGAGCGTTTCCTGTCTCCGCTGGGCATTCCTTGCCAGAAACCACCGTTCGGTACCATGTCTGCGGTGAACCTGAAAACCGGCAAAATCGTCTGGCAGGTGCCGGTCGGTACGGTGAAAGACACCGGTCCGCTGGGCATCAAAATGCGCATGCCAATGGAAGTCGGTATGCCAACGCTGGGCGCGAGCCTGTCAACGCAATCCGGCCTGCTGTTCTTCGCCGGTACGCAGGATTTCTATCTGCGCGCGTTCGATACCGCAAACGGTAAAGAAATCTGGAAATCCCGTCTGCCGGTCGGCAGCCAGTCTGGCCCGATGACCTACGTTTCACCGAAAACCGGTAAACAGTACATCATCATCAGCGCCGGTGGCGCACGTCAGTCCGCAGAACGCGGCGACTACGTGATCGCCTACGCACTGCCTGATCAGAAGTAAGATTTCGCAGTCAATGACAAAGCCCGCTGGTGCAGACCGGCGGGCTTTTTTTTATTGAAGAGATTAAGGCAAACGTGCAGCCTGATGGCGCAGGCCTGCAAAAATTGCATCACTGATTTTTGCCGGAAAATTAGCAGGTATTATTGCTTCAACATCTGCAATCACCTGCTCAGTTTTTTCCTTCATTTCCGTCATCATCGCAGAGACGTTTTCTTTCGAGTACTCGACCCGTTGCGCCGTCGTCACAAAATGGCGGGGAAGAATTCTGTCCCAATGAAAATGCCGGTTTTTCCCTAATACAGCCATCGCCATTTTGGCTTTCTTCGCCGGAATTCCTTGCAGATGCATCAGAGGAAATGCTGACATCACGTCATAAAACGGTGTCATGCGGTATGCGCTGCCCGGCTCGATATAAACACTGAAATTCTTAGCATGACCGTCAATGGCGGCCAGCATCCAGAAGAGGATCTGGCTTTTAAAGAACATATCCCTGTCCGCCCCCGCCCGTTGAGAACCCAGTAAAAGCTTCATTGCGCGTGCAATTCCGGGGCCGCCATCAGATTCATACTTCAATGCGGGAGCAACACCCAGCGCCTGACAAAAATCTTCCTGAGGTAAACGCATCAGCCAGGATCCATCCTGCGACCAGCGGCGGTCAAAACGCTCAACGACCAACACCTTCTGAGCGCCAAAACTGGCAATCTCAGACCGTGCAACAGGAAATCCAAATTTTTCGGCTATCTTCAGACACAACCATTCATTCTCCACGCTCTCGCTGAGATCAATGCCATTGTTAGCGATATAACCAATAGGAAGTTTAAGGATATGGCTGGTAGGCGTACTTCCCTGCGGGCGATGCCACTGGTCGCGATACCAGAGCAAAGCCGTTTTTTCCTGTGCACCGGCCAGAGAAATTCGAAAGTCTTCAATGTCAGCTTCCATGCCCAAAGGTGCATCCTTATATCCCTGCAGAAGCTGCTCAATATCCTTTTCGCCAAGCGGTTGGGCATGAATTTCCGTGACAGGTGCAACCTGATCACCTTCAGGATAGAGCTGGATCGCACCGACACAGTCACCACCGATCCGCGAAAGCAAATCGAAAGGCTGCTTCGTCGGGATGTGGAAACGTGCCTGAATACGGCTGCGTATCTGTTCGTTATCGGGTAGAAGATTGTCAAAAAAGTTGTATACCACTGCGCCACGGAATTTATCTGCCTGAAGAGGTAATGATAATGAAATGGCGCGGGCTCCGGGGCGATCGAGCCAGCTTTGATGGTAAACAAATGACATTTCACCACTGCCGCCTTTTTCCAGGGTACCGACAGCAATGCCATTTAATGCGAGCGTTAACTTATCCATGTATTACCACTCCTGATCCCAGGTACACTTTTCCTGCGGATTGCTATCCCTTGGCGTGATCTGTAGCTCTAAATCCAGCGCCGCCAATAATTTGAACAGTGTTTCCAGACGGGTACCGTCCGGATAATTTTCGAACTCAGAAACCGTAGACTGCTTCAGGCCAATGGTTTCAGCCGTTTTACTTTGGCTGAGTTTGCGCTTTTTTCGCTCATTACGCAGCGCATTGGCGAGCATTTTTGCAGATGTAATGTTCATATTATCCTCCCTGGCGGATAATCTCAGTGTATCCCTTGTAAGGGATAAATCAACTTTTATCCCTTAAAGCAAATAAAATTAAAATATCCCTTTTAGGGGATAATACAGCCTGAAAGCTGTAAAAGATAAATACAGTTTATACGCTGTAATTTGCCCGCTACCGCCTCCTCATGCTCAAATACCTGTTCCACGCACGGATGAAACCTCATGAAAAAAAGCGAATTTATCGCTCAGGATTTACTGAGCAAGATTTATCAGAACAGCGGATCGCTGCCGGAGAAGTTACCACCGGAGCGCCAGTTAGCGGAAGAATACGGGGTTTCGCGCTTTACCGTGCGCAAGGCGCTGGAAAAACTGGTGAGCATCGGGGCGGTGCGCATTGTGCAGGGCTCGGGAATTTACATTAATCCCGGCGTGAGCAGTAATCCGCTGGTCTACAACTCGATCACCGAAAAGAAATTCGCCGAAATCAGCTTTAAAATGCTGGAGCTGCACAAGCGGCGGCCGGATAAAGAAGAGCAGCAGGTTTTCGATCTGAGTGTGGATGATTTTATCTGGGCATTCACCCGTTTGCGGCGTATCAGCCAGCGCAACGTACAGATTGAATACTCCCGTATGCCTGCCCGTGAATTTGGTGATCTGAATCAGAAGACCATCGAACATTCCATTCAGCAATATGTTCTGAGCAAGGGCTATGCGATTTCACATTCCCTCACCCGCTATCAGGCGGTGACAGTCAATAAAGAACAGGCGCACATCCTGGGATGTAAAAAAGGCATTGCCGCCATGCACATTACCAACAGAGGCATTTTGCAGGGCGGCAAAGTTTATGCGTTCAGCGACATTATCGACATCGATTATTCCTGTACCTACGTCATCCCGTTTAATCAGGACAATCTGGCTTTCCGCCAGAAGTAACACCCTGTTGTCAGGGCGTGTGGATCACGCCGTCCGGCAGGCGGCTTTGCGTCCATTCATGCGGACGGTACACCACCGGAAATTCAGCCGCAGCCTGGCTGTTAAAGCCCACACCAATGCCCGCTTCTTCTCCCGGATAGAAATACCCGTTCTCCGGTGCCCGTGCGCCCGGAAAGACCTGCTGCGTGTTAGCCGGATACGCGACAAATTCCTGAATTGCCGCATTATGCAGATGAATATTCAGATGCGTATTCACGGCTGCACCAATCGGCGTCATATCAGGCGGACAATGCCACGCCAGTCGCACGCCAAAGCTCTGACAGAAATGCGCCAGTTTTAATGCCGGTGTGATGCCGCCGATTTGCGAAACATGGCAGCGGATGAAATCGATCCGGCGATTGACGATCAGATCTTTCCATTCCGCCGGATTATTAAATAATTCACCGGTCGCCAGCGGCACCGCGGTCTGGCTGCGGATTTGCGCCAGCCATTCGTTCTGGTCCGGCGGCAGAATATCTTCGATAAAGTAAGGCCGGTACTGCTCGACGGCTTTGGCGAACTGCACCGCCTGCTGCGGGAACAGCCGTTCGTGAACGTCGTGCAGAATGTGGAACTGATTGCCGTATTTTTCACGCAGCGCTTTGAACATCGCCAGCGTGTTGTCGATGTACTGATCCTGATCGTAATACGCACCCGCCGTCGGTTGGCGGGTGCTGTGAAAATCACGCGCATTACCGCCGTAAAAACCTAGCTGGCAGCGGATATGGCGGTAACCTTCAGCCAGCAAGCGATCCACTTCACCGTACAATTCTTCCAGCGTTTCACCGGCCGCATGGCTGTAGGCCGTGACGGCATCTTTCGATTTACCGCCAAACAGATGATACAGCGGCATATCTGCCAGCTTGCCTTTGATATCCCACAGCGCCATATCAATGCCCGCAATGGCGTTATTGATCACCGGTCCGTTACGCCAGTAAGCGTTCACCATCATCATCTGCCACAAATCTTCGATGTGATTGGCATCGCGGCCGATCAAAAGCGGTTTGAGATATTCATCCACCATCAGTTTGACCGCCAGCGGGCGCTGCTGGAATGTCGCGCAGCCCAGACCGAAAATACCACGATCAGTTTCAATTCTGACCACCACTAAATTATGACGATCAGGGCGCGTTATCTGACATTCGATATGAGTAATCAGCACAGGCTGCATGATAAATCCTTAATAAAGGCCGTAATTCCTTTTCACAAAAAGGCGGCGGGAATATTCGTATAGAGGTTATTTCAACGTATTTTCATCCTGCTTGTAAACCTAAAATTCAGGCTTTTATTTTGGTTTGAAAGCATGGCTGAATATCGCCAAAAAACAGACCAATTTAACCATGATGCACCAAATCAGCACCGATCAGTGAAGTTCTGTGACGGGGATCCTGTTTTATTGGTTTGTTTTTAAAAATATCCCTCATTACACTCCTCTTCACTCAAATAAAGAATAATTGATTTTTTCGTCGCGGGGTTCAGGGTGAATACAGAAATAATGCTCTCGGTAATTAAACTGGTGGGCGGTGCGGGAAATATTAATAAAGTCTGGCACTGCATGACCCGCCTGCGTTTTGATTTACGCGACGAAAATAAAGTGGCCTGGGATGAGATTAAAAATCTGCCCGGCGTGCTCGGCGCGCAAAGCCAGAGTGATCAGGTGCAAATCATCATCGGACCAAAGGTGAATGTCTGGTACGAGGCCATCGTGTCGCAACTGGATCCGGTGAGCGGCAACGCCGAAACACCAACAGGAAATGTTTCCACAAAAGGAAGAAAAAGCCTGGTGTCGATGTTCATGGATACTGTCTCCGGCGTGTTCGGCCCGATCGTTCCGGCCATTGCGGGCGCGGGGATGATTAAAGGTTTACTGGCCGGACTGATTGCCCTGAAAGTCATATCGGCTAAAAGCGAAACCGTGATGATCATCGATTTGATCGCCAGCGGCGTATTTTACTTCCTGCCGTTTTTCCTCGCGGTTTCTGCGGCGAAGATCTTCAAAACCAATGAATATCTGGCCGCTGCCGTAGCCGCCTGCCTGATGTACCCGACGCTGATGGACGCGGCGAAAGCACTCGCCAGCCACACGGCCGGGGCACCGACCGCGTTGTATTTTATGGATGTGCTTCCGGTGTCTGTTTTCAACTATTCGGCAAGCGTCATTCCGGTGATTTTCTCGGTGCTGGCGCTGAGTTACATCCATCGCTGGGTCGATAAAATCATGCCGGATGTGCTGAAAACCGTCTTTACGCCGACGCTGACCTTGTTTATCGCGGCGCTGGTGTCACTGACGCTGATTGGTCCGGCGGGGATTTATCTCGGTAAGTTGCTGGCGTTTGGCATCCAGGGATTGTTCGATGTATCGGCGGTGTTTGCGGGCTTTATTGTCGGCGCGATCCGCCCGGTGGCGATCCTCACCGGCATGCATCACGCGATGACGCCAATTGCGTTGCAGAACTTTACCGATCAGGGCTGGGACATGCTGATGCCGATGATGTTTATGGCCAACATGGCGATTGCCGGATCCACCTTTGCGATTTATTTCCACGTTAAAACCCGTGAACAAAAATCCGTGGTGCTCTCTGCGGCGATTTCCGGCTTGCTGGGGATCACCGAACCGGCATTATTCGGCGTGCTGACGCGCTACAAAAAAGCCTTTATCGCCACCACCATCAGCAGTTCCGTGGCGTCGGCATTTATCGCGTTCTTCGGAGTGCGTTTGTACGGCTATATTCTGTCGAGCATTTTCAGCCTGCCCGCTTACATCGGTCCCTATTTCATTTACATTCTGATGGGCGTAGTGCTGTCACTGGGGCTGTCGTTTACGCTGACCTACCTGATGGTCGTCAAAAACAAAGGCACCGAACAATCGGTGCCTTTGGTGAATCAAACGCGCTGAGATTTATCAGGCCGCTGTCTTTGAATGCGTAAGCTCAGACAGCGGTGCATTCTGAATAAGATTGGTCAGACGCCCGATATTTTCGATTTCCACTTCAATCTTGTCATTCTCATGCAGGAACAACGGCGGTACGCGGGTTTTACCCACACCGCCCGGTGAACCGGTCATGATCACATCGCCCGGAGAAAGCTGGGTGAAGGTGCTGATGTAGGCAATCATCTGCGGAATGGTGTGCACCATATTGGCTGTGGTGTCGTCCTGCACCAGCCGGTCATTCAGCCAGGTTTTGATACTCAGATTTTGCGGGTCGCCGACTTCATCCGGCGTCACCATCCACGGGCCAAATGCGCCTGTCGATGGCCAGTTTTTACCTGCGGTATACCATTTATGCTGCCAGTCGCGTACTGAACCATCCATATAGCAGCTGTAACCAGCGACAAAATCGAGTGCGTTTTCTGCTGAAATATTGCGGCCCGTGCGGCCGATAATAATCGCCAGTTCGCCTTCATAATCAAACTGCTCAGAAGAAGCCGGTTTAATGATGGTGCCGTTGTGACCGACCTGCGAATCCGCGAAGCGGACAAACAATGTCGGCGCGTCGCTGGTTTCATTAAATTCTTTGCGTTTTTCCGCGTAGTTCATGCCCACGCCGAAAATTTTGCCCGGCCTGTCGATAACCGGCAGGAAACTGATGTCATTCAGTTGAAGATCCGCAGGGGACTCTACATAGCGTTGCAGTTCTGCAAGTGAATGGCGTGCCATGAATTCGTTAATATCGCGGCATCCTGAGTGACTGCCGACGTCGACAATCCCCTCTTCTTGGTAGATACCGAAGCTTTTGGTGTGGTCTTTATTGATGGTGAAATTAACAATTTTCATAGATGCACTTAGATTCTTATTTTACTTAAAACAGGTAAATTCGCTGGCGTTCGTGTTGCGAAAACGGCGTGCCGGTCACAACGTTGGCGTGATTATTGACCCTGCCTCTCATGCCTTCTACTATATTTTATTATCAAATTGATGAATTTCAGGAATCAATGTTAAATAACAGAGATTTAGAGTATTTCTTGACGGCTGCGCAGATAATGAATTTGAGACTTGCGTCACAAAATTTAAATATAACTCAGCCTGCGCTTTCGAAATCCATCACCCGTTTAGAGAAAGAACTGAACATCAAACTGTTCAAACGGGCAGGTCGCGGGCTGGAACTGACCGAGGCGGGACGGGTGCTTTATCAGCGTGGTTTAGCGCTGCAAAGTTCCTATCTTGAGCTTGGGGAAATCATGAATGAACTGAGCAACGGCGCGGGCGGTATCGTTCGCGTGGGTGTCTCAGGTTCTGCGACACAATTCTTACTGCCTGAAATCTGCAAAATGCTGCAATCGCAGGTGCCGAATATGAAACTGGAAATCCAGATCGGCATGAACGATGTGCTTTTTACGTTGCTGGAACGTCATGCGATCGATGTGATCATCGGTCCGCTGGTCAACTACGACAGCCCGGTGGTGCAGTTGCCGGTAACCGCCGACCGGGTGATCGTCGCCGCGTCACGCGATCACCCGCTGGCCGGTAAACCCGCCAGCCTGCGTGAACTCAGCCGTTATGGCTGGATTTTACCGGCGAAAACCGTGTCGATGCGCCAGTGGCTGGATAAAATGTTCTATGAAAATCATTGCTCACCGCCAGACGTGAAAGTGGAAATCAGCTCACTGGCGTCGGTGCCGGGGCTGATTGCGAAAAGCGGATTGCTGAGCTTTTTGTCGGAGAATATTCTGGTCGAAGAAGAATTCCTTTCGCGGCTGATCCGTATTGATAACGACCAGTTAGTGATGGAACGCCGGGTCGGGATCACCTGGCTGGAAGGTGCGTTTCTTTCACCGGCCACACAGAAAGTGATCGACGTGACCAAAAGCGTTGGGCAAAAAATGCAGATGGAGGCCCGCCGGATCATGGAAGACTGAAATCCGGCGGGCTTGTTTTTACACCAGATGGCAGGCCACGTAATGACCGCTTTCTACCTCACGCAGTAACGGAATTTCTTTATGACAACGGTCGGTTGCACACGGGCAGCGGGTATGGAAACGACAACCGGCAGGCGGTTTTGACGGATCCGGAATTTCACCACTGACCATCGCCACCGGCTCACTGTCCGGATCCAGCGTCGGCACCGCCGCCAGCAGCGCCTGCGTATACGGATGCAGGGGCTGACAGAACAACGCATCACGGCTGGCCGTTTCCACTAACTGGCCGAGATACATCACCGCCACGTCATCACACAGATGTTCCACCACGCCGAGATCGTGCGAGATAAACAGAAACGTCACGCCGTGATCGTCACGTAAATCCGCGAACAAATTAATGATCTGTGCCTGAATCGACACGTCCAGCGCCGAAATGGGTTCATCGGCAATAATGAAATCGGGTTGCAGGATCAGTGCGCGGGCGATGCCGATACGCTGGCGCTGACCGCCGGAAAACTCATGCGGGAAACGGTTGTAATGCAGCGGCGACAGCCCGCAGATCTTCATCACCTCCACCACTTTCCCGTGCAGTTGCGCCCGCGTACACAGCTTGTGTTCCAGCATCGCTTCACCGATAGCATCACCAATGCGGATGCGCGGGTTCAGCGAACTGTAAGGATCCTGAAAGACCAGCTGGATTTTCGGGCGTAACGCTTTCAGTTGCTTAGGTTTCAGTCCGTGCAGGTCTTCGCCACGAAATTTTACGCTGCCCGCCGTTTTGTCATACAGCCCCAGCAACGTGCGTCCGACGGTGGTTTTACCGCTGCCGGATTCACCGACCAGCCCAAAAATCGTGCCCTTGCGGATGTTAAAACTGACGCCATCCACGGCGCGCAACTGCCCGGTTTCCTGCCCGAATACGCCATCACGGATCGGGAAATACTTTTTCAGGCCATCCACTTCAATCAGATATTCAGCACTCATGGCTGTAACCCCCTGTTTTCCTTCTCACTGACCGCGTTCAGTCCGCTATAAAAACATGCGGCCTGCCGGAACTGACCTTCCAGCGGCGGAATGCCCTGGCGACATCTTTCCGTGGCGCGGGAACAGCGTTCGGTGAATGCGCAGTAAGGCGGCAGCGCGGCCAGATCCGGTACCTGACCGGGAATGGAATACAAGCGGCGGCGGCGTTCGCCCGGTGTCGGCCTCGAGGCAATAAGTCCCTGGGTATACGGATGTAGCGGATTGCGCAGCACATCGGCGGTCGCCCCCTGCTCGACAATTTTACCGGCGTACATCACGACCACGTGGTCGGCCATCTGCGCGATCACGCCCAAATCATGAGTGATCAGCATCAGTGCCATATGATTTTGCTGCGCCTGTTCACGTAATAAACGCAGGATCTGCGCCTGTACGGTGACGTCCAGTGCAGTGGTGGGCTCGTCAGCAATCAGCAACTGCGGCTTACAGCTCAGCGCCATCGCAATCATGATGCGCTGTAACATACCGCCCGAAAGCTGATGCGGATAACTGCTCATCAGGCTTTCCGCACGCGCCAGCCCGACGTTGGTGATCATCTCCGTCGCATGTGCCCACGCCAGTTTCGGCGATTCACGGCGGTGGCGGATCAGCGGCTCGACAAGTTGCTCACCGAGGGTCAGCACCGGATTCAGCGCGGTCATGGGTTCCTGAAAGATCATCGCCAGCTGGTTACCGCGCAAATCCGCCATTTGTGACGGCCGCAGTTTAAGCAGGTCACGCCCCTGAAACAGAATTTCACCGCCATCAATACGTGCGGCCTGTGGCGGTAACAGCCCCATCAGCGACATCGCCGTGACACTTTTCCCGCAGCCGGATTCCCCGACAATACCGACAGTTTGACCTGCCTGAACGTCAAAGGTGACATCCTGTACCGCGCGCACACGGCCCTGATCGCTGGAGAACGACAGCGAAAGCTGATTAAAACGGATCAACGGTTGTGTCATTTTTTGCTCCGTTTCAGTTTTGGATCGAGCGCGTCACGCAGGCCATCACCCAGCACGTTAATCGCAATCACCGTAATAAAGATCGCCACGCCAGGCGGCATCCACAACCACGGGCGACGCTGGAAGTCGATCAGACTGTTCGCCGCATCCATCATATTTCCCCAAGACGGCGTCGGCGGCACCACGCCTAATCCCAGATAGCTGAGTGCAGATTCGCTGAGAATGGCGTTCGCCACGGCCATCGTGGCCATCACCACCAGAATTGGCACCGTGTTTGGCAGTAAATGACCGAACAGCCGACGGCGTGAAGACAAGCCGAGCACCTGTGTCGCCAGCATGAAATCACGTTCACGCAGGGAGAGAATTTGCCCGCGCACCAGACGTGCCAGCTTCGGCCATTCCAGCAAACTGAGCATCACGATCACCATGTACACACGGGAATCCGGCGAAAAATCCAGTTCAGAAAGCATCGCGCCCATCACGATCAGCAGCGGCAGGCTCGGAATAGTCATCACCAGATCAGCAAAACGCATGATGATTTTATCAGTCACACCACCGAGATAGCCGGACACCGCGCCCATGAGATACCCGAGTGTCACAGACAGCAACATGGTCAGCATGCCGATAATCAGCGAGATGCGCCCCGCCAGCAGCAGCCGCGTATAGACATCACGCCCGAGAAAATCGGTACCCAGCCAGTGTTCTGCATTCGGCGCTTTGTTGATCATCAGCGCATCAGTGGCATCATCGCGCCAGGGAGAATAGTAAGGACCCGCTATGCACCAGACGGCCATAACCAGCAGCAGAACTAAGCAAAACATTGCCAGCCGGTTTTGGCGCAACGCCCGCCAGGCCTGTCGCCAGGGTGACGGTGTCACCTGAGCCAGCACCGGAATTTGCGCTTCGCGCAGACGGCGGTTGGTTGAAAATAAAGAGCCAAACATTACGACCTCACACGGATACGCGGATCAGCCCACGCATACAACACGTCGGCAATCAGATTGCCAAGAATGGTCAAAACCGCCAGAAACAGCGTGAACCCCATCAGTACCGGGTAATCACGCGCTGCCAGTGAATCAATATGAATGTGCCCTGCACCCGGCCAGTTGAAAACTTTTTCGGTGATCAGCGCCCCGGAAAACAGCCCCGGCAACTCAAATCCGAGCAGCGTAATAATTGGCAGCAGCGCGTTTCTCAACGCGTGTTTGAGGATAACCGTGCGTTCACGAAGCCCTTTGGCACGCGCGGTACGGATGAAATCCATCCGCACGACGTCCAGCATACTGGCGCGAAAATAACGCGTCAGGCTGCCCGCCTGCAGCATCACCAGCGCAACGACCGGCAACACCAGATGCGCGGCCACCTGCATCACCCACGCCCAGCCGGTCGCATCACTGCCGGTGTTAGTCATCCCACCCACCGGCAGCCAGTGCAAATCAACGGCAAACCATTTGATCAGCAGAAGACAGAGGAAAAACGTCGGGAAGGACATCGCGGCGAAAATGATCACACTCACCACATGATCGAACAGGGAATAAGGCTTCATCGCCGAGACAATGCCAACTGCCAGCGCGATCCCCCAGTACAACACCATCGCAATGGTCGCAAGCAGGAAGGAATTCCAGATGTACTGATTCAGCAACTGGCTGACCGGGATCTGATATTGCAACGAAAAACCCAGATCCCCCCGCAACAGATTCCCCAGCCAGTGCAGATAGCGGCTGAGCAGCGGTTGATCCAGGCCGTATAAGGCTTTCAGTTCAGCAGCGCGTTGTGCAGTCAGCGTAATATTACCATCGATAAAATCACCCGGCGTTTTGGCAAACAGCATGAAAATCAGCAGCGAAGCGAGGAACAACATCGGAATGGTTTGAAGTAAACGACGCAGAATGAAATTTCTCATGACTTTCTCATTGAAGCTGCCGGAAGATCCCGGCAGCGGCGTTATTTCTGATTATTTTACAATTTTGACATCCGGCAGACTGCCGGTCAGGCCGTTGTAGATGTCCGGTTTAAAACCGGTCACGCGGGCGCTGCTGGCTGAAAGAATTTTGCGGTTACCGAGCAGGATCGCCGGCGGATCGTTTGCCAGCACTTTGTACAGCTCGTGGTAAATCGGCTTACGCTTTTCGATATCCAGTGTCGCGTTCCCTTCGTTGATCAGCTTATCGACTTCAGGGTTGTTGTAGCCGGATTCGGTAGCCTCGGTGCTGTAATAATCCCACACGCCATCGTGCGGATCGTTAAGCGTGCTGGTGCTGAACGAGGCCAGATCGTAATTACCCGCTTTACGCTGTGACATCAGGGCGTTGAAGTCCACAACCTGCGGTTTCAGCAATACGCCAATTTTCTGATAGTCTTCTTTTGCGATCGGGATCAGCGCATCGTTCAGCACTTTTTTGCTGACCAGCAGCGTCAGTTCGAGACGTTTACCGTCTTTCACACGAATACCATCACCGCCAACTTTCCACCCTGCTTCATCCAGCAATTTATTGGCCTGCGCCGGATCGAATTTATAGGGATTCACGCCATCAGTGTTGTACGCCCAGGAGATAGGCGCGATCGGCTCAATCGCCACAGAGCCGTAACCCTGATAAACCACGTCGATCAGTTTCTGGCGATCCAGCCCGTAGATCAGCGCCTGACGCACTTTCACATCCTGCAACGCAGGGCGGTGAACGTTAAATTCAATTTTGCTGTAATCGCTGGATCCGTACAGGTTGATGTTGGCAAAGCCGAGCATTTTCAGCTGCTCGATGTCATCCGGTCGGGAAGTGAAGGCATCGTAATCAGTATCGCCGGTCTGGAATAACTGGAAGTTAGTCGACGGATTGGTCACGCGATAGATAAAGCGCGGAGTCGGCGGTACGCCGCGATAATAATTGGTGTTGGCGTGGAAACGGATCTCCTGCCCCGGGATGTACTTATCGTACACATACGGGCCATTACCCAACGGTTTGCCATGCAGCGTGCGCAGGTAATCGAGATTTCCTCGCTGATAGCCTTTGCCGTAATACGCTTTCGACAGCACCGGCCCGCCGATTTTTTGCAACGTGGTGGCTCCCGGCTGAGTGGTGGTGACCTGCAACGTCAACGGGTCAATCACTTTCAGACCATTGATGCTGTCCGCCTTGCCCTGCTTATATTCATCACCACCGGCAATGTGTGCCAGCGTGATATCGGTATCACCATCGTATTTCGGGTCATACAACACCGTCAGCGTGAACGCGACGTCTTCTGCAGTCAGTGGTGAACCGTCACTGAATTTCAGGTCAGGACGTAGTTTGATGGTATAGGTTTTGCCATCCGGGCTGACGGTCCAGCTTTGCGCCAAGCCGGGAACCAGCTTGCCCTGGCTGTCCCAGTCAATCAGACGGGCGAAAATCACGTTAGTGACATTTTCATCCCAGCCGTTGACGAAGAAATACGGGTTAAAAATCCCCTGAGGTTCGGAGATCCCGGCGATCACTGTATCAGTGCGCAGTTTTGCAGCCGCAGGAATCTGGCTGACATCTGTTGCCGGTGTGATGCCTTCCTTTAATACATCATCAGCGAATGCAAAAGAAGACAGCATCACGGCGCTGGCCAGTAATGCGATTTTGAAAGAAGCAGTACGGTGCGCGCGTTGTGCGGCTGGCGCGAATGCAGAGCGTAATAACGTAGCCAAAAGACATCCTCATCATAAGTGTGCAAACGGTTTACAAAACATGACAAAGAGTAAGGATGCCGTTTACCCTTGTCTAACAACGAAAAAATATGGCTTATAGCTATTTTTTATTTCTTAATGCCAAAAAATAACTTCAAATAATCAAGTTAAATTCAATAAATTCATAATGTTATTTTTTGATTAATTAAGTTGATTTTTAGCTATACGCTTTATGATGGCGATGAAATGGCGGTAGAGCTAACGCCCTCCTTAATGCGGCGAACAATCACAGCCTGTAATCATTGATAAGGCACAATAGACAAGAAACCCGCCATTGGCGGGTTTCTTGTTTTAGTGCATCTGTAGAGATTGCTGCTGATGTTTGTCCGGATGCAACTGCACGGCGTGAACCGTCCCAGGCTCAACAATGATGTCCGCAATCGACTCATGAGTTTTAAACGTGCAACTGCAATTAATATTCTGACACTGATGATAACGCTCTTTGGTGTTGAGGCTCAGGTAACGGCTGGAACGGGCGTGAGCGGCGTGCTGGCATTTCGGGCAGTGCATCATAATAATCACCATGTGATCATTTTAATCAGATACAATCATTGTATGTCATTCGCTAAAACATACATCTGACATTACAGTGATTTACATATTCAGCTTATTCAGCACCGTCGCTTTCCGTCGCCTCATAACTCACATCCGACAGCAATACTTCCAGATTCAACATCGTCACAAATCTGCTGCTGTCCAGGTTGTGTGTCACCTTGCTGATTAGCCAGGGCTGCGCGTCGATCACGGATTTAAAACCCGACACCGCGCTGGAGTTTGTCCCCTTTTGCCTGGGCTGCACGCATGGCGGCCTTTTGCGTGGCGTAGGCGCAGAAAGCGGCGCTGGCGGAATAATTTTTTAAGGCGACGGAGAAGTCGCTTTAAAAATAGCTTAAAAATATGAAATAAAAGGATTTATTTCTAGTAGCGTCACATCGTGACCATGTCGATACTAAAAGCCCCGTTCACATGTACGGGGCTTTTTTATGAATTAGCCACAGTACATATTTTTATGCGGTATGACGTTCGTTCCAAGAGTCTGCAAATTGAATGTTTCCATCAACAATGCGCCAAGTTATTTTTTCATACTGCAAACTGACACTCTCGACATGGTTCATTTTATCGTTGCCTGCTAATTTCACATTGGGCACTCCGCAGTTAACGCCAGTAATTTTTACATTTTCCATCAATACGGTGTAATAACAAACTTCTTGTCCTGCGTCGTTAATATGATAGAAACAAATTTCCGCGCTTTTTAGCGTCTGACCAGTGGCTGCCGCTTTATACAGATAAGGTGTTGAGCTATCAACGTCCTTTTCAATCATCATGGATGAATGCTGGCGCGTGCCTGTTATTTTGCCGTTTGCATTGTCCACTGGTAAGTTAATGCCATGACTTAATCCAATGATTTCAATACTTCCTTCGCGATCCTTAACGTCTACAGACCCTTTGATATCGGCACCGCCATCGTCTTTAAGCCACATGTATGGAGGAATTGGCATTTTATTTGTTCCTTATTTTTGTGATTAACTTCATTGTTAAAATGTAAATTAGAGTTGTGACAGAAAAAACCGTGATTACGGAGATGTAAAAGTACAGGTCATAAAAATTATCTGCCCCAATCTCACCAGCACCATAAATCATATGGCCTATGTAGCTTGCTAAACTATGATCAAACCATACTTCAGGATTTCCCAATGTACGACCAACAACCAGTGACAAAAGAATATAGAAAGTGATTTTTGAAACTCTACGGGCAAGTGTTGTTATAGTCACCGGCTATCACCTCAATCCAGCCACGAGCCATGAGAGATCTCATACAAGGAACCTGCATAGGTGTTGTTCTCAAAAGTGCATTTCTAATTAGAGCGTAATCTGAGTTATGCGCTATGGTTATACACCCTTCTGAAACATGGCCTGGGTGAAGCCTAAACAACCCACGGAAAACACCATTGACCCAAGTTCCATCATCAATGCCCCAGTCATCCTTGTACAATGCAAACCACTCATCACGCCCAAATTCAGCACCATAGTAAAATTTGTTGAACATATCTTGGGATTTAGCCTTAACCCACGAGCCTAAGCCACCGGCACCACGCTCCACTATCCAGTACTTACCTGGTGGTAACGGTCCATCACTGGGTATTGCACCGCACGCACCTTTATTTCGGTAAACACCTTTTCCCGAGAAGGCCATAAACACGCCAACGCCGTACAGATTGAAAGGTGCGTAATCAGCACCATTCAGAATCAACTTTCCATGCAATGCCATAGATCACCCTATAACCTTGTAATGTGTAGGCTTATAATAAAAGCGTTCAATCAGATCAGCCAAATTAAATTATGATTTCAAGGCCTGATTGAATCATTACGAAATCTAATCGGCTGACGATGCCGGTGATTTTCTCCATTAGCGCTCCGCCCACCTGTAAGTATCCCAGCTTTAGTTCCAGGCACTTTTTGAGATTTCCGGTTTCTCAGCCATCAGCCGGTACTCTTCCGGCGTCAGGTTATTCAGGGATTCATGAGGACGCTCACTGTTGTACTCATTCAGCCAGCGCTCTGTGATTTCTCGTACTTCATTCAGTGTTCTGAACAGGTAAAAATCCAGTATTTCTGTCCGATATGTTCGGTTAAACCGTTCTATAAACGCGTTCTGTGTTGGCTTACCCGGCTTGATAAATTCCAGCATCACTCCATGGTCTTCAGCCCATTGCGCCAGTGATATCAGTTCCGGCCCATTATCCATCCGCATCTTCAGCGGATATCCACGGTTTGCTACTATTCTGTCCAGCACCCGGACGACACGCTGCGCTGGGATATTCAGGTCAATTTCTATCGCCAGCGCTTCACGGTTAAAATCATCGACAACATTGAAAGTCCGAAAACGTCGGCCACATGTCAGCGCGTCGTGCATAAAATCAATTGACCAACTTTGGTTGAGTGCTTCCGGCGTTGCCAGCGGAGCCGGATTGCGCACCGGCAGGCGTTGTTTACCCTTACGACGAAAATTCAGTTTGAGAAGACAGTAAATCCGGTAGACACGTTTGTGGTTCCAGACGTGCCCCTGCCTGCGAAGTACCTGAAAAAGCTTCTTAAAACCGTAGCGGGGATAGCGCTCAGCGACCTCGGTCAGCCTCTGGATCACCGCTTCATCACGTCGCGTATCCGGTTGATAACGAAACACCGTCCTGCTTAGCGATAACGTCCTGCATGCCTGGCGTATGCTCATCGTAAATTGCGTGGTCAGATAGTTGACGAGCTCACGCTTTATCGCTGGTTTTAAAGCTTTTTTCGATGACGTCTTTCAGCGCCCGGCATTCCAAACTCAGATCGGCAAACATTTGCTTCAGACGACGATTCTCGTCCTCAAGGTCTTTGATTTTTTTGATATCAGCGGCTTCCATCCCGCCATATTTTGCTTTCCAGTTGTATAGCTGGCTTCAGAAATAGCAGCCTCGCGGCACACATCTTTGACGGTACTGCCAGCCTCGACTGATTTCAGGACGGCGATGATCTGGTGCTCAGTGAATCGGATCTTACGCATAGCGATCTCCTCAGGGGACATAATCAGTATGTCGGAAGATCTCTAAAAATGAATGGGCCGTTTTGGTGGGATACTTACACCTCCAACTCCCAGCGCGCAGCAATGATTTTGCTTTTCATCAATTCTCGCTCAATTTCAGGCAATCGCGCCCGTTCTTCAGGCGTTAATCTTGCTGATGGAGCAACATTGCGTCCCTTTGTTAGGTCAAAACTTCGCTGTCACCTACTCACCTTCGGTGTTTCTTCCCGTATACGCGCCACAAACGCCCTCACGGCGGCAGTGTCTGTCCAGTCAAAACTCGCAGGTTGTCAGAAGTGGACGCCGTAGCAGTGCTCCCAGCCTGCCTGTAATGCCAATTTGTAAGTTGTTTCTTTCCACCTAACCCACAGTTATTGACAGGACTCCGAGGCGCTAGCCTGCTTACTGGCATAAGGTGAAGCGTCGCGGTTCACTTTGCCGATGGCGATCCGTAAAGATTCACGCCAGCGTGTGCGCTGGCCTTTCAGTTGGCGTAACCACCAGTCCGGATTAACCGGGCGCGACATGGCAGCGATCGCGGAAACGGCATCCAGCTTGCCTTTGCAATATTGTCCAGTACATCTGCGTGACATTAAAAGCCTGTGCCATACCGGCGATTGCCAGGGAATTCGATGCAAAGATGTTTTCCCGGTATCGGGAAAAGAGACTTTTAGGGGATTTTTCACGCGGCAACAGAGTGAAGAAGATCACCCCACAAACGATCAATCTTGATTTCGCTCTGCCCTGCAACGCACCGATATACAGTTACCAGCCGGTCAATCATCGCATGTGCTCCGCCACACGTTCGCTTCTCACTTCATGATGAAGGGGAGGAACATTCTCGTTTTGCAGCGTGTTCTAGGCCACACCGATATCAAAATGACAATGCGTTATGCCCACTTTGCACCCGAGCATCTTGAGGAAGCAGTGAGGCTAAACCCTCTGGCTTAAATGGCGATAAAATGGCGGTGCAAATGGTGCATGGTGGCAATTAAAGGGCAAACGTGGCCGGTAATGTCAGTACCCACTTACACTTCAAGCCTGCATATACGTTAGAAACAGGCTTCCGCCCTGGGTTTTATGCCTCATATGCTACTTTTTTAGAACGTATGGCTTATAGCTTTTAAACAGTACGCAGAAAAAGTCGCCAAAACGGCTAATGTGGAAAGATTTCCTGATATCACCCAGTAAGCGCTTACTAACCCATTAAGCCTTATTCAGAAGGATATGTGCGGTGAATGCTTGCATTTTGGACAAAAGAAAAACGGCGTATCTCGTGAAAGATACGCCGTTTATTTTTATTTCTGCTTAAGGGGAATCAGGCAGCGACTTTTTTGCTACGCGAACTGACTTCTGCCAGGATCGCTTTATGCTTACTCTTCTCGCCGATCAGCTTATACCATCCAGAAAGCTTACGCAGGTCCGGCAAGGTGGCCTTCTCATCCACATCGTAAGCGCTTAGTTTGTCGAGATATTCTTCGAAGATCGTGATGCAACGGCGCGCCCACTCGCCTTCCAGCGCCGATCCGGCGACAGCTCGCGGACGTCGCGGTAAGCGCGGGCGCAGCGGTTTGCTGGCTTCCGGTGCAGATTCATCCACATAGGCAAACTTGATGGATACCACGGTTCTGCCCTGCTTTACTGGCTCCCAGACCACCGAAATATCGGTATTGGCGTTGATCCGGTTGATCGTCGGCTCAAGGAGTTTCTGACGGAAGTCACGATAGTCCTCGTATTTGCCCGCCAAACCGGCCTTCTCGCGCATCCAGTTGAGATCCAGCGTCACTTCTATGGCTTTACCGCTGCGACGTCCGTAGAGGTTCTTAGCTTTGATGAGCCAGCCATACAGCCTTACGGAGAACGGCGTATCAAGTTTTGCGATGTTGGCAAAATTCAATTTGGTAAAAGACTCTTTAAGTTCATAAAGATACGGGGCAACATCCTGTCCGAATCGCAGAACCACTGCGCTGTGATCGTCACTGCTCACATACTCAAGACGTGAAAACCAGGAGAGTTGTACAGTGCGAACCTTGCCGGTTTTTACGTCCGGTTTGTAGATGGTGACCGGCTTTTTCATCAGGCTTTCAGCGGCTTCGCGCAACTGGCGGTGGCTGCTGGTCGGGTTTACCCCGTAGATCCGCTGATAGTCCTGAGGGAAAAGTCGATAAAGCGTATCTGGCTGAGGTTTCCTGCTATCAATTTGTGCCAGCGCCAGATTTAGCAGGCGCATTTCATCCAGAGTGACGCTGTAAGCGCCTTCAAGAAGATCATTCCCCTGAACTACGGTGAGTTTATTCAGTTCCATGTAGCAGGATCCATAAGTGGAAAGTAGGTAAATTATTCCACATAAAAAATACCGACGTAAAGTAAAAACAAGGGTTATTTATCCCCTTAAAATCAGTACTTTAAATAAGGATCCGAAAAACCTGATCAGGAAAAATCTCCACATATTGTTTTCAGCGCTTCCAGGGATCCTTTTTCTAATACGTTGGATCGTCGGTTTTTTTACAGGAAATTATTCCACATATGCGGGTGATAACCTTCGCTGAATTTTATCAGCAATGCGCAACCAGACCCTAACCGCGATCAGAAAATCATTCCACATTTGAAGCGCCCATGCACATAAAACCATCAAATTTACCTTTGTGATCCCCTTCTCACTTCGTTCCGGTCCAGGGTTTCTCACCCTGAGCTGATGCACAGGAAAACTTTCCACGTATAGCCAGCATGGGGATCAGAAAATGTCTCCACATTAAGAGGCAATGATCGCGTCAGCAGGAAATTACTCCACATAAGAAGCCCGATGGCGCTCACAGAAAATGTTTCCACATACAGACCGGGACGGGATCAGGAAATTTCTCCACCTAAAGTCATGCAATGTGGTTTTTCGCCGGGTAAGCATCGTGAATATCATCATCTTTGATCAGGAAAACATTCCACATATAGAGACGTGACGTTGTCACATTTATTTTAATATCCTGATTTATAACAATTATTATGCAGTAGCGATGAGAAGATGCTTTCAAGGGATCAGATAATGTTTCCACATAGGGAGGTTCAGGATCAGGAAAAGCTTCCACATATCCCCTTCCCTGACCGCCTCAAAGAGAATGGGTCTGCCCTGTCTGCAGGTATTTGGGATCCGTTATCGGAGTACGTGACATAACGTGACGCTGTCACAGGAAATTGTTCCACATATTAATGTTAGCTATGGGATCAGGAAATCCTTCCACTTATGAGAAACGCCTGTTGTGACAGTCGGTTAGGCAGATGTTAAGCTTACTGTGGCTGTTGGCTGGCGGGTAACCGAGATATCCACAGAAAATCATTCCACATAGATAATAGATTGATCCGTAAAGAAATTATCCACAGAAAAAGACTCTACATTTGGCATGAAAAGGATCCACATCCAACAGGAAGGATCTCCACCTGAAGCAGGAAATACCTCCACAATACGTGTAGTAACCTATTGATAATGAATAGTAAAAACCGTCTCTAAAGAGAAAGATCTAAACTTAAAAAATAAACAAAACATTATTTGATCTTGGGATCTGATCACCCCGGAGTAGATAATTCAAGAAGGGATAAGTTAGCGTTGAAGGCAGACAGAGCAATGTTCTCAGGCAAGATGTCATCAGAAACGGGCCTTGGGAGACCCGATCCAGCCAGTAATCAGCACATTATGACCGTTCGTTGGTGATGAGCCAGGCTTCGATCAGCTCTGTCAGGACGTCTTTCATTTCGCGATCTTGCAGGAAGCAACTGGTTTTAAAGCGGCGATGTAGCTCTTCATCGATATTGGTCTGCAATTTCTTCACTGATGCGGGTGGTTTAGATACCGCTTCCAGTGCAGTCGTCAGTTGTCTGTGCTGGCCAAGTTTCATTTTCATTTCAGCAACTCCGTAATTTCTTTGGTCATAATTTCAATTTCACCTTTCGCGTTTCCGTCTGTCGTATCGAAAACGGTGCCGCCATCCATCATTGTGCGGATGTAAACCTGGCGCTGTGTCGTACCAGTACGCAATGCGGGAACGCCGGTATCGGCTATGGATTCTTTCAACACTTCAAGCATTTTAGCTGACGCGACTTTTTTGGTGATAAGAAAACGGGCAATCACCGGCTGCAAGTTTTCGCGAGCTTCCACGACGGCCAGAATAGCGCCACAGGCAGCAAAATCTAAAGGTGACGGTGTCACGGGGATGAGTACCAGGTCACTCACCATTACCGCCGCGGAAGAAATAGCTGATATTGCAGCCGCACCATCGATCACCACGTAATCGTATTCTTTCAGTTGCTTACGGACGGTATAGACTTCTTTTTCTGAAGCCGCTTCTGCAAGATCGAACAGGCATTTGCTTTCGTCATACCAGTTGCTGATACTCCCCTGCGGGTCGGTATCCACCATTACGACCTTGTGCCCTTGCCGGGCAAGACAGGTTGCTATGTTTATAGACGTCGTGGTTTTCCCTACTCCGCCCTTCCCGTTCAGGAAAGAAATAATTTTCGCTGCCATGACAACCTCTGATGAAGCGTTCAGTGAAGATAACATGATTCTAAAATCATAAGATTTCAGGATTCATAAACTTTGTAATCATAGGATTCTGAGATTTTTAAATCCATGAATCACAGGATTGTGCTGCTACTATAAAGTTTGCATCCGGGGATTTCAATATTTTAGGATTATCGAATTATAATATCTTGTGATTATGAAATCTCAAGATTATGAGATTATGATGCGTGGAGCCAATAAGTAGTAAATCTTGTGATTCCAGGATGATTAAAGCCTGTGATTATATGATTCAGTGATTCCGGTTGGAACGCAGTTGGGATGTCAAAGCAAGTCGGGCAAAAGCAGAGTCATCAATGTACATCTCCGGATTTTAGGATTTTTAAATCTTAGGATTTCAGGATGCAATGATTCCTTATGAGTTTTGCATGTCTTAAGTACATACAGTTTTACGCCAGACATATGAACATCCTGCTATAAAATCTCACCATCTCACCATCTCACCATCTCACCATCTTCGGATTGCGTGATTTCAGCAGTGGCAGGATTGTTTGATTACAGGATTTTTCCAGTCTCAGGATTTCATTCAATCGGACATAATCTCTTAATCCTGGAAGTATTGGAATCCTGTGATTATCATGAACCAGCTGCTAAATATCTTTGAATCCTGGAATCTCTAAATCCTGCAAGGCTGCTATCTTAGGATGAAAGACGGGCTCAGATTATCCTGTACCAGCCTCCGGGTATTCTATGATTACAGGATAATAGAATCCTCGTTAAGATTATAGGATTTCAGGATTACATTAATTAAACACACTGCTGCCTGGCTATCATAAGAGGCAATTGAGAGAATCCTGGAATGCCAGGATTCTTATGTGATTACAGGATTTCAGGATTAAAATCGCAGGTAGGATTACAGGATTTAATGATTAGTTGATGTTTTACATGAAGTTAAGTCAGTTGTAATGATTTTATTTAATGTTATGATTCTGTGATTACAGGATTATATTGAAGGATTACATAATCCTGAGATTCCCATTGAGGATTGTATGATTACAGGATTCTGTGGTGGATCTTCGATTGCAGGATACCATGTGGTTAGTGTCTCGATAGAATCCTGTGATTCTGGTTATTCTGAGATTATACAATCCTGAGATTATGATTGGTCATTCACCTGTACAAATGATTCAGAGATATTGGGATTAAAAGATAGTGGGAATAGCAAATCACCGGATTCGAAGATGCAGGGATTTCAGGATTCTGAGAGTGCAAGATGAGGAGATAGTAGAATATAGGTATAGTGAATCCTGACATCTGGTAATCATTGAATCCCAAGATAAAGAATCTTAGGATTCAACAATCATACAATCATACAATCATACAATCATACAATCAGGTGATTAATGCGTGACAACATCAAGTGCCCGGAGATGTTCAGGTTGCCAGGAAAGAAGCACTTCAGCGCCGGGTTGCCACTCCTGTTTCATTGCAGCCGCAGAAAGTTTAACCATAAAATTATCCTGACCGGCCACTTCCGTCATCATGCGTACGTGATCACCCAGATAAATGAATTGCTGAATTCTTGCCTTCACCTGTTCCATTCCGGGTTGCGGATTATTTACGTGAATACGCTCAGGGCGAATAGAGAGCAAAATCTTTTTGCCCGGCGAGCTTGGGCGAATTTTTACTGCACGCAGTTGAGTGCCGTCATCGAGTGATGCGCGGTAATAGTCGCCTTCGGCAGCATTGTTGGTGGCCAGCAGGCTGTTATTCTCGCCGATGAACTGAGCCACGAATGCATTATCCGGTTTTTCATAAATCACATTCGGGCTGTCCATCTGCTGGATCACACCATCATTGAACACCGCAACACGGTCAGACATCGTCATTGCTTCGCTCTGGTCATGCGTTACATAAACAATCGTCAGATCCAACATTTTATGAAGTTGCTTAATTTCCATCTGCATATGTTCGCGCAATTGTTTATCCAGCGCACCAAGGGGTTCGTCCATCAGCACCAGCTTAGGTTCAAACACCAGCGCGCGGGCTAGCGCAACACGTTGCTGCTGACCGCCCGACATTTGGGCAGGGTAGCGGTCAGCCAGAGATTTGAGTTTGACCATGTCCAGAATGCGGTCAACTTTCTCTTTGATATCAGATTTATTAAGCCGTCGAATGGTCAGTGGAAATGCCAGATTTTCCGCCACGGTCATGTGAGGGAAAAGCGCATAGTTCTGGAACACCATGCCGATATCTCGCTGATGTGGTGGCAAATTATGCAGAGGTTTATCGCGTAATAAGATTTCACCCTGGGTAGGCGTTTCAAAACCTGCAAGCATCATCAGACTGGTGGTTTTGCCGGAACCGGAAGGGCCCAACAGCGTCAGAAATTCTCCTTCGTGCACATCAAGATTGAGGTTTTTGACTACCAGCTTGTCCCCGTCGTAACTCTTTTTGATATTTTTGAAGCTGACATACGTTCTCATCACAGGCACTCCGCAAATAAAATTATCGAAAATGGGATGACGCGACACGGCACAATTTGTGCATAAAACATCCTCAGAAGGATTGTTTGTCTGGCGTTATTAAAAATCTTTACCATCCGCTTCTGACGCTAACAAGCATTTTTTGACAAAATAACACAAAAAATAAGCCTGAGAGAAATCTCGCAGGCTTATGAATCTTATTGTTATTTTTATTTTAAAAGAGTTTATTGCTAGCAGTAAGATCTGTGTTTTACGCAGGATCAGGCAAATCACCTTGCAGGGCCAGCACCCTATTGTCAGCCCCCGGGATTGCACCACCGGCTTGCAGCCTGTGTCGTAAACACTCCACGATGTGCCCGAAAGCCGTTTCAATTTCTTCTTCAGGAACGCAACCGTAACCGAGCAAAAGCCCGCGCCGCGGGGCAGGGCGCAGGTAATATGCCGACAGCGGCCGAGTGAGAATTTTTTTCTGCTCCAGCTCTGCGCTCAGCGCCACATCATCAATCGAATCAGGCAGTGACAAAATCAGATGCAAACCGGCATTGCTGTTTTCACACAGGAATTCCGGACCGAGTTCCTGTTCGATAAGCCGTATCAGGGCATTACGTCGTCTGCCGTAAAGCAATCGCATCCGGCGGATGTGGGCGGCGTAATGCCCTTCGCGAATAAATTCCGCAAGCGTAAGTTGCGTCAGTCCGTTACCGGCACGGTACAACTCGGAGTGCGCAATTTTGAGGCGCGAGGCCAGCGGGCGCGGCAGGACGACATAACTTATCCGCATTGCCGGATACAATGTTTTACTGAACGTACCGATGTAAATCACCGGCGCATCGCTGCTCAGTCCCTGCAACGCGGGGATCGGACTGCCCGAATAGCGAAATTCGCTGTCGTAATCATCTTCCACTACCCAGCTACCTTGCTGGCTGGCGATGGCAAGAATTTTTTGCCGTCGGGCCAGGCTCATCACTGAACCGAGCGGATAGTGATGTGACGGTGTCACGCATATCAGCTTAGGTGCGCGGTCCTGTGGCGGGCTGTCGGGCGGGTTCAGCCCGTTTTCATCCACCGGCACCGGCTGAATATCCACGCCGTTGATGGTCAGCACATTGCGTATTCCCCAGTAGCTCGGTTCCTCAATCCAGGCAACATCGCCCGGGTCACAGAGCATTTTCGCCAGCAAATCCAGCGCCTGGTGGGTGCCGGCGGTGATCAGGATCTGATCTGCCGTGCAGTCAACAGAACGCGCTATACGCAAATAATCTGCCAGCGCATGTTGCAGTTGCGGGCAGCCACCATGGCGGGAGTAGGTGAGGAATTCGGGCGGCAGACGACGGCTCAGACGGTTCTGCAACTTACGCCAGATGTCATGCGGAAATTTTGTGACGTCCGGAACCCCGGGCATAAACGCGCCCCACTGATGCGAGGCAACGCCGGTACGCGTCAGCAGTTGAGAACCGCGCTTGGAAAGTGACACGTGGCTGCGAACCGGTGCGCAGCGCAGAGGTGTTTTATCGGCGATCACGCCGTCTTTCGGTAAATCTGCGGGAACGAAGGTTCCGCTTCCGGTGCGGGTCTGAATGTAGCCTTCGGCCTGCAACTGCTCGTAGGCAGCCAGCACCGTGTTGCGCGAAATATCCAGCTCTTTGGCAAGGTCTCTTGAGGCGGGCAAGCGGCTGCCAGGCGCAATACTGCCATCAAATATAGCCTGTTGTAATGCCTGATAAACCCGCTTGTTCAGCGTGCCGGGCCGGGCATCTGAAAGCTCAGTGAGACGTTGCAAAATGAGGTCAGAAAGCAATGAGCGCAAAAGTGGATCCTCAAAATAAATGAAACTGGTTCTGGATTATAGAGCCGCTGGCGGGATAAAAAACAAGTACAGATTGCTAATTCGACAAATTGTTCATCTCGCAACCGGCAATCTATAAAACATCAACCTGAAGGCAGGAGCGAAAGATGAGTCACAGTGAACTGGAAAAACGCCGTAAAGAAGCGACGCCGCGTGGTGTAGGTGTCATGTGTGATTTCTATGCGGCAAAAGCAGAAAATGCCACGCTGTGGGATGAACACGGGCGGGAATACATCGATTTCACTGCCGGGATTGCGGTTCTGAACACCGGACATCGTCACCCGAAAATCGTTGAAGCCATCCGCAACCAGCTCGACCTGTTCACACACACTTCCTACCAGATTGTGCCTTATGCCAGCTTTGTGAATCTGGCTGAACGCATCAACGCGATTTCTCCGGTGAGCGGCAAAGCGAAAACCACTTTCTTCAGTACCGGCGCGGAAGCTGTCGAAAACGCGGTGAAAATTGCCCGCTCCGCCACCGGTCGCCCGGGCATCATCACTTTCTCCGGTGCATTTCATGGCCGCACGCTGCTGACCATGGCGTTGACCGGCAAAGTAGTGCCTTACAAAGTGGGCTTCGGGCCGTTCCCGGCCTCGGTCTTCCACGCCCAATATCCCAACGCCGTTCACGGTGTCACCACTGAAATGGCACTCGACAGTATTGAACGTATTTTTCGCAGCGATATCGCGCCGCAGCAGATTGCTGCGATCCTGTATGAGCCGGTACAAGGCGAGGGCGGTTTCAATATCGCGCCGGAAGATTTCGTGAAAGGGCTGCGCGAAATCTGTGACCGTCACGGCATCGTGATGATTGCCGACGAAGTACAGAGCGGCTTTGCGCGTACCGGTAAAATGTTCGCGTCAGAATACTATCCCGATGCCAAACCGGACATCGTCACGATGGCGAAAAGCCTCGGCGGCGGTTTGCCGATCTCGGGCGTAACCGGGCGCGCCGGGCTGATGGACGCACCGGAGCCGGGCGGCCTTGGCGGTACTTACGCGGGTAATCCGCTGGCCGTGGCCTCTGCGCTGGCAGTGCTGGATATCATCGAAGAAGAAAAATTGTGCGAGCGCGCAAATCGTCTCGGTGCAGAGCTGACTGAAGTACTCGGGAAAGCCAAAGCGAATTGTGCGGCACTGGTGGATGTCCGTGCGCGTGGTTCAATGGTGGCGGCCGAATTTAACGATCCCGTGACCGGAAAACCTTCTTCTGAACTGACCAAACAGTATCTGCGCAAAGCGCTGGACGCCGGATTGCTGATGCTCAGTTGCGGTGTGCATGGCAACGTGATCCGTTTCCTTTATCCGCTGACCATTCCTGATGTGCAGTTTAAAGAAGCCCTGGCAATTTTGTCCCGTGTGCTGACTGACTGAGGAAACCTGCGCATCGGGCTGAGTGATTAGCCGTTCAGACAGAGTGCACAGATGCACGAAAGCAGTGCCAATAATAAGAAACTGAGTGTCATGAGGCATAAAAAAATCACATAACGCCTCTTCAATCCCTGTCCGCCCGCCGTTCTGTGCGTGGCGGATGGACTCAACCGGAATGGCATGGTTTATGCTTCATTATAAAATATGATGCATCATATTTTTAACAGTGCCGTTCTCTTAGCGTTTTTCCTTACTTTTTCGTTAACCCAGGAGTCACAGCATGTTCAAGAAAATAGCCCTTACCACGCTTCTTGCAGGGTTGGTGTTTCAGTCTCAGGCGGAATCCCTGACCGTGATTTCTTTTGGTGGCCTGAATAAGGACGCCCAGGACAAAGCATTTTACAAACCTTTTGCGGCAGCAGGAAAAGGCACGATTGAGCCAGGAGAATACAATGGCGAAATGGCGCGCATCCGTGCCATGGTTGAAACCAAACAGGTTGGCTGGGACGTCGTGGAAGTGGAAAGCCCGGAGCTTATCCGCGGCTGTGATGAAGGGCTGTTCGAACCGCTGGACTGGAACAAGCTGGGCGACAAAACGCAGTACGTGCCGGGCGCGGTCACCGAATGTGGTGCGGGCATCTTCCTGTGGTCAACCGTGCTGACTTATGACGCCAGTAAACTGAAAAAAGCGCCAACCAGCTGGGCCGACTTCTGGGACGTGAAAGATTTTCCGGGCAAACGCGCACTGCGCAAGAGCGCCAAATTCACGCTGGAAATCGCCTTACTGGCAGACGGTGTGAAACGTGAAGATATTTACAAAGTCCTGGCAACCCCTGCGGGCGTTGAACGTGCTTTCAAAAAACTTGATCAGATCAAACCGAACATTCAGTGGTGGGAATCCGGTGCACAGCCGTTGCAATGGCTGGTGTCCGGCGATGTGGTCATGACCTCTGCGTATAATGGCCGCGTCAGCGCCGCGCAAGGTGAAGGCCACGATTTCAAAATGGTCTGGGACAACAGTCTCTACGACCTCGACAGCTGGGCCATTGTCAAAGGTTCCAAACACAAAGATCTGGCCGAACAGTTTATAGCCTTCGCCAACAAACCTGAAAACCAGAAAGTCTTTGCCGAAACCATCCCCTATGGCCCGACCGAGAAGTCGGTCACCGGCATGATAGACGCGAAATATGCTCAGAATCTGCCAACCGCTGAGAAAAACCTGGCAGGCGCTTTGCAGGTAGATACTCACTTCTGGATTGAGCATGGTGAAGATCTCGAGCAACGGTTCAACGCCTGGTCTTCTAAGTAGTCGGCCCTTCATCCTTCAAGCTGCACCTGCGCTGGCTTCACTCGTGAACCCCGGTCACATACTCAAGTATGCTCCCGGGGATCCGTCTCGTTCGCCGCCTTGCTGCAACTCGAATGATTTTGGGCTGTGAGCCCGATAAAAGCATAAAAACCTCGCAGCGGGAGAAAAACATGAGTCAAACCGAAATGTTGACCACACCGGTGACGGAGGAATCAGCAGAAGGGCCAACATTGCGTCAGCGTCTGCGTAAAGTGGAAGCGGCGTATACGCGTCGTTCTTTATTGCTGATCGCGCCGCTGTTGCTGTTTGTTATTGTCAGTTTTCTGTTCCCGATTGCGTCCATTCTGGGCAAGAGTGTGACTAATCCGGAACTGGGCGCAACCCTGCCGGAAACTGTGGCGCAGCTTGCACACTGGGACGGCAAAACCGTGCCGGATGAAGCGACGTTTACTGCACTGGTCACCGATTTGCGTCATGCCCGCAGCAGCGGTCAGATGGCAAGCATTGCCAAGCGTTTAAGCTACGAAGATAACCGTTACCGCAGCCTGATCACTGGCACATTACGTCACGTACCCGCGGGAGGGGGCGCGATCCGTGAACCGTTAATCCAGAGCATGCCGCTGTGGGGTGAACTCAGCACCTGGCAGACGCTGCAACGTGCTTCGGGTCCGGTGACTTCTCTCTATTTATTGTCGGCGTTCGACCGGAAGGTAGACGTGGATACTGGCAAAGTTGTCGCACTGCCACCGGATCAGGCGCTGTACGTCAACGTGCTGCTGCGCACATTGTGGATGGCGCTGGTGGTGACGATTTGCTGCGTCGTGCTGGGTTATCCGCTGGCGTACTGGCTGGCAAAACAACCTTCCGGACGCGCGAATTTGCTGATGATTCTGGTGTTACTGCCGTTCTGGACGTCGTTGATTGTCCGCACGGCCAGCTGGATTGTGCTGTTGCAATCGGGCGGCCTGATTAACCGGGCGTTACTTTCCACCGGCATTATCGATCACCCGCTGGTGATGGTGTTCAACCGCCTCGGCGTTTATATCTCGATGACGCACATCATGCTGCCGTTTATCGTCCTTCCTTTATATGCGGTGATGAAAAGCATTTCGCCTAATTATGTTCGCGCCGCGATTTCACTGGGTGCGCATCCTTTCTCCGCCTTCTGGCGGGTGTACGTGCCGCAAACCTACGCGGGTGTCACGGCCGGTGCATTGCTGGTGTTTATGATGGCGATTGGTTACTACATCACGCCTGCGTTGCTGGGCGGTCCGGGCGATCAGATGGTCAGTTACTTCGTGGCGTTCTTTACCAATACAACCATGAACTGGGGCATGGCCGCAGCGCTGGGCAGTCAGTTGCTGGTGATTGTGGTGCTGCTGTACATCGTTTACATCCGCGTTACGCGCACCAAAGCTGAAATTGCAGCGCATTAAGGAGCCCGAAGATGAAACACGCAATGAGACAAAAAGGGGCGTTAATCCTGCGGTTATGGCGCTGGTGTTTTAATTTCTACAGTGCGGCGGTCCTGCTGTTTCTGATTGTGCCGGTGCTGATCATCGTGCCGCTGTCATTTAACGCCGGTTCGTTTCTCAGCTATCCGCTGACAGGTTTTTCGCTGCGCTGGTATCAGACGTTTTTCCATTCCAATGAATGGCTGAGTTCACTGGGTAACAGCCTGCTGATTGCGCCACTGGCGACTTTGCTCGCCACTCTTCTCGGCGTTCTGGCTGCGGTCGGGCTGGTGCGCGGTGAATTTCGCGGTAAATCACTGGTGATGGCCATTCTGATTTCGCCGATGATCGCGCCGGTAGTGATTATCGCCGTTGGCATGTTCTTCTTCTTTGCCCGCGTATCCCTGCTCAACAGTTATCTCGGGCTGGTGCTGGCACATGCATTACTTGGCGTGCCGTTTGTGGTGATCACGGTAGTGGCGATACTCAAAAATTACGACCGCAATTTATCCCGCGCCGCCGCCAGCCTCGGCGCGTCGCCGTGGACCGTATTCCGTAAAGTTACGCTGCCGCTGATTGCGCCGGGTGTTTTCTCCGGGGCGCTGTTTGCGTTTGCGGCGTCATTCGACGAAGTGGTGGTGACGTTATTTCTTGCCAGCCCGCGTCAGCGCACGCTGCCTATCCAGATGTTTGCCGGTATTCGTGAAAACCTCGACCCGACCATTGCGGCGGCGGCGTCGCTGATGGTCGGTGCATCGCTGATTTTGCTGCTGGTGATGGAACTGCTGCGCCGCCGTGGCGAACGCCTGCGTCATTCGACGGCAACACACTGACGTTAAATTCATCAGAGGACTTTACAGGTCCTCTTTTTTTGATTATTCCTGATGCATCAAATATCAAAAATAACGGGAGCCATTTCTCATGACTGACACAACTCAGAAAAAAACGCTTTTGCTGACCGGCGCAAGCCGTGGCATTGGTCACGCGACGGTCAAACATTTCTATGCTGCGGGGTGGCGGATTTTCACCGCATCGCGGCAGAACTGGGTGGATGAATGTCCGTGGGCAGAGGGTTTTCTCAATCATATTCACCTGGATCTGGAAGACATCGACAGCGTGCAGAAAGCCCTGCCGATGATCAAAGAACGCCTCGGCGGACGGCTGGATGCGCTGGTCGATAACGCGGGTATTTCACCGAAAACCCCTACCGGTGGTCGTCTCGGTGTGCTCGACAGTGATTACGCCACCTGGTTGCAGGTGTTTAACGTCAACCTGTTTTCAACCGCCATTCTGGCAACCGGATTATTTGATGAACTGAAAACCGCACAGGGCAGCATTATCAACGTAACCTCGATTGCGGGCAGCAAAGTGCATCCGTTTGCCGGTGTGGCCTATGCCTGTTCTAAAGCGGCGCTCTCGACGCTGACCCGCGAAATGGCACACGAATTCGGCCCGCACGGCATACGGGTAAATGCCATTGCGCCGGGGGAAATTGATACCGCGATCCTCTCGCCGGGCACGCAGGAAATTGTCGAGCGCAGCGTGCCGTTGCAGCGACTGGGTAAGGCTGAAGAAGTCGCTTCACTGATCCATTTTCTGTGCACATCGGGCGCTTCTTACGTGAACGGCGCTGAAATACATGTGAACGGCGGTCAGCATGTCTGAAGCGCCGTCATTGCTCACCACGGAGGTACCGCGTGTCAGCAGGTCGCAGGCAGAAAATATTGCTGCGCAGGTTTACGGGCTGGAAGGCAAAGCGGAGGTGCTGGGCGGCGAACGCGACAGCAATTTTTGCCTGACCACGGGGCCTGGCCACGCTTACATGTTGCGGTTTGTTAATCCGGCGGAAGTGCCCGCAGAAGTGGCTTTCCAGACCGCCATTCTCAGCCATCTGGCGATACGCGACAGCCAGTTGCCGGTGCCACGGTTGCAGGAAAGTCGCCACGGTGAACTTACGCCGCAGGTGACGGTTGACGGACAAATGCTGACACTGCGTGCCGTCAGTTATCTGCCCGGTATCGCGCAATATCAGGTGTCGCGTTCAGCGGTGCTGATGCGGGAAATTGGCGACACGCTGGCACGGCTGGATATCGCGCTGAGCGATTTTAACCATCCCGGCGCACAGCGTGATCTGCTGTGGGACATCAGCGACATGTCACGCCTCGAGGGCTGGTTAACGCAACTCACTGACCCTGAGCAGCGCCGCACCATTACCCGCGTGCTGGAAACCCACCGGCAAAAAGTGGTTCCGGCCAGCCAGCGGTTGCGCAGACAAGTGATCCACAATGACCTGAATGCCCATAACGTTCTGGTAAACAGCGCTGATCCGCAGCGTCTCGCGGGCATTATTGATTTCGGTGACGCCCTTCACGCGCCCCTGATTAACGAACTGGCTACCGCCCTGGCTTATCAGCTAGATAGCGACGGCGACGATCTTTTCCTCTATTGCCGTCCGATGATTGCTGCGTATACCGCGCGTTTGCAACTCACCGGTGCCGAGCTGGATGTTTTACCGGAACTGGTGGCGTCACGACTGGCGCTGAGTCTGCTGATTGCCCAGCATCGTGCGGTGCTGTATCCGCAAAACCGTGATTATATTTTGCGTAATCAGGTGCATGCATGGGGAAGTTTATCGCGTCTGATGGCGCTGCCGTTTTCGCAGACTGACCTGATATTTCGTCAGTCATGCGCGTTTGAACAGAAATAAGAGGCCGTTATATGCTCACTCCGAAACAGGTTTTAGAAGGTCGTCAGCAATTTCTTGGCGGCGGTTACCGGCTGTTTTATCAGGAACCGCTGCATGTGGTGCGCGGCGAAGGCGTCTGGTTATATGACAGCGAAGGGCGGCGCTATCTGGATGCTTACAATAATGTTGCGTCTGTCGGTCATTGCCATCCGGCGGTGGTTGAAGCCATCACCACGCAGGCCGCGCAACTCAATACACACACGCGTTATCTGAATGATGCGATTGTCGAATTTGCTGAAGATTTCCTGACCGAGTTTCCTCCTGAGCTGCGCAACCTGACCATGACCTGCACCGGCAGCGAAGCCAACGATCTGGCGCTGCGTGTCGCACGACAAATTACCGGCGGGCAGGGCGTTATTGTGACGAGCTGGGCGTATCACGGTGTGACCAGCGCGCTGGCAGAACTTTCCCCCTCGCTTGGTGACGGGTTTGAGCAAGGCAAAAATGTCTGGCTGACTGATGCGCCGGACACGTTCCGCCATCCCGGCGTATTCTCTGCGGGCGTGGAGCGCGCGCTGGAAGAAATGAAACACGCGGGCGTGAAACCGGCGGCGCTGTTAGTGGACACGATTTTCTCCAGTGATGGTGTATTCAGCCCGGACCCGCTGGACATGCAGCGCGCCGTCGGGCTGGTGCGTGCGGCGGGTGGATTATTTATCGCAGACGAAGTGCAGCCCGGTTTTGGCCGTACCGGCAGCCAGCGCTGGGGATTCGCCCGCTACGGCGTGACGCCTGACCTGGTCAGTCTGGGCAAACCGATGGGTAACGGTCATCCGGTCGCCGGGCTGGTCGGCAGACCGGAACTGTTCGCGGAATTTGGCCGCCGTCAGCGCTATTTCAATACTTTCGGCGGTAACCCGGTTTCCTGCCGCGCCGCGCATGCCGTTTTACAGATTTTGCGTCGTGAAGAGTTGCAGCAGAACGCGCAGATGACCGGCGCAATCTTGCGTGAAGGGCTACAAAAACTGGCGCAACGTTATCCGGTCATCGGCGATGTACGCGGCGACGGTTTGTTTATCGGTGTGGAACTGGTGAGCGATCAGCGCAATACGCCTGCGCCGGAACTGGCGGCATTTATCGTCAATGAAATGCGCCAGAAACAGGTTTTGATTAGTGCTACGGGACCGGCGGCGAACGTCCTGAAAATTCGCCCGCCGCTGGTCTTCCAGCCGGAACACGCGACGCTGTTGCTGCAAACACTGGCAAGCGTGCTGGCGGAGATGCCGGGATAAGGAACGCACATTTGCGAAACCGAATGTGCTATAGAATTCAGGAACATCGGCTATCCGCGTAATGTATGCGCCTTTAGCTGATGAGGTACTGAATGTCGGGTCTTGAATGTAGCGATTTAAAAATCTTAGTCAATTCATAACAAAAACAGAGTTAACTCTTTATCAAAAAGATCTTTGTTGAAGACCTGGTGAGTGGTATTTTAAAATCACATGAGGGAATTATAAATTACTTGAATGTATTAAGAATGTGATGGTTACTCAGGGAGTAAAGAATGATTTATTCAAGTTGGAAGTGGGTAGTATTACTCCCGTTACTTACAAAACCTGTTTCATTTGTTTTATTTGGTGGTGTGGTCTCTTCACTTATTATTTTCCCTTTATTGTACAGCCAGGATGTTCAGGAGTGGAAAGGCAATATTAATAACATTCAAAATATGGGCAGCTTTTATGATTCAGATAATTTGCAAGGAGATATCTCAGCAGGAAACTATATCAGGAATCCTTCACAATACACTGAGGTGCAAGTTAAGACTTTACTGTTCTCTAAGTCAGGAAATCCGCAAGAATGTAACGCCAAAATCCGAGAGTTTTTAACTTCAGTCAAAGAAATACAGCCTCATAATATTCCCGTTGTATTAAATAAAGTGTGTGCTAATCGTGGATTTGCTATCGGAAGGTTTGCTGATGAGAATACCATCATTTCTATTTTACCCTTGCATGATAAAGGCTACAGTTTAGTCGGGGTTAAAATACGTAAATACTCCATTCTGGGAAAACCCGCTTTCTCGAAATCTATAATGAATTTTTCGAACGTCTGGCCTGCATTAATTATTATCATTTTATCGATGGTTATTAGCTATTTACTGTCATTAATAGCAGGAGGATATCTCCGGGTCCTCAATGAATATGCATCTAAAGATGGATTAACAGGATGTTTACGAAGGGAGGCATTTTACGCGAAAGCAAGTTACGAATTAGAAAAATCCAAGAAAAATAATGTGCCTTTTAGTGTTTTAGTGATCGACCTTGATCATTTAAGAGACGTGAATAACACCTATGGCCATGCCAAAGGTGATACGGCTATTTCTCTGATTGCTGAAACAATACTTAAGAGCTTACGTGGAACTGACTTTGTTGGCAGGGTGGGAGGCGATGAATTTATCGTTATACTTAAAGATACCACACCTGCAGATGCATTATTAATCGCAAACAGGATCCGTCATTCAGTGAAGAGTTTAAAACTTGATGATTTATCTTTATCAGTAAGTATCGGTATCTCTCAGTGTGAGAAACAGAATGCAACATTACAAGAAATAATTTCTAAAGCCGATACGAATCTCTATCTGGCAAAGCGTCAGAGAAATGAAGTTGTTTTTGAAAATGATATCCTCAGGTAATTTCTGTTGTTACATAATGCCAGTTACTACTGGCTGATGTTTTCTTCTATGTGTCAAATAAATGCGATTTCACTTAATACATTAAAAAGAGTCCGCGAGATAATCTCAGACCCCCTGAATACCCTTTTTTCTCAGCGCATACGTTAGCACGCACGCTACAGGACTTCGCGACTTACGCTCAGAAACTCGACCATCTTCTGGCTGCCGTCGAGAATGTCTTCCTGAATGGCACGCCTGGCGGTTGCGCCGTCGCCTTTACGCAGTGCAATCAAAATCTCTTCGTGATGTTCAATGGCCATACGTTGTGAGAAATGAGCATAAGCCTGTGCAATCAGCGGGCCGGTGCGCATCCATAAACTGTCGATGAAATTGCTTAAAAGGGGCATCCGCGCACTTTGTGAGAGCATCAGATGGAACTCGCTGTTGAGGCGCAGTGCTTCGGGCAAATCTTCGCTGCTGATGGCTTTGCGGTTATCTTTAATATTCTGCGTAATCCGTTGCAACTCATATTCCGTTACCGATTGCGCTGCTTTCTCCGCCCCGAGACCTTCCAGTTCCAGCCGTAAGGTGCGAATTTCCTGATATTGCTGTTCATCGAGCTGCGGTACGCGGATGTCTTTCGGGGTACGCATTTCCAGCGCCTGTTCTTTGGCCAGCTGTAAAATCGCATCCCGCACCGGCGTGACACTGGTACCCACCTGTTCGGCCAGTTCGCGGATACGTAAACGATCATTAGGTTTCAGGCGGCCGGTAATCAGTGCCTCGCGCAAGGTGGCGTAAACGCTGCTGCCCAGATAGGCGTGATTAATTGAGTTGATGGGATAATTCAAAAGTTCACCGTAGCAATGAGAGTGCGCATACCCGGAGTTGGGAAGAGGCCGTGGAAAACGATTATACAACATGATGCATCAAATGTGAGGATGGCGGGGGCAGCCTTTTCTTTCTTTTGAAGCGACTGCCTGGCCAGATATCATGCTGACCAGGCAGGGTTATTACATGACCAGCTTAACTTCCTGCTTCCTGCGGAGCAGGGTCATCCTGCAAGTGCTTTTTAAAGTGTTTCTCAATCTGTTCTAACGTTTTACCCTGCGTTTCAGGCGCAAAGATAATGGCAAATATTCCGCCTGCGACACCGATGGCGGCAAAGCAGAAGAATGACATCGTCAGCCCGATAGACTCCAGCATGATCGGGAACATAAAGGCGATGGAGAAGTTGGTCATCTGCATGGCAAATACCGATACGCCGTTAGCCATGCCGCGGATGCGCATTGGGAACATTTCCGACAGCAGCAGCCAGGTAACAGGCGACAACGCGCCCTGCTGGAAGCACAGGAAAATCAGCATACCGCCAAGTACCAGATAGCTGCGAACCGCATCGGGATGACCGTTGACAGTTTCCGGCATCAGCCAGGTGACTAATCCGATGGCAAGCAGCGTCAGGGTACAGCCGATCTGACCGGTCAGCAGCAGCGGACGGCGCCCGAAACGGCTGAGCAGCATGATGCCCACAAACGTCATGATCACTGAGATGACCCCGTTGGCGATAGTCGCCATCAGAGACGCATTAGTGCTTAACCCCGTGGCCTGCAACATGGTCGGTGCGTAGAACATAATGGTATTCACGCCGGAGAGTTGTTGCAGCATGGCGATACCAATCCCCAGAAACACCAGACGTTTCATCCACACGGAGATAGTCTTCTGGCGGCGGGAATGCTTCTCGCTTTTGGAACTCATGGAACTGCGGATCTCGCTCAGCTCTTTCTCTACTCTGCCTGCCTTACGGGTACGCTCCAGCACGTCACGCGCTTCGCGATAGCGGCCGTGCATGGCATACCAGCGCGGAGTATCAGGCAGGAAAAGCATCCCGACCCACAGCACCACGGCCGGAACGCAGGCGACACCCAGCATCCAGCGCCAGGTGGTTTCGCCACCCCACACTTCGTTGATGGCCGCATTACTGGTATACGCAATCAGCTGGCCGGAGACGATCATCAGTTCCTGTAATGTAACGAACTGCCAGCGGCGATGAGAGGGGACGATTTCCGCGATATAGATGGGCACAATCGCTGCCGCGCCACCGACTGCCAGCCCCAGAATAAACCGGCAGATGATCATTATCACGACGTTGGGCGCCATGGCACAACCGAGCGAACCGGCCATAAAGATCAGTGCCATCACCAGAATGACTTTCTTACGTCCGAAACGATCAGCCACGCGACCAGCACAGACTGCACCCACAGCCGAACCCAGTATCAGGAAGCTGGTGACCATCCCGGTTGTTAACGATGTCAGATGCAGATCGTGCTTCATGAACAGCAAAGCACCGGCAATCACCCCGGTATCGTAGCCAAAAAGTAAGCCACCCAGGGTGGCAATAAAGGCAATTACTTTCACCAGCGGTTCGGTCGGTTGCGAGGCTTTCGCCGCATCATCCCGACCGCCACTGTTTATTTTCTCACTCACAGATGCTCCCTAATCATTACTTTTCTTATGGTTTTTGTGTGACTTATGTCACACATTATAAATCTAACGCATAATCCGGATATTGAAAGGAAACGGGAAAAATGAAGGGAAACGAAGGCTGGTGGCGCTGAATTTAACGGGGGAAATATTACTTTTTTGTGACGAGATATTCGTAAAAGTGATTAGTAATGCTTAACAAATAAACATCAAAAATGTCAGGCTCCATCAAACGATGATGAGGCCTCTATTCTTACCTAAAAGTGAGTCACAGCGCGCATTGGTTTGATATCCCACAAGGAATAATTTGAGTTAAGCGTGGGAAGATCTTTTCCTTTTTGAGCCAATGTTATGAAAAATAAATGTGACATAATTTCAAATATTACCCGGCGTGATTTCGTCAAGGTCAGCAGCATGGTGGCTGCGCTTCCTCTGGCCGGATTCAAATTCAGTCATGCCGTCGATAAATCTTCTGTTACCCCTTCAGGATTAGCGCCATCTCCGGTCAACGTGGTGGCGACATGTAGTACGTTTGACTGCGGTGGAAAATGTGATATCCGGGCGCATGTTCAGGACGGCGCAGTTATTCAAATTACCACGCGGCCTGATGCAGAACTTGACCCTGCCATGCCGGTGATGCGTGCCTGTGTCCGTGGACGGAGTTACCGGAAGTTTGTCTATCATCCTGATCGTCTGAAATATCCGATGAAGCGCGTTGGCAAACGCGGTGAAGGCAAATTTGTCCGGATAAGCTGGGATGAGGCGACGACGCTTATTGCTGAAAATCTGCAACGTATTACTGCAAAATACGGCCCGTCATCGCGCTACGTGCATGTCGGGACCGCAGTCAGCGGCGGCGCATTCTCCGGCGATACTATGGCCCGCCGGTTATTGAATCTGACCGGCGGTCATCTCAGTTCCTACCATTCTGTCAGTATGGGAAATACGGCGGCGGCGACGCCCTACACCTACGGCACGGCGGCGAGCGGTAACACGCTGGATACGCTGGCAGATACGCCGCTGGTGATCCTGTGGGGGCATAATCCGACTGAAACCATTTTTGGTCACACCAATCACTATTTTCAGCAGATGAAGCAAAACGGCACGCGCTTCATTGTGGTAGATCCGCGCTATTCAGATACCGCTTCTTCGCTGGCGGATGAATGGATCCCGCTGCGTCCTTCAACAGATAACGCGCTTATGGATGCGATGATGTACGTCATCGTCAGCGAAAATCTGCACGATAAAGCCTTCATTGAGCGCTATACGCTCGGATTTGATGAAAGCTCAATGCCGGAAGGCGTGCCGCCGAACGAATCGCTGATGGCGTATCTGACAGGTGCTAAAGATGGCGTGAAAAAAACGCCAGAATGGGCGGAAGTGATCACCCATGTTCCGGCTCAGACCATCCGCCGGCTGGCCAGAGAGTATGCAACAACCAAACCTGCTGCACTGATCCAGGGCTGGGGGCCACAGCGGCATAATTGTGGCGAACGTACCGCGCGCGGCTCGACGCTGCTGGCCACCCTTACCGGCAATGTCGGGGTCAAAGGTGGCTGGGCGGGCGGTTACGGCGGCATTGGCAACCGTAAATTCACCACGGGGCCGGAGATGCCGGACAATCCGGTGAAACAAAAAATCTCGGTGATGAACTGGGTACAGGCAGCCGATGACGCGAGCCTTGTCACACCAAAGGACGGGCTGACCGGCGGGGAAAAACTCGACAGCAATATCCGCATTCTTTTCTCTCTCGCGGGTAATTATCTGGCTAACCAGAACCCGGATATCCATCAGGCCGTAAAGGTGCTCGAAGATGAATCGAAAATTGAATTCATTGTTGCCAGCGATCTTTACCTCACGCCAAGCGCTAAATATGTCGATCTGCTGCTGCCGGAAACCAGCTTTATGGAACGCTGGAATATCGGTGAAACCTGGGGCACCGGCAATTATCTGATGTTGTCTGAAAAACTGATTGAACCCCCATTTGAAAGCCGGTCGGATTACGACTGGTTACGCGAGGTGGCAGCAAAACTGGGCGTCGAACAGGAATTCAGTCAGGGGCGTACGGAGAAAGAATGGATTGTCCACATCTGGGAGAAAACCCGTCAGGCGATGCCGCAGGAGGAACTGCCGACCTTTGAACAATTGCAGGTCACCCGCCGACATCTTTTCAAAAGCGCGCCGCATGTGGCGTTTGAAGAGAATATCCGCGACCCGAAAAACCATCCTTTCCAGACACCTTCCGGCAAAATCGAGATTTTCTCGCGCAGGCTTTATGACATGAATCACCCGGAAATCCCGGCGTTATCGCACTATGTGCCCGCTCACGAAGGGCCGGAGGATGCACTTTCGGCGCGATTCCCGTTGCAGCTGATTACCTGGAAAGGCAAAAACCGGGCGAACTCGACGCAGTATGCCAACCCGTGGTTGCAGGAAGTGCAGACACAAAAACTGTGGATCAATCCGCTGGATGCCCAACGGCGCGGTATCGCGCAGGGCGACAGCGTACGTATTCACAATGACCGTGGTGTGACGCAAATTCCGGCGGAAGTGACTCAGCGGATTATGCCCGGTGTGGTGGCGATGCAGGCTGGTGCCTGGTGGCAGCCGGATGCCAGCGGTGTCGATCACGGCGGTTGCGCCAACGTACTCAGTTCGGCGCGTATTACCGCGCTGGCGAAAGGGAATTCCCATCAAACCATGCTTGTGGAGGTTGTTAAGGCATGAGCCAGTTTATTGATTATCCACCGGTCAGCGGCCGCCAGCTCGGCTTCTTTATCGATTCCTCACGTTGTTCCGGCTGTAAAGCCTGTCAGGTCGCCTGCAAAGATAAAAACAATCTTGAAGTGGGCAGGCGTTTTCGCCGTATCTATGAAATCAAAGGGGGCGGTTTCATCCCCACAGGCATGGGCGGAATGATCAACAACGTGTACGCCTATACGCTGTCTATTTCCTGCAATCACTGCAAAGACCCGGTTTGTACTAAAAATTGCCCGACCACGGCCATGCATAAACGTCCTGGTGACGGCATTGTGCGGGTGAATATCGATAAATGCGTCGGTTGCGGATACTGTGCGTGGTCTTGCCCGTACGGTGCTCCTCAGCTGAATACGCAGACCGGTCAGATGTCGAAATGTGATTTCTGTGTCGATTTGCAGGCAAGCGGTCAGCAGCCGGTATGCGTCTCAACCTGTCCGTTAGGTGCGATCAAATTTGGTCCGATCGATGAATTACGGACGAAATACGGCAGCCTCTGTGATGTTCAGGGATTGCCAGATTCAGCGCTCACTCACCCCAATCTGGTCATCAAACCGCACCAGGGTGCAGAAAAAGGGAGTCAATAATCATGCAGGAATGGCCACTGATCGTCTTTACGTTGCTGATCCAGCTTTCCGTAGGCAGCACGCTTTTCACCACATTTATCCTGATGTATGCCGCTGACAGCCTGAATACGCAGGAAAAATGGCGCGTTGCAGTACCTGCCATGTTGCTGGCTTTTGTCGCCGGTGCGCTGGGCCTTGTCGCTTCAACCGCGCATCTGGGCTATCCGCTGAATGCCTTTCATGCGCTGAGTCATATCAGCAGTTCCTGGCTGAGCCGGGAAATCGTTTTCGCCAGTCTTTATCTCGGTATTCTGGGGTTGACCACGCTGATTGGGCTGGTAGCAAAACGCGTCGCGACTTCTCTTATGCTGCTCGCTTCTCTTTTGGGCCTGATTGATCTCTTCTGCATGAGCGCGATTTACGTCCATGCGTCTGTCGCGACCTGGATGCACATCAATACTTACGTGATGTTTTACGCAACCGCGCTGAGTCTGGGGGCCATCACCGCGCTGTGGCGGCTTTCCCGCTGCCCGTGGCTGCCCTGGAAACAGGCGAGGAGGATCTCGGTTATCTGCGGTGGCGCGCTGATCGTCGTTACGCTGGCGCGCCTGCTGGAACAGCCGGTGTATCTTGAGTATCTGAACGGTGTGAGCCGCGATGCGGTGACGTTCCCGCATCAGCCGCTGGTGGCTTTCGCTCAGTCCGGCACGTTGCGGTTGATGGCGTGGGTGATACTGACTGTAGGCACGATTATCACGGCGTGCAGCCTGCAAACGCACCGTATTGGCCGCTTACTGCTGGTGACGGGCGGGACGGCGGTGTTACTGGCAGAAATCATGCTGCGTTTTAACTTCTTCAGCATTCACTGATGCGTGTGTTTTCGCTTCATGCCAGTCCGCGCATGATGTGCGCCGGACGGGCATGCGTGCGCAATACGGTGAAAAATAGCCGCTGCGTGGCCTGTGCAGATGTTTGCCCGACAGGGGCCGTTACGCTCAATGAAGAAGGCATGATTGAGATGGATCCGCAGACCTGTATCGGCTGCGGTTATTGTCTTTTTAACTGCCCGACCGGTGCGCCGGAGGGCATTGCACCGCCGCAAAGACATTATCGCGCTGACCGGCTGGTGATGCCGCTCAGCACCCTTGCGCCCTGTACTGAAGAATTGCTGATGTGGCACAGCGAATACGGCATCCGTTTTGTTGAGATGAAAGCGGAAAGCGCGGCTGGCTGGTTTAAGGCCATCGCCACGCTGAATGTTCGCCTGAAACGAATGCAGGAACCGCTGTGGAATATTGTGCCACCGTCCCGGCAAACGATGAACGGTTCACGCCGCCGGTGGTTGCATCTTAAAAACGAAGGCGCTTCTGCCGGTAACGTACCTGTCGGGCGTCGGTTCAGGCGCGCCCGTTTTACACAGATCAGTGAATATCACGTTGATCTCGATAAACACCGTTGCGTACTCTGCGGCGCCTGTAGCCGTGTCTGTCCCGAACAAGCCATCCGCCTGGATAATCTGGCATTAACGCTGGATCCTGTGAAATGTACCGGTTGTGGCAACTGCGAGGCGGTGTGCTTTGATGGCGCTATCTCCGTATCCGCGCGTGAAAACAGTGAAAGTACGTTAACCGTTTCCAGGCTTGAACAAGCACAATGCCGGGTGTGTGGCTGCATATTTCCCGCCTGGTCTGCGCAGGATAATGAATGTGCGGTATGCCGCCGCCATGCTTTTGGAATGCGTGAGGCCTGAAATGAACATCCCGGCGGGACTGCGTTACACTACAGAGATAATTTTTGGCTCAAATTTTATGCTTTCTGCCGAAAACGAGCCTGTTTTCGGGTCAGAGAACTCTGTTTACACGGCGAAGAAGCGTCAGGTTTTGCCTGAAACGGCGCAAACCTATATTCTATCGGCCAATTTACTGAGACAGTTGCAATGAGGTCTATATGATTATCAAACCACGCATCCGTGGCTTTATCTGTGTTACTGCCCATCCGGAAGGTTGCAAGGCGAACGTTAAAGAACAAATCGACTACGTTACCGCGCAAGGCAAAATCGCAGGCGGTCCTAAAAAAGTCCTGGTGATCGGCGCTTCTACCGGTTACGGCCTCGCTGCCCGCATCTCTGCTGCTTTCGGTTCCGACGCTGCCACGCTGGGTATCTTCTTCGAACGTCCGGGCGATGAATCCAAAACCGCCACTGCGGGCTGGTACAACTCAGCCGCATTCGAAGAATTTGCCGATGCCAAAGGTCTGTACGCAAAAAGCATCAACGGCGACGCGTTCTCTGACGAAGTGAAGCAAAAGACCATTGAGCTGATCAAACAAGATTTGGGTCAGGTTGATCTGGTGGTTTACAGCCTGGCTGCGCCACGTCGCACCCATCCTAAAACCGGTGAAGTGTTCAACTCCACCCTGAAACCAATCGGTAAGCAAGTCACTATTCGCGGCATCAACACCGACAAAGAAACCATCAACGAAACCACGCTGGAACCGGCAACGCCTGAAGAAATCGCGGGCACCGTGGCAGTGATGGGTGGCGAAGACTGGCAGATGTGGATCGACGATCTGAAGGCTGCCGGTGTGCTGGCTGAAGGCGCGAAAACTACCGCGTTCACCTATCTGGGTGAAGAAGTGACGCAGGACATTTACTGGAACGGTTCTATCGGTGAAGCCAAGAAGGATCTGGACAAACGTGTTCTGGATATCCGTAGCACACTGGCAGAGCAGGGCGGCGACGCACGCGTTTCCGTACTGAAAGCCGTTGTGACGCAGGCGAGTTCTGCTATTCCTGTGATGCCACTGTACCTGTCACTGCTGTTCAAAGTGATGAAAGAGAAGGGCACGCACGAAGGTTGTATCGAGCAGGTTTACGGTCTGTACAAAGACAGCCTGTATGGCGCTGAGCCGCTGGTCGACAACGAAGGCCGTCTGCGCGCTGACCTGAAAGAGATCGCGCCAGAAGTGCAGGCTGAAGTGGGTAAACTGTGGAATGAAGTCACCAACGATAACATCGCGGAACTGACTGATTTTGCAGGCTACAAAAGCGAATTTATGCGTCTGTTCGGCTTTGGCCTGAACGGTGTTGATTATGCTGCCGACACCAATCCTGACGTGAAAATCAAACATCTGATCCAGATGTAATCTGATTTAGCGTACAGAGATTATGCGAACCCGCATCTGCCGAAAGGTGGGTGTGGGTTTTTTAATGTTTGGTAGATTTCAAAAAGCCACTTTGAAAGCGGCTTTTATAATCAGATAGCTAAACTCAACCGTATTTTTTGGCGAAGTTTTCATCTGAATCGCACAGATAAATAATGAATTCAATGAATGCAATTATTGAAGGAATAAACGTCCAGCAGAAGATGAGGTATAAGAACCCTTGCCCGATTTTACCCAGATAGAACTTATGAACACCAAAACCACCCAGGAAGAAAGCTAACAATGCTGCAGCAACCCTGCTTTTAGTCCCCTGAGGATTAATACTTTGAGTGGCGCCACAATGAGGGCATGATTTAGCCGACTCGTGGATCTCCTTTCCGCATCCTCTACAAAAAACCATAGATCCCATTTCTATTTCCTTACATGTTATTATTCGGACTAATCTTACCCGTAATTATCATTAAGAAAAAGAGAATGATGATGCTCCAGGCTGATGGGGCGGCGCTCCACCCGTGTACCGCGCGGCTAATGAATGGTCTTCAATATGCTTTCTCATCAATAAATAACGCCGCAAACCCTAAAGCCTGCGGCGTTCTTATTTCATGACACTCTGCTCTGCACATCAGCCATAGGCCACTTTGTGATTGATATGGTAAAAGGTCGCGGTGGCAGCCATAACGTGTTGCTGCTCTTTACCCGGTTTGTGCGATTCCACATTGGTAATGTGGTAGCCGACAGCGCCTGCATCCAGTGCTTTTTTAACAAATGCATTGTTGAGTTCTTCCATGGAGGTAGCCCAGGACACCGTGCTCACGCCGACAGCTTGCAGCGAGGCGATCTCGCGATGTGATAACCCTGAGCGGACCAAAACAGGCTTAACCGCTTTGGGTGAGAATATGGATAAGACATCATTCACTAAGCCTTTCATGGATTTACTCCTCATCAGGTCATTTTTCTAAATCGGATATTAAGCCGCACCGTTAATCGATCGTTGTGATGACGCATCTGAGATATTTAACGGGCGTGAGGTTAATAAATACCTTTTCATGTAATGACCTTTAGCTTTAATTGCTAATTCTTTGTTAAGCAACCTCCCGCCACAATTAACACGAAAGTAACAGAGGATATTTTCACCTGGTTACAGGTCATGTATTTTTGAAATGAGTGCAAGAAGGGGCACATTTCACGCCCTGTCTGCAGTTTGCGCATTTCACCTTTCGTCCACGGTCCGGAGAGTGCGCTGGATAGCGTCGAAGGATTCAGACCCACGGCGCGGGAAGCGGCGGCCAGCATTGCGCTTCGCCAGACCGGTGTTCTCTTGTTATGTCTATTCCAAAACACATTAAAAAATGCCTTCTGCTCCACTAATTGCGAGTCACTTCACATCATCCCTTTCACGAACTCTATATAAAACACCGTGCCAAATAAAAAGAAACATTGTTTCATAAAAACAAATTTCGAATGACGTCTGAGCAAGGATGAATGAGGAATGTTGAAAAAATGTAACGATAAAGTTTCTTATAAAAAGGCCGCAACTTTCAATCAATATAAATTCAATGAAAGAGGGGAAGATGGAAATATTTCTGAGTTTGGTTAAAACACCGGCTGTTATCATTGCGATTATCGCATTTCTGGGATTGGTTTTTCAAAAAGCATCGGTATCAAGAATCATCACCGGAACGGCACTTTCTTTTATCGGATTTACCATGATAAAGGTCGGTGGTTCAATCTTAATGAAAGTGTTAACGGCTTTTAGCACCTTGTTTTCTAACGCCTTTAACATTGTTGGTGTGGTGCCGAGTAATGAAGCCATCATGGCAGCAACCATCGATCAGATTGGTTCAACGGCAGCGATAATTCTGTTGTTCTCTATGGTGATTAATATTCTTCTGGCCCGCTTTACGCGTCTGAAATTTATCTATCTCTCGCTGCATCTTGTCCTGTTTATGTCCTTTGCATTAACAGCAGTGCTGATGCAACTGGGTTATAGCTATTATCCCATTATTATCATCTCGTCGATTTTCATCGGTCTTTATATGGCCGCTTCTCCGTTTTTCCTGAACAGATTTAGCCGTGAAATCATCGGTTCTGACGAATATGCCATTTCTCACGCAGCCATTTCTTCATATATCATCGGTTCATATATGGGAAAATGGTTCGGTAATAAAAAGACCGATACAGAACATCTCAAAATCAGTAACAAGTTTGATTTCCTGCGTGAACCCAATATCGCCACGCTTTTAACGATGCTGGTTCTTCTGCTGATATCCTGTGTATTCGCTACGCAACCGCAGATCAAAACGGCGATGACGCTTGTGTATGGCGCCGGTGCGGCAGATAAAAATACGATTATTTTTATTCTTGAGCAGTCGGCTGTATTTGCTTGCGGTCTGTATCTCGCCAAAGCAGGCGTCAATTTATTTACGGCGGAAATCGTACCGGCGTTTAAAGGATTCTCACGAGTTTTCGCACCTGGCGCGGTCCCGGCGGTGGATGTCATGGTGCTTTTCACTAAAGCGCCAAATGCCACGTTGATTGGTTTTCTGGTGAGCTTCTCTGTGGAACTGGCCTGTATTCTCATTTTCCCGTTTGTCGGATTGCCCATTATTGTTCCGGGCATTATGGCGAGCTTTATTACGGGAGGCGCGGCGGCCATCTTCGGTAACGCCACCGGCGGTTTCCGTGGCGCGATTATTGCCAGTGGTATCAACGGACTGCTGTTATGTGTGTTACCTGCACTGACGTTGCCATTATTCTCACATCTTGGTGCGCAGGGTGTCACATTTGCTGACCCTGATTTCACCCTCTCTTCGCTGATTCTGGACCATCTGATGGGGCTGTTTAAGTAACCACAAAGGCGTCTCGTTATCAGCAGGCCGTCACGGCGATTGATGCCCGGCCTCACTCACAGGCTGGCAAAAAATAATAATCACAGGATTATAAAATCCTGTGATTAGTTTAAACCTCCACCGGTTAACGGTTATTTACGGTTGCTCCACACGGTCTGCACGTTACAGAACTCGCGTAAACCGAAGTGTGAAAGCTCACGACCATAGCCGCTTTTTTTCACGCCACCGAACGCTACGCGCGGGTCTGACGCACTGTAGCCGTTAATAAATACGCCGCCGGTTTCCAGCTCGCCAGTCATCTGTTCTGCCCGTGCCAGGTCGGCGGTATAAATCGTCGCGCTCAGACCAAAATCACTGTCATTCGCCAGTTCGACCGCATGCTCAGCATCGCGTGCAACCGTAATCGCTGCGACCGGGCCAAATAACTCCTGACGGAATGCGGTCATTTGTGGCGTCACGTTGCTCAGAATAGTGGGGGCATAGAAGTTACCTTCGCCAGCAATTTTCTCACCACCGAGCAACAGCGTTGCGCCTTCTGACAGCGTTTCCTGAACCTGCCTGTCCAGCTCATCGCGCAGGTCGTAGCGTGCCATCGGGCCGATGTAGGTGTCGTCGTCCTGCGGGTCGCCGATGACCAGTGCCCGCGTGGCGGCCACAAATTTCTCGGTAAAGGCTTCCAGCACACCTTCTTCAACAATCATACGTTTCGCGGCGGCGCAAACCTGTCCGGTATTCTGATAGCGGCCCGCGACAGCCGCCTTCACCGCTTCATCGAGGTTGGCGTCATTGAGCACGATAAATGGATCAGAGCCGCCCAGCTCCAGCACACATTTCTTCAGTGATTTACCTGCCAGCTCCGCAATAGCACCACCGGCACGCACGCTGCCGGTTACCGTGACGGCAACAATACGCGGATCAGCAATCAACCCGGCAACATCTGCATTCCCGACATTAATTACGCCAAAGGCCCCTGCCGGAAAACCGGCTTTCAGCGCAGCCTGTTTCACCAGACGGGTCGTGCCCATCACGTTAGGGGCAGGTTTAAGCAGGAACGTATTTCCCGCCAGTAACGCAGGTACCGCGCCGCGCAGGATCTGCCAGACCGGGAAATTCCACGGCATAACCGCCAGGATCATGCCGGAAGGGCGGTAATGAATATGCGCTACGCCGTTATCGACCATGGTGGGTTCAGGTGCGAGCATCGCCGGGCCCTGCAGGGCATACCATTCGCACAGGCTTGCGGATTTCTCCACTTCAGCGCGCGCCTGTTTAATAGGTTTACCCATTTCGCGGCTGATCACGCGGGAGATGTCTTCACTGGCTTTGCGAAGTTCAGTCGCCAGATTATGCAGATGGGATGCGCGCTGAGCGATATCCGTTTTGCGCCACTGCTTATAGGCCGCGCTGCCTTGTGTGACTGCCATCTCAAGAGTCAGTGCGGTGTCGAAAGGATACTCTGCGATACGCTGACCGTTGAACGGGTTGAGCGAAATTGCGTGCGTGTCGGGCGTTGTCATTATGTGATCCTCATTTATCCAGTCCGTTCAGCATAGAGACTTGCGAAGATGAATAAAAATGAATAAAAATAAGTAAACCGTTCACTTTTTGAGAAAGACTATGAATCTGTCACAGCTCGAGATGTTTCGCGCCGTTGCTGAAACCGGCAGTATCAGCGCCGCTGCCCAGCGGGTGCATCGTGTCCCGTCGAATCTGACAACACGCATTAAACAGCTTGAGGCGGAACTGGGCGTCGAATTATTCATCCGCGAGAATCAGCGTCTGCGCCTTTCGCCAGCAGGGCGAAACTTTCTCAGTTACAACAACCGTATTCTCGATTTAGTCGAAGAAGCGCGGGTGTCCGTGGCGGGCACAGAACCGCAGGGGATATTTGCGTTGGGCGCGCTGGAAAGCACTGCAGCGGTGCGGATCCCCACTTTACTGGCGCGCTATCACCAGCAATTCAGCAAGGTTGAACTGGCGCTGAGCACTGGCCCTTCAGGGGAATTGCTGGATAAATTGCTGGAAGGGGCGCTGGAAGCGACGTTTGTCGACGGCCCTGTGCTGCATCCGGTTCTGGATGGCGTGCCAGTGTATAAAGAAGAAATGGTGATTGTCGCCCCCTTACATCACGCGCCTGTGACTCGTGGGCAGGAGGTTAACGGGGAGATTCTGTATGCGTTCCGGTCGAACTGCTCTTATCGTCGCCATTTCGAAAGCTGGTTTGCGGATGATGGCGCTGCGCCGGGGAAAATCTACGAAATGGAGTCTTATCACGGCATGCTGGCTTGTGTGATAGCCGGCGGCGGGCTGGCGCTGATGCCGCGCAGTATGCTGGAAAGTATGCCGGGCAGCAGCACGGTGAGCATCTGGCCGCTGGCCGACAATTATCGTTTTTTGACAACGTGGCTGATATGGCGGCGCGGCGCATTAACCCGCAATCTGACAGAATTTGCGGCTCTGGCCTCTCAGTTAACGGTTAACCTTCCGCCACCTGCAAAATAATCTGCCAGTCCAGTGCGAGCTTCAGCGCCACACACGCGGCGCAAACAATAAAAATGGTCTTAAACATAGGGTAAATAAACATCATGTGTGACGTGAGTCACATTTTAAAGCGATGCTGCGTAAACCGCTTTAAATTTTTTGTGCAGAAGATGCTTTTCGTCGATTTCCGGCAGGAAAATTTTTAGCGAAATGAATAAGAGTAAGCGTGAGATCCGCATCAAAAGAAAAGAACTGGCCCGATTTGTACATAATAGCAACATATGTTATTCACGCACTGATACTCTTATAAAGAGAGGTAAATTTAGCTTAATAATGTTTTCCTGCTTATTTTGAAGTTCTGCAGGTGATTTGTGCGCTGAAAATTTATTAACCCAGAGTCAATAATTACTTATAAAACTAACGCATTAAAACGCAATAAACCAAAGAGGCTCACGCAGGAATTGTGTAATAGGTTGTAATATTATCCTGACGCAATTGATATCAATATTGGTTTGTGTAGAATCAGAGTCACTAATTTAATGGCACATATCTAAAGTGAGCACATCATGGACAACGCATTAAACGTTTTGAATAATATCCGTACACTTCGGGCTCAGGCTCGCGAAATGCCTTTGAGTACTCTGGAAGAAATTCTTGAGAAACTGACTGCCATTGTTGAAGAAACTCGCGAAAATGCCAAAGCGCGCAGTGCGCAGCAACAAGAGCGCGACGAAAAATTACTGAAATACCGCGAAATGTTGGCAAACGATGGCATCGCGATTGATGACCTGTTGGGCCACCAGAGCGCGAAAGAAACCACTAAAGCCAAACGTAAGCCACGTCCGGCCATTTATGAGTACACAGACACTGACGGTTCTAAAAAAACCTGGACGGGTCAGGGTCGCACGCCTTCTGCCATTAAAGCAGCGCTGGATGGCGGCGCGACACTTGAAAGCTTCCTGATCGCGCGCTGACCTCACGGCTGATGTGCTGCGCTTTTCTGCCCCGCTTTTTAGCCGGGCAGAAAAACGTACTTCACCGCCAGTTTTTATTCTGCTGTTCCCCCTTTTAAAAATTCTCGCGTTTCTGGGGATTTTTTCCTTTTCATTACTCTCCGTCATTGTTCTTAAGGTAAGCTTAAGTCTGCATAAGTAAGGTTAACGTCTCTTCGTTTACCGGAACTTCTATGCGTACCCGATATTCTTTCGTTCAAATTATGCTCCACTGGCTGGTGTTTGTGTTAGTCGTACTGACCTATGCCACGATGGATATAAAAGGGTGGTTTGCAAAAGGCACGCCAGCGAGGGAGTTATTAGCCCTTACGCATTACAGCCTGGGATTTTGCGTATTATTCCTGATGTGTATGCGTCTGTTTGTTCGCGCAATGTATGTCACTCCGCCGGTTAAACCCGCGTTGCCGCGCTGGCAGCATTATTTGTCAGGTTCGGCTCATGTACTTATATATCTGATGTTTTTAAGCTTGCCGGTGCTGGGCATCTTGTCACGTTATTATGGCGGCCATGACTGGACGATGTTTAACATCCTTATGCCTAAAAGTGTTTTTCCGGATCTCCCTTTACAGAAACAGTTTAAAACGCTGCATGAATGGCTCGCGAACGCCGGGTATTATCTTATCGGATTACATGCTCTGGCTGCCCTCTGGCATCACTATCGCCGGCGCGATAACACGCTAATCCGGATGTTACCTTCGCGAAAATAGCCCGCGGGTGCGTGGGTCTGAGAAACCGTTGCCAGTTTCTGGTATCAACGGAGCGATTAACGTGACGGAAGGAACAATGATGATATCCAGTGCGAGGGGGCATATTGCCTGCTAATAAATGCGGCAGTATCCTAAAGCCCTTCTAATCAAAAGGATATTGAAATGGATACTATTGAAGAGCTAAACGGAACGTACTTTTATCACGGCCACGCCAATCTGAGTAATCAAGAGTTATTTGGTCTAATTTTTATTGAAAGCTTATCAAATCACCTCGGGTTAGATACTACGGCTACAGTTCTCATTATTACAGGGCAGCCTTACATTCCGGTTCCGGGCAAGATGGTAACTGCAATACCGGGAACAAGCGTGGCGTCAAAGCTATCGAGGGCCCTTTTAAAGCAAGCGAAACTGCCCTTTGGCCTTAAAGCGTGGACGCCGGTTGGTAAGTCGTTCAATACCTTGACTATGCGAAAAACCACAAAATGGGCTGCACTGATAGATAGATATGTCCCCTTTGTTGGATATGCAATGGCGGTCATATTAATCCAGCAGGTGGCCGCCGAAACCAGATCAAAATATAATTTAATAGCCCGTCCAGAAGATCGTATTGCATGGACATACTTTTAATGGAAGAAAAAGTCTTATCAATGTTCCGCGAGGAAATACCTGGCTACTACGATTTCGATTTGAAAAGAGAGGTTCCGCTTGAGTTTGATACCGAGCTACAAGATTTTGCTCCAGGTGATGATTTCGTATATGCCCTCGAAGCTTATGAAAAAACCTTTAAAGTGGACCTGTCAGTCGTAAATTGGTCCTTCTACTTTCCCTGGGAAAACCTTCCGTTTTTCACTCGCTGGTTTAAGGTTAAGCGTAAGGACATAGAAAAGACCAGAAAGCCCTTAACTGTAAGAATGTTCGCAGAATCGGCTAAGGCGGGTAAATGGCTTTATGATTAAGGGGCTTTAGCCCCTTTTTTAATCATGCGGTTTGGCGATCATTCCACGAGTCAGCAAAGATAATGTTCCCATCATTATGCTTCCAGGTGATTTTCTCGTAACGCAACTCAACAGTTTCCATATGATTTTCATTCGGATTGCTGGCTGCGGCCATTGCTGGTGTAATCGAAACGATACGCACCTTTTCCAACAGCATGTTGAAATACTCCACTTCCTGACCAGCATCATTTATCCGATACCATTTGATTTCAGCTGAAGCAAGGCATTGACCCGTTGCCACTGCCTTGTAGATGTATGGGCTGGACGAATCGAACTCTTTAACCACAAGCAATGGTGAGTGCATACGTGTACCCGTCACTTTGCCCGTAGCGTTATCAGTGGGAATCATTAAGTTGTGGTGAAAACCTCGAACCTCGATACTGTATTCCCGATGTTTGACATCCACACCGCCTTTAATCAGTGCACCGCCGTCGTCTTTAAGCCATAAATATGCCGGGATTGCCATTTCCGAAAATTCCTTTTTAAAAGTGAGGCTTCAAATTATTCCTTTGTTCAGCCAGGCACAATTAGCGACTGTTGTAATAGACTGATTTTCAGATGTTTATTATTCATGGCGGGTTATCATTGGGATGAATGTTGAATGCGCCCGTTCAGCATTTTAATTTGCATAAACAGGCGCAAAAACTTTACTGTTTTACGCCGTTCTTCTGATAAACACACAAATGCGTATACGCCGCCTGCAACAATGGAATAGTAATCCCCACACGCGTTGCGCGCTCAACCAGATCGCCAATAATCTGCTCTGCTTCGATGGGGTAACCCTGCATCATATCGCGGTACATGGAGGAGGTCTGCGGCGAGCTTTTATCGGTTACCGCTTCCCTGACTTTTGCCACGGCAGCGGCGCGTTCCGCGTAGCCAAAGGCTTTCATGGTGGTCAGCGCTTCGGTGACGATGGCATTCGCAAACTCCGTCCCGCCCGGCGCAGAAGCCACCTGACCGATATTGCCGCGCATGGTGCAGGTGATGGCGCCGAAGCTTGAAAGCAGCAGCCATTTCTCCCACAAATCACTGATAATGGTTTCAGAAAGCACCGCCTCGATATCGGCACTCTGGAATGCCTGATCGACTTTCAGGATGCGTTCAGTTTTTTCGCCGGAGAGTTCACCGTAAATAATCTGATGCATTGGCGTCATCTGGTGAATATGTCCGTCAGTATCCAGCGTCGCGTTGATTTTGCACAAACCACCGATTAACGCATGCTCACCAAAACGCAGGCTCAGCGTCTCCATATGTTTCATCCCGTTAAGTACCGGCATCACCATGGTGTTTTCACCGACAACCGGTGCGATATCTTTCATTGCCGCTTCCAGCCCGAAACTTTTTACAGTCAGTAAAATCAGATCATAAGGCCCGGTCAGCTGCGATGCCTGTAAGACATTGGGCTGGAAATGGAAATCACCGTGCGGACTGTGAATGGTTAGCCCGTCCTGCTCAACCACAAGCGCGCGCTTTTCACGTAAAAGAAACGTCACATCCTGCCCGGCCTGCGCCAGCCGCGCACCAAAATATCCGCCGGTCGCGCCAGCTCCCACCACTAAAATTCTCATGCGTTATCCTTTTTTATCAAGACATTCAGAAACCCTGTGTTTGTTTAAACTACGGGAGGAGGGCGGCAGGGATCAAGAGCCATGATGAATGAGGGATTTTTGAAGATTTTGCCGCGTGATACTATGCCCCATCACTATTTCAACAAGGAGCACTGAATGGCAGGTTATCAGCCTCCGTACAGTATCACACCGCAGATCCTCAACCGGGTTGTGGACGTCGGGGAATTGCTGGGGCGTTGGGCTGCGCATGCTGAACAGTCATCTGTGCTGCTGCGAAAAGAAAACCGTATCCGCACGATTCAGGCTTCACTCGCTATCGAACACAACAGCCTGTCGACACCGCAGGTGACCGCCATTATGGAAGGCAAACGCGTGCTGGCGCCGCAAAAAGATATTCAGGAAGTGCGTAACGCCATTCTGACGTACGAACAGTTACCGGCATTGAAAAGTCATCGTCTTGAGGATGTTCTGAAAGCTCACCAGACGCTGATGCTCGGACTGGTGGATGCGCCCGGCCACCTGCGCAGCGGCAATGTGGGTGTGTATCGTGACAATCGGCTGATTCATATGGCACCACCGGCCGGGCAACTCCCGCGTCTGATATCAGATTTGCTGAACTGGCTGAAGGAAACGGATATCCACCCGCTCATCGCCAGTTCGATTTTCCATTATGAGTTTGAATTTATTCACCCGTTTGCCGACGGTAACGGCAGGATGGGGCGCTTATGGCAGACGCTGATCCTCAGCCAGTGGCGTTCAGAGCTCGCCTGGCTGCCGGTAGAAACGCTGATCCATAATCAGCAGCAGGATTACTACCGCATTCTTGGCGAATGCGATCGTGCCAGTGACTGCACGGCATTTATCAGTTTTATGCTCGATAAACTGGCGGAAGCATTACGTGAAGGCATTGAAACGCAATCCTCACACTGAACGTCAATGACTCATTCGACACCCCCCGCCCGAAGACGGGGGAGTTACACCGCTATTTCCCCCGCGCCAGAACCTTGCGGTACAACACCGGCAGTGAAATCACCACGATCAACATCGCACCGACAATCACCGACATCACGATGCCCGGCACATTCAGCAGACTGAGGCCGAAAGTCAGCAGCCCCATCAGAAACGCGGCAATAATTACGCCGGTCATGCTGCCGGAACCACCGAGCACGCTGACACCGCCGAGCACGGCCATGGTAATCACGCTCAGTTCCCATCCGAGAGCCAGTGTTGGCCGCGTACTGCCGAGGCGCGAGGTCAGCAAAACGGCCGCCAGTCCGGACATTACGCCGACCAGCACGAACAGCGTCAGATTATGGCGTTTCACGTTAATCCCGGAGTACCACGCGGCGACCGGATTGTTGCCGATGGCATAGGTGCGGCGTCCAAAGTTAGTTTTGTGCAGCAGGAAATAAAACACCGCGCCCAGCACCAGGAACAGCGCGAATTCAAACGACAATGGCCCCCAGACATAGCCCTGACCAAACCACGCGAAACTGGCGGGATATTTATTCAGCGACTGATCGCCGAGCAGCACGTAGGTGATGCCACGGAACAAGCTCATGGTGCCGATGGTAATCACGATAGACGACAAATTCAGCCGGGTGACCAGCAGGCCGTTAATCAGCCCGCACAACAGGCCGACGCTCAATCCGACACCGACCAGCGCCGGTGTTGGCAAACCGGCCTGCGCGCAGAATCCCATAATGGTGGAACTCAGCGCCATGGTTGAAGCGACCGACAAATCGATTTCCCGGGCGATAATCAGCATCGCCATCGGCAGCACAATGATGGCTTTTTCGGTGAAGTTAAACGTTGCGTCCGACAGGTTCCATATATTGAGGAAATACGGCGAGGCGAACGCATTCACCACAAATACCAGCAGCGTCACCAGCAGTAAAAATCCTTCCCAGCACATCAGGCGGCGGAAAAACGGCGTGACAGCCATGGTGGTGTTTTCTCCGGCAGCGGAATGCGGCGTGTTGCGCGACGTTAAGGTCTTGTTCATGATCTTACCCCGGTTTCAGTTCGCACAGGCTGGACGGCGGGAGAGTGGCGCAGAATCAGCCGTCCTTTACGTTTGTTGGCGCGTTCGTTGAGGATGACGGCAATCACAATCACGCCGCCAGAAATCGCCATCTGCCAGAACGGCGACACTTCAATCACCGGCAGGGCATTGTTGATGACGCCGAGGAACAGCGCGCCCAGCAGGCAACCGACCACTGAGCCGATGCCGCCCATGGTGCTGATCCCGCCAATGACGCAGGCTGCAACAATTTGTAATTCAAAGCCGTTGGCGACGTCCACGTAAGCCACGGCGAAGCGTGAGATCCACAGATAGCCGCAGAAACCCGCCAGCGCGCCGGAAAGGCAGAAGCTGACGAACTGCATTTTGCCTGCGTTGATGCCGGTGTAATACGCCGCCGTGGCGTTGCCGCCAGCCGTGTAAAGTGCCCGTCCGGTCCGGCTGTAACGCAGGAAATACGCCACCAGAATCAGCGCGGCAATCGCACACCAGCCGAGCAGCGGCAGACCAATAAAGGTGGCGCGTGGCAGACTGAGGAATTCCGGGCTCATCTGATGGGCATTGATCCAGCCGCCGTTTGAGAGCAGGAAGATAATGCCGCGATAAATGCTCATGGTGCCGAGCGTCACCACAATCGGCGGAATACCGACTTTCCATACCAGGAGGCCATTAATTGCGCCCATCACCAGCCCGAGTACGGTTGCCAGTAACACCAGTGACCACACCGGAATATCCGGATGATGGAAGTTAATCAGCGCGACGATCATGCCGGTCAGCGCCAGATTGGCGGCCATCGACAAATCGATACCTTTGGTCAGCAAAACCATCATCTGCCCGAGCGCCAGGATGATCAGAATCGAGGTATCGTTAAACATCTCCAGCAGGTTTCCGGCACCGATAAACTCCGGCGAGCGCACGCCGACGCCCAGCACCATCAGCACTATCACCACCGCCAGCAGCAGCTCGCGGTATTTCAGCAGGTTTCTGATCATGCTGCCTCCTCGCCCGCGCCGCTGGCGGCACTGACAATCATTTCTGCGCTGGCTTCACCGGCGTTGAATTCGGCGACCATCAGTCCTTCATGCATCACAATGATGCGATCGGCCATGCCCATGACTTCCGGTAATTCGGAAGACACCATAATCACCGCCAGCCCGCGCCCGACCAGTTCAGACATAAACTGATGCACTGCCGCTTTCGAGCCGATATCAATGCCTTTGGTCGGTTCATCGAGAATGATGATGTCCGGTTTGGTCGCCAGCCATTTGGCGATCACCACTTTCTGCTGATTTCCGCCCGACAGCGTGCCGACGGCCTGTTTCCAGCTTGACGCTTTCACCTGCAACCGTCTGGCGTAATCATCGGCCAGCGCCCACTCTTTTTTGTCGTTGAGCACGCCGCGCGGATTAAGCTGGCTGAGCTGTGGCAGGCTGATGTTCTGGCTGATGGGCAAATCAATAATCGCGCCTTGTTTCTGGCGCTCTTCCGGCACATACACAATCCCCGCGCGGATGGCCTGAGAAGGACGGGAAAAATGGTGTTCTTTGCCGTTGATCAGAATTTTGCCGCCGTTCGGTTGCGTGACGCCAAATAACGCCTGCATCAGTTCGGTTCTTCCCGCACCGACCAGCCCGTAAAAACCGAGGATTTCGCCTTTGCGCAGTGAGAAGTTAATGCCTGCGAATTCGGTCGGATGGCTGAGGTTTTGCACTTCCAGTACCGTGTCGCCCGGTTTGCAGTTCACTTTCGGGTAAGCCTGACTGACTTCACGTCCTACCATCATGGTCACCATCTGCTGTTCACTGATGTCGCTGATTTTGCCGGAGCCGACATAGCTGCCGTCGCGCAAAACGGTGTAGTAATCGGAAATGGAGAAGATCTCGTCGAATTTGTGCGAGATAAACAGAATCGCTTTACCCTCCTGTTTCAGGCGTTCGACAATCTGATAAAACTCAACGATTTCATGCTGAGACAGGGCGGCGGTGGGTTCGTCGAGAATGACCACCTGCGCATCAAACGACAGCGCACGGGCGATGGCCACCATATGGCGCTGCGCGATGCTTAACTCTTTCAGAATGGCATGCGGATCAATGTTTACCTCCAGACGCGTCAGAATATCGCGTGCCTGCTGATGCATCGCCGGCCAGTTCAGACGTTTAAAAATGCCGCGGTAAAGATAGTGACCGACGAAGATATTCTCGGTCACGGAAAGCTCGTCAAACAGCACGGTTTCCTGATGAATGGCGGTGATGCCGATTTTGTGTGCGGATTCCGGATTCGGCAGTTTTATCGGAATGGCTTTATAGTGCAACTCGCCTTCTTCCGGCTGATAAATGCCGGTCATGACTTTCACCAGCGTCGATTTCCCCGCGCCGTTTTCGCCAATCAGGGCGGTTACTTTTCCCGGATACAAATCCACATGAACGTTATTTAACGCCCTGACACCCGGAAAGACTTTGCTGATGCCCTTCAATGACAACAACGGTGTCGCTGAATCACTCATGGAGTTTCCCCTGTCTGGCTAAGTACAACAAAACGGCTGAACGGTAACCCGGTCAGCCGCATTCAGGATCAGAAGATTTTAGAGAATTTATCGATGTTGCTGGCGTCGTAGACAAACGGTTCAGCCATTGCGCCGCTGCCGTCTGCATCGAGTTTCACTTTGCCTAAACGGCCCATGCTGGCTTCGGTTTTAGTGGCGGTGCCTTTCACCAAATCATCAGCCAGATAAGTGGCGGCGTAACCCAGATCAATCGGGTTCCAGATAGCAAAACTTTTGGTTGCGCCCGATTTTATTGCGCCCGCCATTTCAGACGGCAGCCCCAGTCCCGTTACATACACCTTGCCGATTTTGCCCTGATCTTTCACTGCCTGTGCGGCCGCCACGATACCCACGGAAGAAGGGGAAATAATCACTTTCAGGTCCGGATAGGATTTCAGCAGGCCAATGGTTTCGCGGTAGCTTTTATCTGACAGATCATCGCCATAAGCGACCGTCACCAGATTCACCGAAGGGTATTTCGGCAGCACTTTTTTCATTTCCGCAATCCACAGATTCTGGTTGGTGGAGGTTGGCGTGGCGCTCAGGATGGCTACATCGCCTTTTTCTACGTTCAGGGCTTTCAGCGCATCGGCGGCCAGTTTGACGTTGGTTTCGCCAATCAGCGCGTTGTTAGACGGATTAAGGTGGATCTGGCGGCCCTCTTTGGCGACACCGGAATCCCACGACACGACTTTAATGCCGCGTTGCATGGCTTTTTTCAGCACCGGCACCAGCGCATCCGGGTCATTGGCGGAGACAGCAATGGCATCGACGCCCTGGGCGATCAGGCCATTGAGCACTTCTATTTGCGCCTCGGCGGTGGTGGTGGTCGGGCCGGTATAAATCACTTTCACATCGCCCAGTTCTTTAGCTGCCTGCTGTGCGCCAACGTTTGCTGCTTCAAAAAAACCATTACCCAACGATTTTGCTACCAGGGCGATCTTCACTTCTGCCGATGCCGCGCCTGCCAGCAGGATGCTGCTCGCCATCAGGGTAAGGCTCAGTACGTGTTTTAATTTCATTTTTTGTACTCCGCATAAGTCCGCATAAAGTTTAACGACCAAAAAGTTGCCGACGCGCCAGGCGCATGATCACGACTCTAGGAGGTTGCTGACAGCCTCACCTTTCCGCGAGTGCCAGTTCAGTGCGAACTATGGCAAAGACGCAAAGGTTTGAGCGAACAACCTCACAATTTGATAACAATCTTATTTCAGGCAGGCTAAACGGTCAGAAAAACACACATTACCGGTTTCAGAAAACCGCACTGAAATAAGGCATAAAGCTACGCAGAACGCCGGATTGCACCGGATTTCATCAGGCGGGAAATGTTTTGTTCAAAAGCGGCTGGCGGATCACAGTTTCAGCCCGATGGCTGCCCCGGCGACGACTAAGATATTACGATAGTGTTAATAAGGAGTCGGAAATGACCGTGTTACGCAGTAGTGAGTATTTCCCCTCAGGAGATTTCCCGGTCGCCATTGAACCCCGTTATCCGCAGGAAACTTTTCCTGAACATCATCATCAGGATTTCAATGAAATTGTCCTGGTCGAGCAAGGTACCGGCACGCACGTTTTTAATGACCAGCCGCTGATCCTCAGCGCGGGGAGCGTCTGTTTTGTGCGTCACAGCGACCATCATCTTTATGAAGATACCGAAAACCTGCATCTGACCAACGTGCTGTATCGCAGCCCGAACGCGTTTCGTTTCCTTAATGGCGTCGGTGATTTATTGCCGCAGGAAGTGGACGGGGTGTATCCGGCGCACTGGCGCATCAGCCCGACTCAGATTGTGCAGGCCAAAACGCTGATTAATTTGCTGGCGCGACAACCCGCCACGCAATCGCCGGAATCTCAGGCTCAGCAGGAATTATATTTTATGCAGCTCTTATTATTGCTGCGCAAAGGCAGCCGTGATGTCGGATATCGCGGGCAGGGCGGTGACCTGAACAATGTGCTGGACTGGATGAATGAGCATTATGATGAGGAAATCGACTGGCCGGCATTGGCCGCGCAGTTCTCAATGTCGCTGCGTACCTTGCATCGTCAGATGAAACAACAAACCGGCTGCACACCGCTCAATTACCTCAACCGCCTGCGTCTGCTCAATGCGCGCAACATGCTGCGTTTCAGCGACAGCCCGATCACCGAGATTGCCCACAACTGTGGTTTCTGCGACAGCAATTACTTCTCCACATTGTTTAAACGTGAATTTGGCTATGCACCCAGAAGTGTTCGTCAGTATCAGTAAGCGGAACCCTGTATTTTGCAAAATTGTTATGTCGGGCAGTCCGACCATGACATTTTTGCCATTTCTTAAAATTAAGTGGCAATCACGGAAAGGTAAAAACCAGACGGATAGAACAGGCTGTTAAAACTTCACAAAAAAGAACTTTTTTATTAACAACTCGTTCATCAACTCTATCCGTATTTTGGAGACCCTTACATGAGCACAGTTCAGAAACGTATGTACATCAACGGCGAGTTCGTTGAAAACACCGGCGGTAAGTGGATCGACGTTATGAACCCGGCGACAGAACAGGTGATTTCGCAGATCCCTGAAGGCTCAGCAGAAGACGCCAGAAAAGCCATTGATGCAGCAGAAGCGGCGCAGCCGGGCTGGGAAGCGTTACCTGCGGTAGAGCGCGGCGTGTGGCTGCATAAAATTGCCGACGGTATTCGTGAGCGCGAAGCCGAACTGACGGAAACCATTATTGCGGAAGGCGGCAAAACCTACGGCCTGGCGCAAACCGAAGTACTGTTCACCGCCGACTACCTTGATTACATGGCGGAATGGGCACGCCGTTACGAAGGCGAAATCATTCAGAGTGACCGGCCAAATGAAAACATCTTTGTGTTCCGCAAAGCCATCGGCGTGACCACCGGTATTCTGCCGTGGAACTTCCCGTTCTTCCTGATCGCCCGTAAAGCCGCCCCGGCGCTGATCACCGGCAATACCATCGTCATCAAACCGAGTGAAATCACGCCAAACAACGCGGTGATTTTCGCGGAAATTATTCACAAAATTGGCCTGCCAAAAGGTGTGCTGAATATTGTCACCGGCTACGGCCCGACCGTCGGGCAGGAACTGGCGGCGAATCCTAAAGTCGGCATGGTCAGTCTGACCGGGAGCGTGGCTGCAGGTATCGCCACCATGACTGCGGCGGCACAGAACGTCACTAAAGTCTCACTGGAACTGGGCGGTAAAGCACCAGCCATCGTGATGAATGACGCCGATTTGGATCTGGCGGTGAAAGCCATCGTGAGCTCGCGCGTCATCAATACCGGGCAGGTGTGTAACTGCGCGGAGCGTGTTTACGTGCAGGAAGGCGTATACGACGAATTCATTTCGCGCATCAGCGAAGCGATGAAAAAAGTAACGTTCGGCAATACCGCCGAGCAAAAAGAGCTGGATATGGGACCGCTGATCAGCGCGGCGGCATTGCAGCGTGTGGAAGATAAAGTGGCGAAAGCCGTGTCACAGGGCGCAAAAGTGCTGCTGGGCGGCAAACGTCATGGCGACAAAGGTTTCTTCTATCAGCCGACGGTGCTGGTGGATGTGAAGCAGGACATGCCGATCATGCATGAAGAAGTGTTTGGTCCGGTGCTGCCGGTCGCCACGTTCAAAACGCTGGATGAGGCGATTGCCATGGCAAACGACAGCGAATATGGCCTGACGTCATCGATTTACACCAGCAATATAAATACGGCGATGAAAGCGCTGAAACAACTGAAATTCGGCGAGACCTACATCAACCGTGAAAACTTCGAAGCCATGCAGGGCTTCCATGCGGGCTGGCGTAAGTCGGGCGTCGGTGGTGCCGACGGTAAACATGGCTTGCAGGAATATCTGCAAACGCATGTCGCGTACCTGCAGTTCCATTAATTAACACACTGTGGCCGGAGCAGGGGAACCTGACTCCGGTTTTGCTGACTTTCACCTGACAAGGAAACCCCATGAGCCGCAACGATTTCCTGACCGGCATTCGTCAGCATAAATTCATGCAAACGCTGTTCCCGCCACCGGCTGAAAAATCCCATCCGCAGCAAGAATTTGGCCGTGCGCTGACCCTGATGGGCGGTATCTGGGATGACCGGTTCCTGCGGGCACCGCAAAATGGCTACACCACGCTGAATGCCTATCTGCGCGGGTTATATCCGGCAGACTCGCTGTTTTGCTCCGCCACGCCGGAGATTATCGCAGAGAGGAGTCTCGACGCCCGTACTCAGGCGGCATCGCTGAAAGATGTTGATGTCGGCGTGGTCCGTGCCTGTTTTGGTGTCGCAGAAACCGGCGCAGTCTTTCTCAGTGATCCGCAACTTTGTGTGAACACCCTCAGCGCGATGGCTAAAAACCTGGTCGTGCTGCTCGACGTTAACCACATCATCGAACATCTGCATCTCGCCCACCGTCAGCCGCAGCCTTTTAATGCCCGTTACGCGATTATGGTCACCGGCCCGGCGGCGATCGCTGACAGCGAAAGTGCGCTGATGCTGGGTGCCAAAGGCGTCCAAAGCCTGCGGGTGATCGCGCTTTAAGTCCGAAAACCCACGGATCCTGCTGTACTCATCCCGCTTAAAATAACTCCTGTAAATAAAATAAATCCTATCTGATACAATCAGTAAACGGGTGCACAACGGGCGTGCCCTTAATGCCGATCAGTTAAGCATTTTTATGAATACAAATTCATTTTTGTGCTTCAAAGGATAATGAAGGAATCAGGCTTATAGCGCTATTTTTCTTCATCGAAGGCCCAAATTCACGGACCTCATTTCCTTAAGTGACCAGCATTAGGCGTGCCCTGACTTTTTACGGCAAGTGAGTGCGGCAACCATGAGCGTGATACAGAGCCTTATCAAACAAGCATTTGGAACCGGTAACAGCAACGAAGCAGCCACTTTCCTGGCCAGTGCGTGCAACCGGATGAAAGCCATGGATAAAACAACCATCGCCCGCGAAGTGGAAAGCGCGCTCAGAGGCATCAGTTTCAGCCGCGCCGAGACAGATAAGGCAAAAGTAAAAACTGTTTATAAAGACACCGCCGTCACGCTCGAAAAGCTCGCCTCACTGGAAAAACAGGTGTGCAGCCTGAAGAATGAACTGGCCGTTGCGCGTAACCAAACAGGCAAAGGCAATACAGAAGACGCTGAGCGGATGAAAGGGGAGTTGTCGCGTCTTAACACCCGCATCAGCGAACTGCTTCGACAATCTGACATACAGAAAAAGCAGCACGCCGATGAACTGGCATTGTTGCGTTCGCGCCAGCGTGCAGACGGCCATTCAAACTCCGCAGAACTCGATGCCGCCAACAGCCTGATTGCGTATACCGGCAGTCAGATGACCGCGATGGCGGCGGCGCGTGATGCGCTGCAACAGCGTTTAACCCGGCTGGAAACCGAGTCGGAACGCCGGGTGCGTGAGGAAGAAGATAAACGCCATGCCGCCAACCGCCGTGCTGACGGGAATTACGCCCTGCTCGGACAGCAGAAAGAACTGACGGCTGAGGCGAACCGTAAAATCACGCAGCTTCGTGCCAGCCTGAAACTCGAAGAGTATGAAGGGCAGAACGCGAAGACCGAAAAGGCAAAACTGAAGAAGCAGATGGCCGAGCTGGAAGATGAAAACAGCCGCCTGGCCGAACGCTTGTGTGATAACGAAGAAGACTGCGAACGGCTCAGTAATGCGCTGGAAAGAACAAATCAGGAATTTGCTGCCTACAAAAAGCAAAAAGAACGCGTGGCCCGCTGGATCCACATACCCGGCGCCATGATGGGGATTTCCGTCGTTGTGCTGGTATTGTACTCAGATGCCCAACCCGGACATCTGTTTGACAGTCTCGCCCCCGCTGTATTTCTGGGCAGCGTCGTCTATGCCCTTTCCCTGATGATTGCGTTTACCCGCAGGGCGTAACCGGGGGGCGGGTCTAAAGAGCCTCTGTTGTGGTCAGATAACAGAAGGGCTTCACTAGCTTTTGTCTGGTACCTCTTATTATTAACACTTCCCGAATTCCCAATTCTGAGTAAACTCTATTCCCACAATTTCACCATGTGAATACAGTTTCCTCACACCCCGAAAAGCAGGATGCTTTTCACATGTCAGCCAGGGACCGGAATGAACACACTTTCCCGCTATTCTCTCGATATCTGGAACAGCCCGTACCATCTGGACGTGCTGAGCTTTCGCGGCGAGGAACATCTCAGCGAGACTTTTTCCTACACCGTTGACGTCACCTGCCCCGAACCGGATATCGGTGCCGCGCAGATGCTGCGCCAGTTCACCTGCTTTACCCTGGGCACGCCTTTCCAGCCTGAACGCGTCGTGTACGGCGTTATCCGTGACTTTCAGCGCCTGTCCACCTCCGCCGACGAAACCCTGTACCGGATCCGGACTGGGAACGCTACACCTCACTTGATGCGGCAACGGACAGCCTTTTAACGAAATAACAGGGACAATCACCAATGGATGACAATTTCGAAAAGGCGCTGGCATTTTTCACCCCGCCACCTGACAGCTGGGTCTGCAGCGGACAAAGAAAAATTGAGGCCGCAGGCCAATGGATTTGGGAAACCCTGCAGGGA